>JBKCHQ010000146.1:0-3906 GCA_046302715.1 Bacteroidia bacterium | reverse complement strand
GCGTCGCCCTACCTGAAATTCGATAGATTGTATTTCGCATGCTTGCATGTAGGTTTTGTTTCGGTAAGCATTGCGAATGGCGATGGCCGTGGGCAGCAGGGTATCGGCGGTGAGAAAATAGCGGTTATACTTTTTAGTACTTACCATTCCTTCGCATTTGCCTGCAATACTAAAATACACATAAACCGCATGAATATCGGGCTGTACGGTAATCAAACGCAGTTCTACATGGTCAAAATAGATCATGAGCCTGGCCGCTCCTTCGCGAGCTTCGCCGGGTTTTTCGAATGTAATGGTTTTTCCTTCGGCCGACTCGAGGCCGGGTATTGGGGTGTAATCGGGGAAAATCATGGAAATTAGAATTAAGTGAAACATTGAGATGGAAAAATGAACTGAAAGTATAATTCATGGCGGGCTGCGGCCTTTCGATTTTAGGGTGGGGTAAGGGGTTTTCATGGTAAAAATTAGGAGCGGTTTTTAGGTGAGAAAAATTTCGAACAGCCCCCTATAAATCTTGACGGGTGCGCGTATGACGCGAGTGAGCGTGCGCATGTGTATGCATGTGACACGCACTTACGCGAGGCGGATTATGTGAAAGAGTGGTTCAAAAAGTAGAAGGGGGGAAACAGAATATCACATTACCCCCTCACCCCAATCCGCATAATCCTCATATTTGCATAAAATAGGAGTATGGATTTCATACCACAGGATATTGCCCGTTATGCCGAAGCGCACAGTGCGCCAGAGCCCGATTTATTGTATCGCCTCAACCGCGAAACACATCTTAAAGTCATGCAGCCACGTATGCTATCGGGGCATCTGCAGGGCCGCATCCTCAGTATGCTCAGCAAACTTGTACGTCCTCAACGGATCCTCGAAATTGGCACCTATACCGGTTATTCGGCGCTATGTTTGGCCGAGGGATTAAGCGATACGGGCGAGTTACACACCATCGACAATAACCCCGAACGCGATGCTTTGGTGCGAAAATACATTGCCGAAGCGGGTTTTACTGGCCGCATTTTTCCGCATATTGGCCATGCCGCCGATGTTATTCAGCGTATCGATGGGCCTTTCGACCTGGTATTTATCGATGCCGATAAAAGCAACTACAGCCTATATTACGATCTCGTAATTGATCGGGTACGCTCGGGCGGACTTATCATTTCCGATAACGTACTTTGGAGCGGAAAAGTGGTAGAGCCCGTAAATCCCAAGGACACAGACACCATCGCTTTATTGGAATACAACCGTAAACTAAATCACGATCCACGTGTTGAAGTGGTATTGTTGCCCGTTCGGGATGGCCTCAGTATAGCCCGTAAAAAATAAGCTATACCTTATCGTTATACGCTGTTTTTGAACCAAGCTTTATAAATAAATAGGGCGACCAGGCATCCCAAGGCGTTAAAAACAAAATCCCACACATCGGCATACCGATCAACGTAGAATGCACCTTGCAACAGCTCTATAAGGCCTCCATAAAAAATGCAAAAGGCCGTTATCCACATTAAATATCTTCCGAGCCAGCGCAAGTAAAGAAATTGTAGCAGCGCAAACACGCCAAGATGCGCTACTTTATCAAAGTTTACAATCGAAATTTCGGGTAAATCCTTACCGGGCAATAGGGTCAAAAAGGCAACCACCAGCGTCCAAACGATCGCCGCACCTGCCTTAAATTTCATACTTAGTGTCCTATTAAGGCTTTATAATCAGCGGCACTCAATAAGCCCGTACGATCGCTACCGCTCAGGCGTACTTTAACCATCCATCCCGCTCCGTAGGGGTCTGAATTAACGGTTTCAGGTGCAGCGTCGAGCTCAGCATTTACCTCAATAATTTCGCCTGATACAGGCATGTATAAATCCGATACTGTTTTAACCGCCTCAACAGTTCCAAAAACAGCTTCTCTTTCGAGTGTTTCATTTAAGGTGTCGAGCTCCACAAAAACGATGTCTCCTAGCTCGCTTTGTGCAAAATCAGTAATGCCCACCGTGGCTACGTCGCCTTCAATAAGTACCCATTCGTGGTCTTTGGTGTAGAGAAGATTATCCGGAAAATTCATGTCGTTTAAATTGATGTCAAACCTACCAAATTTTGAGCAATCGAGGCAATCAATGAGTAAAAATTCTTATTGATTTAATGTAAATCTTAAGCTAAGTCCGAAATTGGTGTTTGAGTTGGGGAATTGATTGGATATAAAAGGCTTGTTCATAATACGATCAAAGAACAAGCGTACCGTTACTTTCTGATTAATTACATAATCGGCCGAAAACTTAATACTTATATTTTGCTGCCCTGCCGAAAGAATAGGATCAAATACCGTTTGACCTTCTACAGGTACACGACGCACCACCGTTTTATTGGTCCTAATGCTTACGTCGCCCCGAATGTTTACATCGCTCTTAATCTTTTTACCGCTGCCTTGAATGGTAAACGGCAACTCAAAGTTCTTAATCACATAACCCGTTCCAATGGTTACTTCGCGGCCGGTAACATCGGTAATTTGCGAATTTTGAAGACTCAGCGACATATCACGGCTGCGGCGGAATTCGAGCTTCGTAATGAGGCTGTTTTTCCAGGTCATATCCACATTAAACAAGGGGCCAAACTGCTCCGAAATAGAGGCCATTAAAATGTTAAGCTGCGGAATTACATTACCAGTTTGATCGATGGCATTAGGGTTTTGCAGTGCCAGCAAATTGGTGGTAAATGAACCCACATTAAACGTAGAGCGGAATCCGTGACCCAATGAAATGGATTTAAAATATTTTTTAAAGAAGGCCAGTTTGGTTAGCCCGTCGTAGGTGATGCGCCAATTAGGTTTGGGTATACGCTGGAAAATACTTAAGTCCTGTAAACTGGGATCGTTTCCGGTATAGGTGGCCAGGAACGAAAGTAATAATACATCTTGCTGGGTCGATCCATATCCAACGGGATAGCCCGTAAGTGGGTCACTTGGGTTAGAAGATAACCTATCGGCAATGGCTTTTCGGTTTTGCAGGAAGCGATCAAAATCGGCCGAGGTATGCAGCTTATTGTCGAGGCGCCCAAAGGCCGTGCCCCAGGTATTGGTAGAAATGGAGAAACTACCTGTTTTAAGTGTACTAAGTTCTTCAAACAGACCTGTGGCGGCATTGTATTTATAAATTGTGGTAAAATTCTCAGAATAGGTTCGGTTGCCATTTAGTGTAATGCGCATACCGGGCAGGGGTTCAACCGTAGCATTCCAGGTTAAATTTTGCGATAACGTCCTGCTAAATGCACTGTTAAACGTGGTGTCGCGCGTTAACGCTCCCCGTTCTACCATGAGCTTTCTGATATCGCGCTGATCGCCAAATAAGAAGCCCACCGTTGGGGATTGCTGACCCCAGCTGCGCCCCACCAATGAGCTGGAATATATGTAGCCCGGTAGCACCGTTCCGTTGGTTTCGGTATAATTCAATGAAGCGTTTTTAAGCATCATCATGAAACGCGCCGATTGCTCCAATATCTTATCGAACGCTGTTTCTTTGTTTTTGGTCGAATCGCGTTTGGCTTTGCTGTCTTTCGATGGATTTTTAGGATCCTTAGCGTCCTTGTCTTTCGAAGTAGTCTTGCTCTTATCTTGTGTACCCGGCTTTTTTGAATTCACCTTTTTGAGGTAAGGAACTTTATTGTAAAGCTGCACCAAATTGGCCTGCACGCTGGTGTTTATATTGGCCGAGTTGGTGATGGTATTTCCAAACGGGTTTTGGGCAAAAGTTTCGGGATTATTGGGGTCGTTAACCAAGGGCGAGGCTACCCAGCTGTAGGTTGCCGCATAAGCTACTGTGCTGCTCAGGAAGTTGAGCATCGGAATTTTCGAAAGTGGTACGTTGTACGATGTGTTTAAGTTATGCTGATAATTGGTGTTTCGTCCACCCT
>JBKCHQ010000145.1:0-20516 GCA_046302715.1 Bacteroidia bacterium | reverse complement strand
TGAATTACCTTCAGGTCGATCGGCTCAGCAAATCTTACGGCGAACGTGTTTTATTTTCATCCATCAATTTTGGTCTGCAACAAGGTCAAAAAACCGCATTGATTGCCAAAAACGGGGCCGGAAAATCTACGCTCCTGCGCATCGTTGCCGGACGCGATGTGGCCGATTCGGGCGATGTGGTGTTTCGTAACGACATTAGCGTAGCTTTTCTCGATCAGGATCCGGCCTACGAACCTGAAAAAACCATTCAGGAGACCGTTTTTAGCTGGAACGATCCGCGAATGGATGCCATTCGTAAGTACGAATTGCTGCTCGAGCAGAATGCCGATGGAGCAGTTCTAGAGCAGGCTATTCGCAAAGTTGAGGATCTGAAGGCCTGGGACATTGAAGCGCGTGTTAAAGAAATTCTTGGGCGCCTCAATATTCACAATTTAGCTCAGAAAATGGGAACACTCTCGGGTGGTCAGCGCAAACGTGTGGCACTTGCTGCTTTGCTGGTGCGCGAACCCGATTTGCTCATCCTCGACGAACCTACCAACCATCTTGACATCGACATGATCGAATGGCTCGAATCCTGGTTGCGTCGCAGCAATGTGAGCATCCTCATGGTAACGCACGACCGCTATTTTCTCGATCAGGTATGTACCGATATTTTGGAACTCGATCGCGAATCCATCCAACGTTATAAAGGCAATTACGCCTATTATCTCGAAAAGAAAGAGGCTGCACGACAGGCATTTAACAGCGAGGTAGAAAAAGCTCGCAACACCTTTACCCGCGAACTCGAATGGATGCGCCGCATGCCCAAAGCGCGGGGCACCAAGGCTAAGGCACGAATTGATCAGTTTTATGAAATAAAGGATAAGGCATCGCAACGGCTTAAAGACGATCAAATTCAATTAAGTGTGAAGATGAACCGCTTGGGAGGGAAAATCCTCGAACTGGTAAAAGTGTCGAAGCGCTACGGCGAAACCGTGCTCATCGAACCCTTTACATACACATTTAAGCGCGGCGAAAAGATTGGTATTGTTGGAAAAAACGGTTGTGGCAAATCAACCCTGCTGAAGATGATTACAGGTGATTTGGAAAGCGATAGCGGTAAAATTACTACCGGCGAAACAGTGGTGTTTGGCTATTACGCGCAGGATGGCATTAAGTTAAGTCCCGACAAGCGGGTGATTGAAGTCATAAAAGATGTGGCGGATGTAATTCCTTTGGCCGATGGCCGAAACCTTACCGCATCGCAGCTTCTGAATCTTTTTCTTTTTCCCCCACCGATGCAATATACTCCAGTTGAAAAGCTTAGTGGCGGCGAGAAACGAAGGTTGTATCTGCTCACCGTGTTAATGAAAAACCCGAATTTTCTGATTTTGGATGAGCCCACAAATGATCTCGACATTCAAACACTGAATATCCTGCAGGAATTTTTGGAGAGCTACACCGGCTGCGTGCTAATTGTTTCGCATGACCGGTATTTTATGGATACATTGGCCGATCATCTTTTTATATTTGAAGGGAACGGCATCATCCGCGACTATAACGGAAATTATACCGATTATCGCAGCGAACTTAGCGAAAAGGAAAAATCGTCAACTCAAGCGCCGAAACAAGTGCCTGAAATGGTGGTCGAAAAGTCCAAAAGCAATGTAAAACCATCTTTTAAGGAAGTCCACGAATTCAATCAACTCGATGCTGAGATTCCGAAATTGGAAGAGAAGTTGCAGCAATTGACCCATGAACTCAACAGCGGAATTTCGGATCATGTGGAATTGAATCGTTTGGGTGAGGAGCTAAAAACACTAAACGAAATGCTGGAAGAAAAGACGATGCGCTGGCTCGAACTGAGTGAAAAGATACATCCATAAAAGGCACAAACCTTGCAAGGCGCAATTGTAAACGTCAATCAACTCGAATTCATAACTTAGCACCGTTTTATCATGAAAAAAATATTCTTTCTCCTCGTTTTAGGCTCTATTCTATTGCCATCGTGCCGGACTGCCGTCTCTTATTCAGGTCTCAGACCCGCCGATGTAACGCTCCCCAAAGAAATACAATCGGTAGTATTGGTTAACCGCTACAAAGCAAATCGCCAAAATCAGTGGCTTAACATTGTTGAGGGCATATTTACCGGCGAAATATTATTTGCCGATAAGCGGGGTGTTGAGCAAGCGCTTTCTACCTTACAGCGCCGCCTTATGGATGGGCCGAAATACAAAGTGGCCATTGCAAACGATATTCTTTATGGTACAGGTACCGGTATTTTACCTCCGCCCTTGTCTGTTGGCGAAATCAAAGATTTATGTAATAAATATCAAGCCGATGCGGTTATTGCAATAGAAGGTTTTGATTCGGACATCGCAGTAATAACTGAACCCCGTCAGCGTAAACGCACGGTGGATGGTAAGGAAATTATCGAAAATTATTTTGAAGCCATCGAAAACGTCAACATCAATATGAGCTGGCGGTTGTATCAGGGTCAGAACGGAACAATCATAGACCAACACACTATGCGAGCAAATCGGGGTTTCAGTGCTACCGGAAACACGGCAGATATTGCCCGAAGAGCCTTACTTTTTCCAGTGGATGCCATTATGCGTACTGCTTCAGAAGGAGGCGATGCCTATGGCTTAAGAATTTCGCCATCTTGGGTTAATTATACCCGCGAGATATATGGTCGTGCTTCCGGTTCTGGGCAAATGAAAAGAGCCAAAAAAATGGCACGTCGTGGCGATTGGGAAGGCGCAATAGCCATCTGGGAGCGACTTTCAAAATCTGAAAATTCCAAAATCGCCAAGCGTGCTACGTATAACCGAGCGGTAGCCGCCGAATTTATGGGTAACTACGAAGAAGCGCTTACCTGGGCCCGAAAGGCTGCGGATGCGCACAATTTGCGTCTAGCTGACCGTTACGTGTATACGCTTAAGGCCCGACTGGATGAAATTCGCAGGTTGGATGTGCAAATGCAGAAGCCCGAAGAAAAATAAGTCGCCTTTTCTAAATAACATTTAAATAGTTAATAATTCATTTGCAGGCAATAGCGTTCGGTATTGGCGCCTTGTACCTTTGTGCCTATATTGTAAACACTAATGGTTCCAGTATCGATTGATTTAGAAGCTGAAAAAAAGGAAATCTTAAAGCGCTACAGTGCGCTTTTACGAACCCTTGGAGAAAAAGCCGATAAAAAGGATAAAATTCAGCTGCGTAAAGCATTTGAACTGGCACTCGATGCGCATAAAAACATGCGCCGTAAATCGGGCGAACCCTATATTTATCATCCCATTGCTGTAGCTCAAATTGTTGCGGGCGAAATTGGGCTTGGAACCACTGCTGTAATATGTGCATTGCTGCACGATACCGTTGAGGATACAGAGGTGAGTCTCGACGATATCAAAAACCTATTTGGCGAAACAGAAGCAAAAATTATTGATGGGCTTACCAAAATCGAAAACGTCTTTGACCAAAGTAGCTCTATTCAGGCTGAGAACTTTCGTAAGGTGCTCCTCACCCTGAGCGACGACGTTCGCGTAATCCTCATTAAACTGGCCGACCGTTTGCACAATATGCGCACGCTTGACAGTATGGCACGCGACAAGCAGCTTAAAATTGCCTCTGAAACGTTATTTCTCTATGCGCCACTTGCGCACCGGCTGGGACTTTACAACATCAAAACCGAGATGGAAGATCTGGGATTGAAATACACCCAGCCTGAAGTATACGATGAAATAATTACCAAACTTAAAAATACCGACGAAGTAAGAAAGCGCTTTATCTCACGCTTTATCTATCCCATCCGCACCCGCTTAATGCAGGCGGGGCTTCATTTTGATATAAAAGGCAGACCCAAATCCATCTACTCGGTTTACAATAAGATTAAAGTAAAGGGTATTCCCTTTGAGGAGATTTTCGACATTTTTGCCATCCGCATTATTATTGATACGCCCGAAGATGACGAAAAAGCAGATTGCTGGCGGGTGTATTCCATCATAACAGATATTTATCAGCCCAACCCCGATCGGTTGCGCGACTGGATTTCGACACCGCGCGCCAACGGTTACGAATCGCTTCACACCACGGTAATGAGCCCCACCGGTAAATGGGTTGAGGTACAGATACGCTCAAAACGAATGGATGAAATAGCCGAAAAAGGCTATGCCGCTCACTGGAAGTATAAAGAACGCAGCGATTACGAAAGTTCAATTGACGATTGGTTGTCTCGAATTCGCGAGATGATGGAGAACTCCGATGCCTCTGCGTTGGAGTTTATCAATGATTTTAAGCTCAATTTATTTTCGGAAGAAATTTTCGTATTTACCCCGAAAGGAGAATTAAAAACATTGCCTGCGGGCTGTTCGGCGCTGGATTTTGCTTTCGAAATACATTCCGAAGTTGGGATGTCCTGCATTGGCGCTAAGGTGAATAATAAGCTGGTGCCACTTAGTCATAAACTCAAAAGCGGCGATCAAATAGAGATATTATCATCAAGCAAGCAAAAGCCTAAAGACGAATGGCTTAACTATGTGGTAACCGCCAAGGCCCGCAGCCGAATTAAAACGGCGCTCAAAGAAGAAAAACGTGCCGTGGCCGAAGTGGGCCGCGAAATGCTCGACAAACAACTTCGTCACTTAAAAATAAACCCCGAACCACACATTATTCAAAATCTGGTGCGCCACTTTAAAGTACACAGCGCACTTGATTTATATTATGGAATAGGGGATGGATTTATTAAGCTCGATAATCTCGATAAAATATCTCGAGGAGAGAAAAACGCCAGTTGGTACAGCCTTCTAAAAAAACGCTTTAGCCGCAGCCATGAGCCCAAAAAGTCGGAGCCACCCACCCTCGAAAACATTGTAAAAGAAGTACGGGGCAAAAGCGACATGCTCGTTATTGGCGACGACATGGACAAAATCGACTATAAATTAGCGCCATGCTGTAATCCCATACCCGGTGATGAAGTATTTGGTTTTGTTACTGTTGACGAAGGCATAAAGATTCATAAAACCAATTGCCCCAATGCAATAGATTTGATGTCGAACTATGCCTACCGAGTGGTAAAAGCTCGTTGGACCAGCCAGCAGCAGATTGCCTTTATGGCGGGGATTAGAGTAAATGGTATTGATGATGTGGGTATCGTGAATAACATTACCCGTATTATTTCTAACGAGCTAAATGTAAACATGCGCTCTATAAGTTTCGATTCTCTTGACGGAGTATTCGAAGGCAACATTATGGTGTTTGTGCAGGATACCCACCATCTCACCGAACTTATGGGGAAAATAAAACAAGTTAAAGGCGTTACCTCGGTAATGCGTGTGGATTCCAATACGTGATTGTTAAGAAAATTGAATAATTTTTTATTCCTATAAAATTGGGTTAACTCCTTATTTCTAGCAGTTTGTCCAATCGTCTGTCCGGAGACCATTTTGCGGAACCTTGCCTAGTTTACCTACATTTGCGTTGCGCTGAAAATTATTATGTCGGATCAGGAAACACAAGACTCAGTTAAAGAGATTTTTTTAAATTATTTAGAGCAGCACGGGCATCGCAAAACGCCCGAGCGATTCGCAATTTTAGAGGAAATTTATTCGCACGACGGGCATTTCGATATTGAATCGCTTTATGTGTACATGAAAAACAAGAAATACCGAGTAAGTAGGGCCACGCTATACAACACCATCGAACTGCTGTTGAATGCTCACCTTGTTACCCGCCATCAGTTTGGAAAAGGGCAGGCCCATTTCGAAAAATCATACAAATACAAGCAACACGACCATCTTATCTGCTCCGATTGCGACAAGGTTTTTGAATTTTGCGATCCGCGCATTCAACAAATCCAAAAAATGGCGGGCGAGTTACTTCATTTCAGTATTCACAATCACTCCTTAACTTTTTACGGGAATTGCCATGTTTTGAGTCGGACGGGCAGCTGTCCGCATAAAATCATTCAATAAATATGTCATTTTCCTATTTAGTCAATAACGAATCCTCTTCATACACATTGATTCAGCTTTCTGGAAGTCTTATGGAGCGCTACGAAGCCAAAGATTTACTCGATGAGATAGATGAATGTATAGCCGAAGGTTCTTCGAGTTTGGTTATTAATCTCGAAGAATTGAGTTATATGAGCAGTTCGGGACTTAGTGTCTTGCTAAGTTTGCTCACTAAATGCCGAAAAAATGATGGCGATTTGGTGTTGTTGCACCTCAATCCCAAACTAAAGCAACTGCTTGTTATTACACGCCTCGATCAAATAATACCGATTGCCGAAAGTCTGGAACAAGCTTTGGCTACACTTAATTCACAAAAACAAAATCCATAATATCATGTCTGTTGATGTTTTACTTGGCCTCCAATGGGGCGACGAAGGAAAGGGAAAAGTGGTGGACGTACTGAGTCCCGAATATGAAGTGGTAGCCCGGTTTCAAGGTGGTCCCAATGCAGGTCACAGTCTCGAATTTAACGGCATTAAGCATGTATTGCATACCATTCCATCGGGGATTTTTCATCCCAATACCCTCAATATTGTGGGCAATGGCGTGGTAATCGATCCTGTTGTATTTGAGAAAGAAACCAAGGCCCTAACGCAACTGGGCGTTGACGCAAGCCTTAATTTACATATCTCGCAAAAGGCTCATCTTATTTTGCCTTCGCACCGACTTCTGGATGCCGCTTCTGAAGCCGCTAAAGGCAATTCCAAAATTGGCTCTACCCTAAAGGGAATTGGACCCACTTACATGGATAAAACCGGCCGAAATGGACTAAGAGTGGGCGACATTCTTCGTGCTGATTTTAAAGCACGGTACGACTTTCTCGTGCAGAAACATCGCGAAATTCTTGATCAGTTTGACTTTCAGTATTCCATCGAAGAACACGAACCAGCCTTTTTCTCCGGCATCGAAAATATTAAGCGTTTTAATCTTATCGAGAGCGAGCATGCCATTAACAATATGCGTAAAGCGGGCAAGAAAATTTTAGCCGAAGGTGCTCAAGGTTCATTGCTCGATATTGATTTTGGATCTTACCCTTTCGTTACCTCTTCAAACACCATTGCCGCTGGTGCCTGCACCGGACTTGGCCTGGCGCCTTCATCAATAGGCGAGGTGTACGGAATTTTTAAGGCCTATTGCACCCGTGTGGGCAGCGGTCCATTTCCTACAGAACTCAATGACGAAACCGGTGAGAAAATTCGACAGATAGGACGTGAATTCGGAGCCACTACCGGGCGCCCTCGTCGTTGCGGATGGATTGATCTTCCTGCCCTGCGTTATAGCATAATGCTTAATGGAGTTACGCAGCTCATTATGACTAAAGCCGATGTGCTGAGCGGTTTTGAAGAATTAATGGTGTGTACGGCCTATCAAACCGATGCAGGGCCAGTTAAGAATTTGCCATACGATATTCATCCCGATTTTGTAAGTCCAATTTACGAGAAGGTAATAGGATGGAATGAAGATATTACAGGGGTTAGCACGTATGAAGCCCTTCCCGAAAACTTAAAGCGTTACGTAAGTATGCTCGAAAAAGAACTGGAGGTGCCCATTACTATTGTATCAGTGGGCCCCGACAGAAATCAAACTATACGGAGAAACTAATACTCAAATACCGTCCTAATTTTTTAATGGCAGCAACGCGTATTTTTTGCTGTATTCCAACATTTGTCCGGCAAACGACTCGGGATACTCCACTTTTACATCGGTAATTTTACCTTCTTTCATTATTGGCACCAAACGTGGCTGAATGAATCCTTTGTAAGGCGCTACATTCAATGTGGCAAACCGCTCCTTTACCTCTTTATGTAGTTTGGCATCCACTTTAACTCCGTAGTTTTCAACCAATGCCTGACCGGCTGCAAAATCGCCCTGAGATTTAATTCGCTGAATTTCGCGCAGCAAATCGCCGAACAGCTTGCGCAATTTGGTGTAGTCGTTAATCTGAACGTACGTTTTGCCGTTACGGCTAACTAGTTCTGCCACTTTCTCAGAAGCCCCCTTTTCCATAACCCATTTGGCCACCAGCTGACGGTTGCGCATATGCGCCTCTTCAATATTTTTACCCGGTTCAATGCGATTGAGCTGAAGCATCAAGCCGTTAAGTAAATAACTTTCGTATTCTGCCATGCCCACTTCGAGCGAAGGCATTACACCAATATCCACCAGTTTTTGATCGTATATGTAATATAGCGCCACCAAATCGGCACGTGCTTCCTCGAGTGTGTTCTGGTAATTCTTTAACGTAACATCGGGCGTGGCAACCCCAGGCTCCAGCTGTCCGCTGGCATGGCCAATAACTTCGTGCATGTCGGTATGCAGTGCCGCAGCAAGATTACCGTACTTTTTGGCACGCTCGAGGGTTTGCTCGTTTAAGGCAAACTCTGCCGAGCTCGGCGATTTAGCACCCGCAACATTGTAAGCACTTACAATATTTCCCAAAGCCACCGATTTTGAGCCGTGTTGTTGACGAATCCAGTTGCTGTTGGGTAGGTTAATGCCAATTGGGGTTGATGGTGCAGCATCGCCACTTTCAACGATTACATTGATGGATTTACCGATAATGCCTTTCACTTTTTTCTTTTTGTGATTGGGCATTAGCGGCGCATTGTCTTCAAACCACTGAGCATTTTTGGCAATGGTTTCAATCATTTTGGTGGCTTCAAAATCCTTGATGGATACTACAGCCTCAAAAGTGCCGCGCTTCCCCAAGGCATCTTGATAGACCTCAATAAATCCGTTTACATTATCAATGGTCGATTTTACATCTTTAACCCAGGCCACATTGTACGCATCAAACTTTTCGAGGTCGCCGGTTTTGTAATATTCCACCAGCAATTCGAGCGATTTTTTCTGTTCCGGTGTTTCGGCAACCGTAACGGCCTTTTCGAGCCAATACACAATTTTCTCAATAGCGGCCGAATACATGCCCCCAACTTTCCAGGTTTTCTCTACCAATTTGCCGTTTTCCTTCACCAGTTTGGAGTTTAAACCGTGCTCAACAGGTGTTTGATCGTTGGGGTCGTTTAATGCG
Source organism: Bacteroidia bacterium (assembly GCA_046302715.1). Taxonomy (GTDB): domain Bacteria; phylum Bacteroidota; class Bacteroidia; order M30B66; family M30B66; genus CAMCXT01. The sequence continues at coordinate 11,495 of JBKCHQ010000145.1, read as the reverse complement.
GCATAAAATTCCTCCACTTCCTTTTGCGTAACTCCTTCGTAGAAATTATTGGCAGAACCCACAATGTTGTCGATGCCCGATTCTAAGTTTACGGTTTTACCATCAAAATGAGGGTCAAACATTATCGGTGCCGACCAACCGATGAATTCTAATTTTGAATATTTGCCTAATGGCAGCTTGTCGGCAGGTGTTTTATCGATCAGCTCGGTCCAGTAACCGATGCCAAACTCGGGCAGAATTTTATCGCTGGCATAATGGTGGTGAATGCCGTTAGAAAACCACACCCGCTTGGTGTAGGTTTCGAATTTGGCGAAATCAGCAGCTTTACGGTCGCCCGAATAATGCTCCCAAATGGCCTCCAGGGTTTTGCGAACGGTTAAATTGTTTCGGTATTTCTGGTCCCAGATTATATCGCGCCCACATAATGCGGCTTCGTAAAGGTAATAGGCCAATTCTTTTTGCTTAGGAGATAATTGATCAAAGCCCGGTATCTCATAACGCAACACTTGTATATCGGCAAAACGGTCGGCCTCTACCTGAAATGGTTTGGCAGTTTGAGCGCCCAAAGACATTAATAAAAACGAAAATCCGGCTAACGAGAATAGTTTTTTCATAGAACCTCAATTGATTGCGTGCAAAATTAGACTTTACACCGAAGCATGCAAATCAATAATCAAAAGGGCTAAAAATGTAACCTGTTTTAGGAATATTGAAATAAAAATAGGCCGTTTCTGTTTTTGACTTCTACCTTTGTATCATGGAATTTAAGCTTACGAGGCAAGCGGTTTTTTCGGGGCATCAGGGCGCAGTTTACTGTGTAGCACCTTCAGTTAAGGATGGTTTTTTTCTTTCGGGAGGAAGCGATACCCAAATTGTGGAGTGGGATGTATCGGAAGGTGTAGCGCCAAGAGCTATAGCCCGATCGGCAGGTGTGGTGTATAGCATGCTTGTGCTTCGAGAAAGATCCCTACTCTTCATTGGGAATAATCAGGGAGGCCTTCATGTGGTGGATTTGGAGCAGAAAAAGGAGCTCCATTATTTAATGGCGCATCAATCGGGCGTTTTTGATCTACAATGGATGCCAAAAACCAACGAAATATGGGCGGTTGGGGCTGATGGGGTTTTGAGTATTTGGGATGCAGAAACATTAAAAAACAAAGCATTGATAAAAATTTCGGATCAGAAAATCCGAAAAATTGCGGATTCTGTCGGTGGGGATGTAACGGCACTAGCCTGCTCGGACGGGAACATATATTTGCTTGACGCGAATCGTAGCATTGAGATACTGAACCCCGAAGCTGATGCCGTTAATGCCTTGGCCTTTTCGCCAAATGGAAACTGGCTGCTTAGCGGCACTAAAAACGCACATCTCCAGGTTTGGAACTGGCACAATCGTAAACTCGTAGCGCAAATCCCCGCCCACAATTTTGCCTTGTACGGTATTCACTTTATGGGAAGTGGCAAACACTTTATTACCATAAGCCGCGATAAAACCATTAAGTTATGGGATGCAGAAAACTTTGTCGTATTGCAACGCATCGATAAGGAAATAGGCGGGCATATTAATTCGGTAAACTCCGGTTTTTGGGATGAGAATTTGGGCATGTTTATTTCGGGAAGCGACGACCGCAGCGCCATGGCGTGGAAATTTGAAAAAAAATAAAATGTGCTGTAACATTTTCTATCCGACATTCCTCTCATTAGAAATTAAAGCTCCAAAACGTGACTGTTTCGCAATATAACCAATGCGTAGATTTACATGCCGATGCGGTGTATCGGTTCATTGTAAAAAACCTCAGAGATGAGGAGGCTGCGCAGGATGTAGTGCAGGATGCGTTTGAAAAAGTGTGGATAAAAGCCGAGGAAATACAATTCGAAAAAGCAAAATCGTATCTGTTTACCACGGCCTACCGCTTTATGCTCGAGCGCATTCGCAAGCAAAGTAGAGTAATTTCTATTGATGAAAAATCGGCTCATCGTATAAGCGACACGCAAAAGCCTGAGGTGGACCTAAAACGGGTGCTTGATGAAGCTTTGGCGCGACTACCCGAAATACAGCGATCGGTGGTTATGTTGCGCGATTACGAAGGCTATAATTACGAAGAAATAGGCATGATTACCGGACTTAATGCGAGTCAGGTTAAAGTATATATTTTCAGGGCACGCGTGAGCCTTAAAAATTATCTGGTATCTAAAGAGTGTGTGGCATGAAAGGGCAGATAAACATAGGGAACATCGGCTGGTACCTATTACAGGCGCAGGAAGGCAGCCTAAATGCACAGGAAATGGATGCACTATGTGCCTTTCTGGAACGCCATCCCGAACTAATACCCGATACAGAGGCAATCTTTATTGCATCTGATATTGCCCAAACTCAACCCAAATTTACCCACCTTAAAAAGGAAGATTTTGATCTTGGCGCATTCGACATGCTCGCCGTTTCGGTGCTGGAAGGCGAGCGACACGAAAACGATATTAAGGAAGCAACAGCAAAAAACGACAATCTCAGCTTGCAATGGCGTGCGTTTCAGCATACGAAGCTGATGCCCGAATCCATCACATTTCCTGAAAAAAATAAGTTGTACCGCAAACGGGTTCAGTATTTATGGATTCGTTATGCTGCAGCTGCTTGCATTGCCGCTCTATTTGTTGGATTGGGTTGGTTTGCCTTCTCAGACAGCGGCGAAAAGCAACAACTGGTAAACAACGTATCCAAATCGGTAAATGAACAATCGCCTATAGTTAAAGCTGATATTGTAGATTCAACCTCGTCAGAAATTCAACAAAAACCTGCCGTTGCATCATTGTCCGCAGGAAAAAATATTCAAACTGACAGCCTGTTAGCGTTCCCCCAAAGACAAGATTTAGTCATCGAAGCGCTCGAACCTATTAAGTGGGTAAGGCTTACCGCTGTTGAGCCCGAATTGATGCTGGCAGAAAATGCATCCTCATTATTTCTTGATCCCGATCGAAATGTTGTCGCTGAAAATACTACTGCTGGCGACGATACAAAAGGTTGGCACCGTCTATTACGAAACCTATTTCCCGGTATAGAAAAACCACAAGATTTACCAGAGATAGATTGGGTTAATGTATTGGCAAACGCCGGAAACCAGGGCCTCGATCAAATAAGCAAAGGCCGCATCGAATTTTCATATCAACCCGAACGTAACAATGGACCTGAGGCCTACCTAAAAATTGGAAATTTTAGCATCAGCCGCAGCATGGCCTCCAATTAAACACTTACCCTTAAAATTATTTCACATGAAAACGCTCTTTTTTTGCCTGTCATTTTTAGCCGGTTCTCTATGTATTGCACAAAACGATGGAGAATTAATTAAGAAAGATCTCCAGCCCTTCACGCGCCTCAGTATGGGAGGCGAAACCACCGTTTTTTTGAAGCAAACGCAGCAACCGTATATCAGCTTTAAATCGGCCGATGCAAAAAGCATAGAGTATTCGATAAAGGGCGACCAGCTTACTATCAATGGAAGTGCCGATGCCATTTACCTTGGAGTAACATCGCTAACTGAAATTGATGTTGCCGGAACGGCCGAACTATACAGCAGCGATACCTTAAAAGGCGATAATCTATCCATTAACGCATCGGGTGCAGGCGATATTAATTTACTTTTAAACTGTGCGCTAACCAAGTGTCAGGTAACCGGCACATCGGATGTAAAGCTTGCCGGAAATACCAGCGACTTAAATGCATTGGTAAGTGGTTCGGGTGATTTGCTGGCACAAAAGCTATATGCCAATACTACAACGGCCAATGTGAGTGGATCCGCCGATGCAAAGGTAAATTGTAAGGACCAGTTAAAAGGTGCAGTTAGCGGATCGGGTACGTTGTATTATGCCGGAAATCCTGCTCAGGTTGATGTTGCTGTAACAGGAAGCGGCGCGCTTAAAAAACTGAATAAATTAGATGATTCCGATACTACACGTGTCTATTTAGGCAATCGTGAGATTATTATCCTGGATAAGAACCTTGAAATTATAGATTCTGAAAACGAAATTGGAGACGATATCCTTAAAGACTTTGAAAAAGGCATTGAAAAAGGAAAAAAGTCTACGGCACGCAAATCAAAACTTAAAATTTGGTCGGGGTTTGAATTGGGAATAAATGGGTGGCTTAACTCCGATAATTCATTTAATATGGACAGCCTCAACTCAAATTACAGTCTCAATTATGGTAAATCGATCGTGGTGAACTTTAATTTTTGGGAAGCAAGGGCAAAGTTAATTCGCAATAATGTTACGCTCGTAACGGGTTTAGGCACTGAGATTAATAACTATCGCTTCGATAAAAATATTAAGATGAGTAACGTAGACGATAATCTGGTATTAACTAATGAGCCTGAGATTAATTACCTTAAATCAAAATATACAGTGGCGTATATTAATGCTCCCTTATACTTAACGTTTGCGAGCAATCCCATCAAAAAGAATAAGCGCCTATTTCTGGCAACCGGGGTTACGGGAGGATGGCAATTTGCTTCGTACAACAAAAGAAAAATCGAAGTAAATGGCGATCAATCGAAGAGCCGCTTGCACAACGATTTTAATACCCAGCCCTTTAGAGCAAATGCCTCAGTGCGCCTCGGGTATGGCAATTTCTTAGTGTTTGCAAACTATTCGCTCAATGAGTTTTTTCGTAAAAACATGGGGCCCAGCTTAATTCCCTTTTCGGTGGGGTGCCGCATTACTGGTTTTTAACGGTAAAAAACAATTGTTTTCCTAAAGGGTTTTTATGTGCCAATGCGTTTAATTTTGGCACGTGAACAAACTTCACCTTAAAGCCCATTTAGCCCTTTTGGGCGCAAACCTTATTTATGGCGCCAATTATTCATTGGCTAAAGAAGTGGTTCCGCAGTACATTGGGCCATCGGGAATGATTCTGATTCGTGTAACGGGTGCAGTATTGCTTTTCGGGCTCTTGTGGATGTTAAAACCCGAATGGCCAAAGCGCGAAGACACTACCCGATTTTTACTTTGCGCAGCCACAGGTGTAGCGGTAAATCAGTTGATGTTTTTCGAAGGATTGAGCCTAACCACACCCATTCAGGCTTCCATTATTTTAACAGCTAATCCGATATTGGTACTGCTGGCAGCCGCGCTCATTGCTCGTGAGGCAATTACCCTGCGGAAAACGATAGGAATTGTATTGGGCTTACTGGGTGCCCTGGTATTACTGGTCAATCGCGATGCAACAGCCGAAGGGACCAATGTTCCGCTGGGAAATTTTTTTATTCTGGTTAATGCACTATCATATTCGCTATACCTCGTTTTGGTGCGTAAGCTCATGGCTAAGTACCGCGTTATAACCGTAATGACCTGGGTGTTTCTTCCTGGTTTGCTAATGGTGGCGCCATTTGGAATAGAGCAATTTAATGCCGTTCAATGGAATAGAATGCCTGAATATATTATGTATCTGGTGGCATTTGTCGTCATCGGCACCACCTTTCTCGCGTATTTATTAAATGCTTATGCCTTGGTTTCGGTAAGTGCTTCGGTAGTCAGCGCATACGTGTATTCACAACCCTTCATTGCTTCATTAATTGCATTGTCGTTGGGAAAAGACAGCTTACATTCCTCCTTTATAATTGCTGCTTTGCTTGTGTTTTCGGGCGTTTATATGGTTTCAGCAGCTCCCGTTAAATCGCAAGAAAAATCGCAAAACTGAAGCTTTTATGTATCTTCGAACACTCAATTTTAACCCATGAAAAAAATATTTATTCTCCCGTTTTTATTTATTGCCGGTAGTCTCTTTGCCCAGGCACCATTAACCATCGAAACGCTTTGGAAATTGGGGCGTGTAAGTGCTGTTGGTATCACTAAAGACGGTCAGTCGCTGGTATATAAGGTAAGCCGCACCGATGTTGCAAGTGGTAAAAATAAATCCGAACTGTTTCAAATTCCGCTTAAAGGGGGTGAAGCCATTAAACTTGATTCCTTAGGCGACCGAGTTTCTGATCGCATGATTTCGCCCGATGGTAAACGTAAATTGGGTCACGAATCGGTGAAGCTGGAGAATGTTTTCGGCAAAGACATCTACACCGATTTGCCTAATACCTCGGCGCAGATTTACGACGATTTGCACCACCGCCATTGGGATTACTGGGAAGACGGCAAATACAATCACGTATTTTTATACAATCTCCAGAACGGTAAAACCGAAGGCGGTATCGATCTTATGAAAGGCGAAAAGTACGATTCTCCAACGGTTCCTATGGGCGATGAATCAGACTATACCTGGAGTGCCGACGGAAATACCATTGTATATGTGTGCAAAAAGAAATACGGGAAAGATTATGTGTTAAGCACCAACACCGATTTGTATCAATATGATGTAAATCTTGGTACCACTATCAACTTAACCGAAGGTCGCATGGGCTACGATACCGATCCGGCATTTTCATTAAATAACGATCTGGCTTGGTTGAGCATGAAGCGCGATGGGTTTGAAGCCGACAAGAACGACATCATTGTTAAAGGCTTTGGAAAAGGGGCGAAGATTATCAATCTTACCGAGGCTTGGGACGGCACCGTAAAATCCTTTCGCTGGGCGGCAGATGGGAAAAAGATCTATTTCATTGCGCCGGTAAACGGTACCCATCAGTTAATGGAAGTCGATTATCCAGGCCTCACCAAGAAACTTCCGGTAGTAAGGCCTTTGCTGAGCGGCGATTTCGACATCAACGATATCATTGGGCAATCGGGCGAATTACTGGTGTTGGCCCGAACCGATATGAACCATGCTACCGAACTGTACACCTATCACCTCAAGACCAAAGAATTTAAGCAACTCACTCACGTTAATGATGCTGCATACGCTGGGGTTTCACCAAGCCGTACTGAGCGTCGCATGGTAAAAACTACCGACGGTAAAGACATGCTCGTTTGGGTGGTGTATCCGCCCAATTTCGATCCGTCGAAAAAATATCCCACGCTATTGTATTGCCAGGGCGGTCCGCAATCGGCACTTACGCAGTTTTATTCCTTCCGTTGGAATTTTCAGTTAATGGCAGCTAACGGATATATCGTGGTGGCGCCTAACCGTCGGGGTATGCCAGGGCATGGTGTACAGTGGAATGAGGCCATCAGCAAAGACTGGGGCGGTCAGGTAATGAAAGATTATTTGAGTGCTATTGATGAGGTGGCGAAAGAAAGTTATGTCGATAAAAGTCGCTTGGGATGCATCGGTGCCAGCTATGGTGGATATTCGGTGTTTTATCTGGCGGGAATTCATCAGAAACGCTTCAAGTCGTTCATAGCGCATGCAGGTGTTTTTGATTTAAAGAGTATGTATGGCACCACTGAAGAGTTGTTTTTTACCAATTTTGATATGGGCGGAGCATACTGGGAAAAAGATAATGCCGCCGCACAAAAGTCTTACAACGAGTTTAATCCAATTGACCGTGTTGGCAACTGGGATACGCCCATGCTGGTAATTCATGGTGGTTTAGATTATCGTGTGCCCGAGTCGCAGGGATTTCAGGCCTATACAGCATTACAGCTTAAAGGTATAAAGAGCCGGTTGTTGTATTTTCCAGATGAGAATCACTGGATTTTGCAACCTCACAACGCCATGACCTGGCAGCGCGAGTTTTATCGCTGGTTGAGGGAAACTTTGTAGCAATCATACCTAGCCTCGCTAAATGTATTCGCGCTCCGTCCAAAAGTTTGTTTAATTCTTATTTTTGAACCATGATTAAATCCATGACCGGTTTTGGAAAGTCACAGGTTTCGCTGGGTACGAAGCAGGTTTCTATTGATGTTCGTGCGCTAAATAGCAAGCAACTGGATTTAAACATGCGCATACCGGGGCTGTTACGCAGTCGCGAAGCTGAAATAAGGCAGCAGATTGCTTCGGTGCTTGAGCGCGGTAAAATTGATTGTTTTATTGTGGTGAAACAGGCCTCGGGCAATGTGGAAATCAATGAGGACTTGCTTAAAAGGCGTTTTTTAAGCATGAAAGGACTTGCAAAAAGTTTAGACACCCCTACAAATGAGCTGTTTTCTGCGTTACTCTCGTTACCTGATGCATTGGTGGAAGAAGAAGAAGAGTTGGCGGATTCTGATTGGAGTGCTTTTCAAGATGCTTTAGCAATGGCATTGATGCAAACAGACGCATTTCGCAAACAGGAAGGCTTGGGCTTAGAAACTGAACTTTTGTTTCGGGTTGAGAATATTTCCAAGCATCTTTCTGAAATTGAAGTTTTTGAGGTCGAACGTTCTGAGTCTATGCGCGACAAACTTGTTCAAAGGGCCGAACAGTTATCGGTTGAATTTGACCGTAACCGATTTGAAGAGGAATTGATTTATTACATTGAAAAGCTCGATATATCTGAGGAAAAGCAGCGTTTAAATGCTCATTGCGTTCACTTTAAAGAGGCGATGCAGGAAGGCGCTAATAATGGTCGTAAGTTAGGTTTTATAGCCCAGGAAATGGGGCGCGAAATCAATACCATTGGTTCAAAAGCCAATCATGCAGGCATACAAAAGCTGGTGGTATTAATGAAAGATGAACTTGAAAAGATTAAGGAACAACTCAATAATATTGCGTGAAAGGGAAGCTCATTATTATATGTGCTCCGAGTGGAGCCGGAAAAACTACCATTGTGAGGCATATTCTTGAGAATATTCCTTCGATGGAATTTTCTGTTTCCGCAACAAATCGCAAACAACGTCCAAACGAAGTCAACGGCCTCGATTATTATTTTATCGAAACCGATGAGTTTACCTCCAAAATAGCACGTAGTGAGTTTCTTGAGTGGGAAGAAGTATATCCAGGAACCTTTTACGGCACCCTTAAGAATGAAATAGACAGAATTTGGAATCGGGGTAATCATGTAATTTTTGATGTGGACGTTGAGGGTGGGCTAAACATAAAGCGGCATTATGGCAAAAGGGCTTTATTGATTTTTATTCGCCCGCCAAGTCTTGAAATTTTGGCTCAGCGCCTTAAATCGAGGGCTACCGAAACACAGAAAGATTATGAAATGCGCGTTAAAAAGGCCGAGCGCGAAATGAGCTACGAGAAGCATGCCGATCAGGTTTTAATTAACGATGAGCTGGAGAAGGCCAAGTTTGATGCGTTGGCCATAGTCAACGAATTTTTGGCGATTTAAGTCATGCGTGTCGGACTTTATTTTGGTTCGTTCAATCCCATACATATGGGTCATTTGGCTATCGCCGGATATTTTGCTCAGTTTACCGAACTTGATGAGGTGTGGTTTGTAGTAAGTCCGCACAATCCGTTTAAAGAGAAAAAGTCGCTTCTTAAGGGCTATCATCGATTGGCCTTGGTTCGGGCGGCTATTGAGGACTGCTCCTATCTCAAAGCAAGCGATATTGAATTTGGTTTGCCGCAACCTTCTTATACAGCCCACACCTTGGCCTGTCTTGAAGAGAAATATCCGCAGCATCAGTTTCATCTCATTATGGGTAGCGATAGCCTCGAGGGTTTCTCGAAATGGCGCAATGCTGAAGTCATGCTTGAGCACTACCGCCTTTTGGTATTCCCCCGTATCGGCCACGATGGCGGCGAATTACGAAACCACCCCTCGGTTTATTGGGCTGATGATGCGCCCCAAATAGAATTGTCTTCGACCATGATTCGAAATGCAATTGCAGAGGGTAAAGATGTTCGCTGTTTCATGCCCGAACGTGCCTGGAAATATCTCGATGAAATGAACTTTTATAAATAATTCAGCCCCTAATTTTCTTTTCAAAATTCGCATTACCTTAGCTCCCTTAAATTTGATACATGAAAAAAACGCTACATCTTTTTTCAGCTTTAGTTCTTTTACTTCTGCTGATTGGTCAAACAACGCATGCTCAATGCACATTTTTGAATAATCAATATCCTTCGGGTACCATTACGCCAACTACTACTTGGACTCCCGTTTCCACTATTATTTATGCCGGAGAGTATTCGGCATATAATGTTGTAGCGGGAAATATTTATGAATGGTCCTTATGTGTTGCCGATGGAGGAAATGCAACTTACGACTCGCAGCTGAGTTTGTACAATTCTACCAACACGGTTATCGCACTGGACTACCAGGATGATATTTGTGGTGATGATGCTAAAATAACTTGGACAGCCACATTTACCGGTGTAGCGTTTGTTCAGGTAAATCAATTTGATTGTACAACCAATGCAACAAATACAACGTTAGTATGTCGCTTCACTCCAGGCAGCACGGGCAATCCGCCGGCAAACGATAATTGTATCAATGCAACAAATGTAGGAGTTGGGACATTCTGCTCCGGAACAGCGGGTACACTCACGAATGCAACAGGATCAAGCACACCTGCTACATGTACAGGTACAAATACCGACGATGTATGGTACCGTTTTGTGTGCGATGGATCGGCTGTAGTAAACTTCGAGTGTACACCTAATGGAACTGGCTTCGATCCGGTAATGCAGGTGTTTTTAGGTAATAATTGTAATAGCCTTACCGAACTAGCGTGTGTTGATTTAACGCTTGATGGGCAGGCAGAGGTTTGGGGTATCGATGGTGCTTCGGCGGGTACTGTGGTTTATGTTCGTATTTTTGACTATTACACGGCCGCGGCGGTAAATCCTAATTTTACTTTCTGTGTGTATTCGGGCTCAACGCCAGCCATTCCCGGCGATATTTGCGAAACGGCTATAGAACTGCCTACCACAACAGCTTGTACAAATCCTATAGGAGGTAATTTCGGCGAATTTAATGCTGATGCCGGATTGGGTTTTGATTGCTCCAGTCAAATAGCCTCAGATGCATGGTACACGTTTACCGCACTTTCAGATTCTATATTTTTCGATATAACGCCATTTGGGCTGACCAATCCGATTGCCGAAGCATATGAGGGCCCAAACTGCGCTAACTTAACAAATTTGGGTTGTGGGGATTTTGAATTGGAAGGATTTGCGGAGTCTTTATTGATTACGCCTACCGTGGCCGGTACACGTTATTATGTGCGCTTATACGACGGATCTGGAAATATCGCCGCAAATCAGGATTATGATTTTTGTGTGTATGATTCCTTTGGTTCGGGCGCTGTAAACGACGAGTGTTTCACTTCAACTGTCATTGAGGCGGGAACTTCATGCAGTCCTGTAACATCCACCTTAACGGGTGCTACAGGATCAAATCCTGCATCACAGTGCGGTGGAATCAATACCGATGATGTTTGGTTTGAACTAATTGCTTCAGATACGGCCATGATTATTCAAATGGCACCCGGTACCTTGGATATGGATTTATCGTCTGAGATTTTCTACTCCACCACTGGCGATTGTTCGAGCATTGTGGCATTTGGATGCGCTAACGACTCACTCGCCGGCCAAGGCGAATTGTTATACATTACCGGCATTCAACCCGGAGAGTCACTATGGTTGCGCGTATATGATACAGGAGCGGCTCCTGTATCAGACGGAACCTTTTTTCTGTGCGCATGGTTTGATCCGGCCATCTTTGGTGCTGGAAACGATGAGT
>JBKCHQ010000144.1:0-18118 GCA_046302715.1 Bacteroidia bacterium | reverse complement strand
TGCCGTTGAGCACTTTCTTACCATGGTGCTGGCTATTGGATGCATTCAAGCAGGGCGAACCCTATCCAAAAAAGCAGCCGACGATGCCGGAAAATTCAAGAAGATGGCCATCTTCACCACCATAGCACTCGTTCTAATTTTAGCACGAATGCCGCACTGGAATTTTTAATTCACAAGCTTGGGTTTAGCGACGGTAGGGCGGCTTAGGTTTGGGTGTTGCCTTGCCCTGGGTTTTGGGCTGGTTGGTTTTTGCTGCACTCCCCCTTCCTCCTAACGAAAATCCTAATCCAAGCTGAGCATACAGCATATCGGTACGCGAATTTTTAGGAATACCGCTCAAACTTAAATCGTCCGACTGAAACGCTCCACTCTCGGGATTAGCTCCCACACCCGAAACATTTAATTGTATGTCCCAATCTTGAATTTGATTTCGGTCGTAATACTGCGCCCAGCCTGCGCCCATATAGTGTGCATTAAGATTTAAATACATGGCCGGATTAAGCCTGATATACATACCTGCTCCAAACCCTGCAGCCCAGGTAATATCGCTTACCTGTGTTTTTCGGGTAATTAAACCGTCGTCGTTATTATTGTTAGCGGCAAAGTAGCGTTCGTCAGATAAATCATAGACCGCTGTATTGGTCCACAAATAATTAAAACCACCTGTTAGGTCAATATACGGTTTCACCACATTCCAGGGACCCTGAAAACGCACCATAGCATGTCCGTTAATAATGTTGTTGTTGATTCTGAACTCGAGCGGCATTACAATTTGATCGATGAGGACATTACCTGCGGTAATGTCGGCGGTAAGCGTCCGTGTTAAGCGGTTTCCTCCAGCATGGAGATAGGTTATCCCCCCGCCAAAAAGAATGGGTACATAACTACGTGGTTGGTGTAATATGTTGAGCGAAAAACCAAAAGGGAGCGAGCTGCTCACCTCTGAAAACATATACATGGGAACGCCCATGGTAAGGTTCAAATCGCAATAGGTTGCCGAACGTGGTTTAGGGGGCTGTTTTTTACCCTTGGTGCTGTTATTCTGAGAAAACACAGTGGTAATGCTGAGCATTAGACCCAAAATTAGGTAGATACGTTTCATGCCTTTTCGAATTTTTCGGGTGCCGAATGGAAAAAATTATGCCACAAATGTAAACTGAATGCTATCAACAAAGTTCAAAAATTTTATTCCCTTCCAAACCTAACATCATGTATCTTGATAACAGAAGAAATTATGTGTAAAAATTACACTTAAAAATAGAACCAATACAAGAAAAGCTTGTTACTTTTGTTTACCGAAAAATTTGATATGAATACCCCAAAACCCAACTTACTCTTGATTTTAGGGGCCGTGCTTGTGGCTTCCGTTTTTCGTCTTATTCCGCATTACCCAAACTTTACCCCCATTGCTGCGATAGCACTAATGGGTGGTGCTTTTATCGGAAATCGCTGGATTTCTATCCTCGTACCGCTGCTTGCAATGCTGGTGTCGGACTATTTAACACTCGTTTTCGTAAATGCAGGATGGACAACCCCGTATGAGTATTTTACTTCTGTAGGTACGTTATTTATATATGCTTCCATTATAGCCACCACAATTTTGGGTCGCTGGAATGGGCGCCCTCAAAACGAAAACTTTATCAGTAAAAGCTACTCCGGTAAACTTGCGTTCAATGCGCTTGCGGCTGCGGTTATTTTCTTTGTTATGAGCAATATTGGAGTTTGGCTGAATGGTGATATTTTCGCAACAAATGCCGAGGGGCTGTCGGCTACATTTATTGCTGCACTTCCTTACTTTGGCTATAATTTAACCGGCAATTTGGTGTATGCATTTTTGTTCTTCGGCATCCTTGAAGTATTGCTTCCTAAAAAAATATCAGCAAAGATTATTGTTAAACGATAATTGAAAATATGTTCAGCTATTGGGAACGTACCACCTGGCTGGATGCATCCGATTATATTGTAATAGGCTCGGGTATTGTGGGGCTTAACGCTGCCCTGCACCTCAAATCATTAAAACCGAATGCTAAAATTACGGTTTTGGAGCGTGGTACGCTGCCTGACGGAGCCTCCACAAAAAATGCAGGCTTTGCATGTTTTGGAAGCCTGAGCGAGATTGCCGCTGATATTGAACATTCGGGCTGGGATGCTGCACTCGATCTTGTTTGCAAACGTTATAAAGGGCTTTGTTTGTTGCGGAAGATGTTGGGCGATACGGCCATCGAATATGAAGCATTGGGCGGCTTTGAATTATTTCGCCATTCCGATGCACCAATACACCAACAAGCGCTTTCCTTAATGGATCCCTTAAACAAAGCGCTTTCTGACATCACCGCAAATCCACAAGTTTATAAACACAACCATCGGCTCATCCACGAAATGGGCTTTAAAAATGTTTTGAATCTCATAGAAAATAGCGCCGAAGGACAGATTAATCCCGGTAAAATGATACGGCGGCTCCTGAGCCGTGCCGCAGAAGCCGACATTGCTGTTCTTTTTGGAATTCAAGTGCTACACATCCATGAAACAGTTTCAGGAGTTGAACTGGAAACATCAGTCGGTGCTATGAAGGCTTTAAATGTACTTGTAGCAACCAATGGGTTTGCATCGCAGCTTTTACCGCAATTAGAGGTAAAACCTGCCCGAGCACAAGTGCTCATTACCCAACCTATCGAAAATTTAAAGGTAAAAGGAAGCTTTCATATGGATGAAGGTTATCTCTATTTTAGAAATGTGGGTAACCGAATTCTTTTGGGAGGAGGACGTAATCTCGCCTTCGAAACAGAAACTACCGTTTCGCACGAAACCACCGATACAATACAACACCATCTGGAGGATCTGCTTCAAACCGTTATCATACCCGAACAACCATTCGTTGTAGAACAGCGTTGGGCAGGCACCATGGGTTTGGGAAGCAATAAAAAACCTATTGTTGAGCGTGTTTCTCCACACGTTTTTTGTGCCGTTCGTATGGGCGGTATGGGCATAGCCCTGGGCAGCTTAACAGGCCACGAAGCTGCGGAGTTAATGAATGAGTAAAGTGTGTGAATTAAATAAGAAAAATACCATCCCAAAAAGGTTTACATACAAGCGATAAACATTATTTTTTTACTGTACGAACAGAAAAGCCGCAGCTTTTCATAGATCTGTCAAAATATACTGTATTGTCTGCATTTAGCAAATAAAAACATTCTCCATTTTCTTCCGATTCTGAAGTGAGCCACCAATCTCCATGTTGTCCAAAAGAATCTACGGGCTCAGTTTCACCTGTGTAATCAACATGGACGAAAATTCCAAGATGGTCTCTCCAACCACCAGGTAGTGCGTTAAAACCTATAGAGTTTTTTCCTTTTACTTGAGACCAGCCACTGGTACTTTTTAGCTTTTCACCGGCATTTAATTCTCCACCTAAATAATTTACTAAAGTCAATACGTCATTTTTGCTAGGAATACTCCAGCCTTCGGGAGCTAATCCGCGTGGATCATTTACCGCATACCAATTATACAACTTACCATACTTTGCTCCAATAACAGGGTCGTTATTGTAATAACACCAAGCGGGCTGTTCATTAAGGCCTGCTTCTAACCACTCATCCTGCGTTTTAGCTAGAGGTATATTTTCTCCATTTCGAAACTTTTCTACATTAAGATTTTCTGCCATCCATACTTGCGTACCAATAGTTACAGATTGAGAATATAAAGTTGAAAAAGCTAACGAGATTATGATGGAGATTAAAGTGCTTTTCATAGAATGATTGTTATACCGAAAACTAAATAGAACATTTAAAATTTGAAAAACATGAAAGACAAAATAGGTACATCGCTAATTCGATTAACCAATAAGAAATGGGGAAATTTGCACAAACGCATAGTAAATTACTAAAGATCCAATTTTGTATTCACTTTTAATTCACCAGCAATCGTTGGGTGCTAACAAAATTCCCCCCTTCGGCGCAGATGCTATAAAGGCCTTGTGTCATAACACCTTCAGGCATAGTAAAGTTTTCTGTATGAGTCGCATCCATGTCCAATACCAATTTACCATCAGCCGAATAGATTCGAATTCGAGAAAACGCTCCTTGATTCCAGGAAAATTGAACCGCTCCACCCGATGGATTGGGGTAAATCCTTAAGCCCTGTAAAGCCTCAATTTGTTGCATCCCCACAAAATTCACCGGAAATACCGATGATATGGCCGAGCAACTATCTTCTACATATACTCGTACATTGTAGTTGCCATTTTCAAGTGGCTGAAACACCTGAGATGTAGCTGTTGGAATTAAGTTGCCGTTAATATACCATTGATAGGCAGTTCCGGGAGATGCCACCAAATTAGCACCACTTACCGTTATGCTGGGCTGCGGAGGTTGACTAATCACAGTAATTTTCTGTCGTGCTGTATCTAGGCATCCTTCGAGCGATACGCCATTTACAATATAGGTGGCCGTATTGGCAGGGCTCACCTCTACGACGCTACCTAAGGTGGTGGACATTCCGGGACCCGAATTCCAAAAATAGGTCTCTGCTCCTGTAGCAGTTAAAACTGCGGTATTCCCTGAACAAAGCGTATCGCTGCTGGCACTAATAAGCGTTGAAGGCAAGGCAATTACGGTAACTTCACCATTTACCGTATCAGCCCCCCAGGTATTACTTACAATTAATTGCACTGCATAGGTTCCGGCCTCGAAAAACGAAACCTGTGGATGCTGCACATTTGATGTTGATGGGCTGCCTCCTTCAAATGTCCAGCTATACGCACCAATGCTGCCGCTAGAGGTTGACTGAAACTGAACCGCTGAACCGACACAGGCAGGCAGATCCCAATCGGCTAAAAAAGAGGCTTGTGGAGCATCCTGAATCTCCGTACCCGTAATATTGATGTTATCAACGTAAATATTATTACCATTTTTACAAACACCCTCCCATTTAAATACCACGGAATGGTTACCGAGCAGCTCATTGAGATCAATCTGGGCACAAGGAGCGGAGGCCTGCAAAACCCCACACCACTCCGAAGCGGCTTGAGGAACAAAGTTATCAGGGAAGGCGGGAGCCGTTGAAAGGCCCAAAGAGCCCATTCCATGCCAATACCTTAACTTCGAAAATGTTTGTCCGCAATCAAGCGAATAATAAAGTATGAGTGAATCGCTCAAGCCCATATCGCGCTGCTTATAGGCAAAATCAAACTCAAGCGTGGCCGCTGATACGCCGCTTAAATCAAGTGGCGGCGAAACAAATGCATCCCGAGAATTCATCGCGTCATTCACAAAATAATGCAACACTGCAGCCCTGTTATTGGCCTGTGGTGTGAAAACCGAAACAATTTCCCAGGATAAATCATCATCGGGGTTGGAAACCAACCAATCGTTATCGCTCCATTGTCCCGATTGAAAATCTTCGCTGAACGGTAAGGGCCGCCCCGCACCAGCGTATATCGTCAATTGACGTAAACGCTGATTATCGGGTAAATAGGCATCTGTTTGCAGCCCATTTAACAAGCCATATAATTGAACCGACAATTGATGGACACCTGGAGCAACGGCCAAAGTTGGGAACGTAATTAACGTTGAATCACCAGATTCCAATAGTCCATTGTAGGTTTGAAAAAAAGGCACTTCACTGTCTAATTGCAAACGCAGCGTAAGTGATTGCAAGGACGATATGCCGCTGTTTTTTACCCATATCTTAGGCTGAAAGCCCCCAGCACAGGCCAATGCAGGAAAATCCAATATCGGACCCAGCGAAATATTATACGACAATTGGCTCTGCCTAACACATTGTACTGCCTGAAAAGCATTGATGCGCCCGGCACCCAATAGGTTTTCAAATCCGGGGTTTAAAAACTGAATATTTGTAGAAGATTCCTTAATACATGCTTCAATCTCTGCTGGACTAAGCGATTGATTGTATGACTTTAGTAACGCTGCAAGAGCACTCACCAAGGGAGCAGAGAACGAAGTGCCATTTTTAATCTGATAGCCACCGTTGGGCGCCAAAGACCAAATTTGCGAACCCGGTGCGGCAATATCAATCCACTCGCCATAGGTCGAAAACGAAGCACGATTATCGGACTGCGCCGTTGCAGCAACGGCAATAACACCGGGATATGCCGCCGGAAACTGTAACACCGAGTTATTATTATTACCTGCAGCAGCCACCACAACAATATTTGCATTGAGCGCATCTTGGATAACCGTTAGGCCTGTTTGAGAAAATTGATCAGATCCCCAGCTGCAATTGATAACATCAGCATTATTGGTAACAGCCCATGCAATACCTTCGAACCCGCTGGCTACAGCATCGGGATTACTGTCGAAGGTTACTTTAACCGGCAAAATTCTAACACCGTATGCCAGCGAGGCCATCCCCTGCCCATTATCGGTTAATGCCGCTATAAGGCCGGCCACATGCGTACCATGATCGTGCTGAGCGGTAGGTGGTTCAACGTCAAAATCGAGCTCAGCAGCATCGTAGCCGGATAAACAAGCACCTTGTAACTCCGGGTGTTGGGTTTGAATAGCATCGTCAACCACTGCCACCCGCACCGATGAAGAAGCCGTTTGGACGTCCCAGGCCTGCTGCGATTGTATTTTATAATGATACCACTGGCCACCTGAACTTGTTGTATTGGGCCCTAAATCGTTGGGAGTTAAAAAGCGCTGCAATCGGGGCACAAACTCGGCATATGCTACATTATCATCGCCATTGAGGATGTCCAGTGCTTTTTTCGCAGAATCTGGATGGGTATAACGAAGCCTTGAAATGTTGAGCAGTTCTGAATTCTTACTAAACGAAAAGCTACATACTAACGATTGAGGTGTTGGGCATTTCAAGGTTCCGTTTCCAACAAAAAATTGATGCTGAGCACCATGCTGATTAATCTCTTGAGCTGTGGAGGCATTTGCCCACTTCACATAAAGCTCTGTACCGCTAGCTTTCTGCGAGAACGCATTGTACTTGATAAAACAACACAATACGATGATAAAAACGTTGCGGGCGAAACGTGAAAAAATTACCATATCCGAAAATACGCAATTTTAGTGGTATTGAGTAAAGATTTGTTGGGCAAATTCTTGCGCATGATTAAATGCTTCAATATTAACACCCGTTTCAATTTCATTTTGCTTGCACCATTCCATCACACGCTCGGTTTGCATATTGCCCGTTAATGCATCGGCAGCCATTGGGCAGCCACCAAATCCGAGCATTGCGGCGTCGAGCTCGCGGCATCCCGCCCGCCATGCGGCCTCAAGTTTAGCTACTACAGCCTCGGGCAATGCATGCAGATGCAACGACCAGTTAATCTGCGGAAACTCAAGTCGGCACAAGGTATAAAGCGATGTTATGGATTCGGGTGTACTTGAACCAATGGTGTCAGATAGCGCTAAATGAGCTACTCCCATTCGCTTTAAATTCTGAGCAATTAAAGCTACCTTTTCGGGCGACCATTGATCACCGTAGGGATTACCAAATGCCATAGAAAGGTAAACCCGCAGTTGTTTTTGATTCTTTTGTGTTATGTTAATGATCTCCTCCAACCTACCGTAAGATTCGTCTATAGAAGCATTGGTGTTGCGTTTTTGAAAGGTATCGCTCACCGAAAAAGGATATCCAAGCACCGAAACTGCCGAATGCGATGCGGCTTCGGCAGCGCCTCGGGCATTGGCTACGATAGCTAAAATTTTTGTTTTTGAATTCACTTCCGCTATCGCATCAAACACCGCTGCGGTATCAGCCATCTGTGGAATTGCGGATGCCGAAACAAAGCTACCGGCATCCAGTACTGTGAAATTGCACTTTAGTAAAAGACTGAGGTATTGAATTTTACGTTCAGTGGGAATAAAAGTTTTAATTCCCTGCATAGCGTCACGCGGACACTCGGTCAGATGCAGCATTTTCAAGAATTTGCTTTTGTATTTCCTTAACCAGCTTGGGCCCTCTATAAATGAAACCCGTATAAATCTGCACCACATCGGCGCCAGCGTTTAGTTTTTCTACGGCATCTTCTCCATATTCGATACCACCACAACCCATAATCAAATATTCGGGACCCAAGGCTTGCCGCATGAGCTGAATGATACGCGTGGCTCGTGCTTTTAGTGGCCAACCACTTAACCCACCGCTACCGCAGTCTTCAATTTCGGAAGTTCTGCTTATAAGTCCGTCCCTCGAAATAGTAGTATTTGTAGCTACTATGCCATCTATTCCTGCACTGATAACAATTTCGGCAATTTCTTTCAATTGTTCATCGCCCAAATCGGGTGCAATTTTTAGAAGTATCGGTTTATATTCCGAAAATGAATTTCGAAGTCGAACCAAACTACCCAGTAGCTGCTCTAGCGGTTCGCGTTCCTGCAATTTTCGTAAACCGGGTGTATTGGGCGAACTCACATTAACGGTAAAATAGTCAACCAGGCCATATAGCTTCTCAAAACAAAGCAAATAGTCTTCAACCGCAGCTGTTTCCGAAGTGTTCTTGTTTTTGCCAATGTTTCCCCCCACAATCAAATCTTTAGGTCTATCCAAAAGTTGCAAAGCCATAGCCTCAACGCCTCTATTATTAAAACCCATACGATTTATCAAAACTCGGTCTTTAGGTAAGCGAAACAAACGCGGTTTGGGGTTTCCATCTTGCGCAATGGGTGTAACAGTGCCTACCTCAATAAATCCAAATCCAAAACTTCGGAAGTTTTTATACAATAAGGCATCTTTATCAAATCCTGCCGCCAAACCCACAGGGTTTTTAAAGCGCAAGCCACGTTTATTAACTTCCAAACGCGGATCTGACACCTCGTATATTTTAAGGATCAAGACTCTCATGCCCGGAATGACCATCAGCAAACGTATAAGAAATGCTGTTATGTGGTGGGCAGTTTCGGGGGGAAACAGAAACAAAATAGGGCGCAACACATATCGAAACATGCTGCAAAGATATTGTCTGTTTTGATTTTTTTATTGCAATTACAACTTTCGTCTGTTAAATTCTGATAAAAAAATAGCTAAGGCTGATGCAACATTCAGACTTTCGGCGGCCGAGTGTGCATTTCGGAATTTCGGAATGGTTAATCGCATATTGATTAATGGTTCCAAATAACTGCTTAATCCATGAGATTCGCTGCTAACTATTAGAATTCCTTGAGGTACAAACTCAGCATTGAATAAATTTTCTCCCTGTAAATCGGCCGCGAAAAAAGAGGCCGTTTCTTTTAGCCTTGCTAAATCTTCCACAGCTACCACCTGAGGAATAATTCTTAAAAAGGAACCCATACTGGCCTGAATGCACTTAGGATTGGTCCATTCTACGGTATCGGCGCTGGCATAAACGGCGTCAATATTAAACCAATCGGCAAGCCGTAAAATGGTACCCAGGTTGCCCGGATCGCGCACCGAATCGAGATACACAGACAAGCCGCTGCCAGAACTCACTTGTGGTGTAGATGGAATTGAGCAAATGCTCACCACCTCTGGAACCGTTTGCAAACAACTTATTTGCTGCAGTTCATACACTTCGGCTGGTTCGATGTACTCGGTGGGCAGCCCTGTTTTTTTATAGACATCAATCCAGGCTTGTGTAGCAAATATATGTTCCACAGCATAGCCCGAACGTATTATTTCATCAACAATTTTAGTCCCTTCGGCAATAAATTTTAACTCCTGCAAACGGTATTTTTTTTGATGAAGTTTGCGGATGCTTTTAATTAGGTTTTTACTGAGCATAAAAAGCCCTTATTTTTGACAGCCAAAGGTAGCTATATTGAATTGATGAACCGCTTGTTTTTTCCTTCTAAAGGTTGTTACAGCCGCTTCGTTATTCTGCTGTTTGTTATGCTGCTTTGGGGAGCATGTAGTCCGGTGCGGCATCTAAAGGAAGGCCAATATCTTTTGGAACAAAATAAAATTACGGGCAATAACACCGAAATACCCAACAGCACCTTACTGAGTGTGGTGAAACAGAAACCCAACCGTAAAATACTGGGAATCTATCGTTTTCATCTTCAAATGTATAATTTGGGAGATGCCGAAAAATATGAAGACCGCTACATTAAAAGAGTAGAAAAAAGAAGGGAGTTGAATTCAAAAAGGTTGGCAGCAGGGAAAAAGCAAAAGAAAGAGTATCCATTTAGTTTGGCGCGTTGGTGTATGAATATTGGTGAGGCACCAATTATTGCAGACACTTTTGAATTGAAACGCTCAGCCAAACAGATAGAACTTTATCTAAAGAACCATGGCTATTTCGATGCCCAGGTTAAAGATAGCATCAAATGGAATCCAAAGACCAAACGAGCCACATCGTATTATCATGTTATTGGAGGAAATCCCTATCGTTACAAGAAAATCGATTACATTATTGAAGATGTAGTACTGCTGAATATTTTTCTGCGCAACATGGCCACCAGTAAAATTAAAAAGGGTGAGCGTTTTAACAGCGATTTATTGGATTCGGAGCGCGATCGAATTCAAGCATTATATCGAAATGAAGGCTATTTCGCCTTCGTTAAAAATTATATCAATTACACCGCCGATACCTCGTGTAAAGACTACTCGGTGGACTTGCAATTGAACATTGAAAACCCACGGCGTCGTCTTGCCGGATTTGTTGATAGCACCGTAGAATCGCGCCATATTCGTTACCGGATAAATAATATTTTCATTACTAGCGATTATTCGATGCGCGACGATACCTCATCGATTGGTGATACCTTATATTTTAATCGTTTTCAGTTTATTACTACAAAAGGGCTGTTGAAGTTCCATCCTAAAGCCATTAAACCATCACTTCTCCTCCAGCACGGCGATTTATACAGTAAAACCAATGCCGATCTTACTTACAGTCGTATTGCAGAGTTAAATGCGTTCAAGTTCATTAATGTGAGTTTTTCTCCATCGGGAGTTGATTCACTGGGCGAACTCGATATGCAGATTAAGTTAAGTCCACGCCCACGGCAATCCATTACCTACCAAACTCAGGGTACGAATACTGCCGGAAACTTTGGTATTGCCGGAGATATTATTTACCAAAACCGAAATTTACTTCGAGGTTTGGAATTGTTTGAATTTAGATTAACCGGTGGTTTAGAGGTGCAGCGTATTTTGGGTGATTTAGGAGAGGATAATGTTGAGGGCGTTCAAACCTTCATTCCATTCAACACCATTTTATTAGGTCCACAGGTTTCGGTGAGCATCCCTAAGATTCCAAAAGCCGCTTATTTTCTTGGAAAAAACAACAGAAAAACCAAGGTAGCCAGTTACTTTAACTATCAGCGTCGTCCCGACTACGAGCGTTCCATTTTTACCGCTATTTATGGATTTTCGGCCGCACCTGCAAAACGAGTGATTTACACTTTTAATCCCGCTGAAATCAACTATGTAACTGTGAATTTGAGCAACGACTTTGAGCAGTTGCTCAAAAGCTCCAATAACCTTTTTCTTAAAAACAGCTTTAAAAGCCAATTTATTTCAGCAGGTAAATTTTCGAGAACCTTTAATACACAGGCGATTGGCTTGGCAAAATCGTTCACATTCTTTCAATATAACATAGAAAGTGCCGGAGCATTTCTAAACTTGAGTCGCAATTTTTTTAAGGCACCGGCCGAGGTTGATGGTAAATACGTTGTGTTTGGGGTACCCTATTCGCAATATGTGAGGTTTGACAGCGATTTCAGACATTTTAGATATTTTAAGAAATCAGCATCGCTAGGGTTTCGAGCCATTACCGGATTAGGCTTACCTTACGGCAACAGCAGCGTGATGCCTTTTGAAAAAAGTTTCTTTGTGGGTGGAGCCAATAGTATTAGAGCTTGGATTGCGCGATCTCTTGGGCCTGGGGGTTACAGCGATTCAACCGGATTGCGAATTGACCAGATCGGTGACATAAAAATTGAGTGGAATCTGGAATACCGCCAGAAAATTTATGGCATGTTTGAGCTTGCATGGTTTGTGGATGCGGGTAATGTTTGGTTGCGTAAAGAAGACCCGCAGCGTCCGCTGGCTCATTTCGAATGGAATCGCTTTTACAAAGAAATTGCAGTTGGCGGCGGAATGGGCCTTCGCTTAAATTTCGACTATTTCATTATTCGATTGGATGCAGCACATCCATTCCGTGAGCCCGCATATCAGCCCTCGGAACGCTGGTCGTTTAAGCGCATGGAAACGAAAAAAATCAATTTCAATTTTGGTATTGGTTATCCCTTTTAGAAGGCATGGATTCGCAAAATTTTTTCAAACATCTTACGATAATCGAACTTGCAGGCGTCTTGGCAGGACCCTTTGTAGGTCGGTTCTTTTGTGAGCATGGTGCCCGAGTACGAAAAATTGAAAATCCCTTAACGGGTGGAGATATTACCCGTGGATGGAAAACCCGCGAGGAAGATGCTTCATCATTAAGCGCTTACTATATTTCGGTAAATCAGGGTAAAGAGATATTATGGCTTAATCTGAAAAACACTGCCGACGAAGCCCAATTTTTAGACCTATTAAAGGACTGTGATATATTGCTTACCAATTTCAAGGATGAAGAAGGAATAAGCGAAAAAGTAAACCTGCGATATTTGAGCAAAACTTTTCCCCATCTGATCATTGGTCAGGTAGATGGCTATCCGCCCGGTCAGCAAAAGCCTGCCTATGATATGGTGCTGCAGGCCGAATGCGGATATTTATCCTTGTGTGGCACAGAGGAAGGCAAATTTGCCCGTATGCCTGTGGCATTCATTGATGTATTAGCGGGACATCAGCTAAAAACAGGTATTCTGATGGCTTTACTGCAAAAAACACAACAAGGCAAAGGCTGCACGGTTCGTGTAAATTTATGGGAAACGGCATTGTGTTCGCTGATTAATCAATCGGCAGCTGCGCTTAAAACGGGTGTGGAAGGAAAACCCATGGGCACGCTTCATCCCGGTATTGCACCCTATGGCGAATATTTTGAATGTGCTGATGGACGCTATATTTTACTTGCAGTAGGAAGCGATGCACAATTTACTAGGTTGTGTAATGCACTGGGATTGGATAACATTATTGAAGATGATCAATTTCGCAGCAATGCCCTTCGGGTAAGACACCGTGATAAATTATCGGCAGGCATCTCAAAAAAATTTAGAGATCACAGTAGCACAGAATGGCTAAATCGCTTTAAAAGCATAGGCGTTCCCGCAGGAGTGATTCGTAATTTGTCGGAAATTCTTGCTTCATCTGAAGTGGAACCATTGACGTATTCAGTTGAAACGAATGGCCAAACAGAGCGTTCCATCATTACTTCATGCATACATTTTCAATAAAAAAAGGCCGGATAAACCGGCCTTTCACTTTATTCGTTAAACATTTCGGTATCGTCAAAATCAAAGTCAAAAACCTCGTCGCTTACCTTACGCACATTTTTAGCTACTTCATTTCCCTTGTCGTTAACCTCTATGGTAAATTCAACCGAATCGCCGTCTTTTATATCATTGAAATCACCCTCTAAAACATCGAGATAGTGAAAAAATAAATTGTTAGGCGGATAGGCTACAAATCCATAGCCACTCTTCATATTAAGTGTTTTTGAAACCTTAACATCTCCTTTATCAATAATATTCTTGTAGGTTTTGGGCGCACTTTCCTGATTAACGAACAATTGATTTACTGAAGACTCCGAACTACTGAGATCATCAATAAGATGATGCATCGCCACCGGATAACTTACTTCGTCCAATAAATCCTGAGAAGTACGGGTAATAATTTCACGCCCGGTATCGTCGGTATATTCAAACTCCCAGCTTAATACCATTACACGTGTTCCTAAGGTATTTACCTTACGGATGAGGGGCACAAAATCGCCATCGGCGGTAATGAGCACCATAACATCGTAACGCTTTAACCACACCAGCTCGAGCGCCTCTAAAGCGAGCCACACGTCGATGCCTTTTTCCTCTTTACGCACACCACGTGCACGCAAAGGGAGATAATGAGTAACTACACCTTCAGACATAAGTACATCATCGAACAAACGATCGTTGTAAAGCTGATTGCCCCGCTGAGAAGCTTCGTAGGCACTCATTCGGCCTCTGAAATAATGTGCATCCACTACATGACACAGGCGATGGTCTAAATTCATTTCTTGAGCAACCTGCTCTCTGATAAAGTTATGCAGTCCTGATATGCTTATCCTTCTTCGCTTTGCATGAAAATAATTGTAATAATTACTTACGTGCAAAAAATAATTGCCGTCATAAAAAACGCCAATTTTCACTACTCCATCTCTAGATTCCATAGTTTTTTTTGTTGGTTTGTTATATTAAACTTTTTTTTAGTTAAAAGGTTGCGTCACGCTTACCTGATATACATCAAAATAAATTAACCTAATTTTTAAGTATAACTAATAAAGCTAACTAAACCTTTTTTTCCTGTTCACATTTTCAACAACAAATTTAAAAAATTTGTTTAATAAAAAATCATTTCACATTTTTTTGTGACGAAGGCCTGGACTCGAAGCGGCACGTCATGTGATACACGCGCCTGTAATGTGCATGTATACCCATATTAAACCTTCGGTAAAGGCCGCAAAAGTATTTAATTTTTTAAGCATCCAAATACGTATTTAATTACAAATGTAGCTATTGAATAATGGATGGTCTTTACACATATAAAAATGTGCTTCATATCGGTAAAAATATAACCTTTGCAGCGTGCGTTATTTCATTCTTTTAAAATATAACGGCCAACTGTATCACGGTTGGCAAATACAACCCAATGCCCCTAGTGTTCAAGAAACGCTCAATAGAGCGCTTGGACTAATATTACGGAAACCCATCGAAACTACAGGTTGCGGCCGCACCGATACCGGTGTTCATGCTCGAAAATTTTTCGCACATTTTGATGTAGAAGAACCTATTAATGATTGCAATTACGTTTTACAACGCTTAGATGCCATGCGCTTACCCGGTATACTTTGCGAAGCTATTTACGAGGTACATAGCGACCTACACGCTCGTTTTTCAGCGACTTCACGGAGTTACGAATACCACATCATGCGCAAACGCGATCCTTTTCTTGAAGGCTACGCCCATCACGTTTTTGGTCCTATTAATTTGGATAAAATGAATGAGGTCGCCAAGCAATTACTGGGTCGTCATGATTTTGCCGCATTTTCTAAATCCAATACTCAAGTGCTCACTAACATGTGTACGGTTACAGAAGCTATATGGATGGATTATGGAAATACAGCCGTTTTTCATATCAGCGCCGACCGATTTTTGCGCAATATGGTACGTGCCATTGTTGGCACCTTACTTGATATTGGGCAGGGAAAACTGCATGCTAAAGAAATTGACCAAATCATGCAGTCAAAACGACGATCGGAGGCTGGCATCTCGGTACCCGCACACGGCTTATACCTTACACAAATTGAATATCCCTCTGCATACAACATAATAAAGTAAACATCGCTAAATGAGAAACTCTACCCTTGCACTTTTAATGCTATTAGGTTTTATTTTCACCAGTAAGGCTAATACATATGTGGTAAGTTCTAACTTAAATGGTGGATCGGGCTCGCTTCGAACCGCAATCACCAACGCTAATAATACACCAGGGCGTGATACCATATTGTTTAACCTTGGACCGAGCGTTGCCTCAAGGACTATTACTTTAACATCGGCGCTTCCCAATATTAACGACACTTTACTTATTGATGGCACCAGTAGCAATGGTCCTCACTTCGGAAACAGTACTGCAAAAATAATTTTAAGAAGTAATGGAAACGGAATGAATGGCTTTCGCATTCAGACTGATGGTTGTGAAATATACGGACTTGTTTTAACCGGTTTTCAAAACGGCATTTATTTTAGTGTTACCGACACCATTAAACATATTCGAATTGGTGCTCCCGGTAAAGGCAATGTAATTGGCGGCAACAGCGGTGGCGGAATTACGGGCTTCGATGGCAGAGATATCATCATTCAATCTAATTTTATTGGACTCGATACCAGCGGCAGCATAGCAAGCCCCAATGGAGGGGCTGGAATTGGATTTAGCTCAACATTATTTTCGAGTCTCATTGGCGGTTATAACCCAAACGAAGGAAATGTAGTGGCCTCTAGTGGAATTTCGGGAATTTACCAGGCTGGTGGAGATAGTTTGAGAGTGATAGGAAATAGGGTTGGTACATCGTGGAACGGCACTCAAATTATTGGAAATACGGGCATCGGCATATACATAGGCTCTGTTGGAGCTAATCGCGATTTGATCATTGAAAATAATATTGTTTGTGGTTCCACCACCGGCGGTATTCGAATAGATTCGTATAGAGGCATCATCCGTAATAATAAAGTGGGCACTGATATATCAGGCAGTCTCGATTTTGGAAACGAAGGTTTTTATGGAATTATGATTGATGGAGATGCCAACTTGGTGCATGGCAATGTTATATCGGGAAATACAGGTGATGGAATTGCAATAAACCAGTTTTCAGACAGTTGCTTAATTAGCGGTAATGCTATTGGGACCTCAGAAGATGGATTAATGCCCATTGGAAATGAAGGCTTTGGAATTACCATTCAAGGTAGCCATTGTATGGTTGGCGGTGAAGAGGATAGTTTACGCAACACCATAGGCGATAATTTAACCGGCATTGAAATTAGTGCCCCCCACTGCAGCATTTTAAACAACCATATTGGTATTGGTAGTGATGGCATCACCCCGATTGGGAATAATGCATTTGGCATTTTCACTGCAAATGCTGATAGTTTTATCATTTTGAAGAATCTTATTTCGTGCAATTTTGCCCGAGGCATTCAGTTAAATTCGGGAAGTGGTGAAATTGAAGGTAATATTATAGGAACACGAGCAGACAGCAGCCTTTCAGAAACACAGCAAATTCGGGGCATCGAAGTTTGGTCGCCTGTACGAGTAAAGATTGGAGGTGCGCCAAATAATGGCAATTATATTGCCGGCAATAGTGATGCAGGAATATTTTTAAGTGCCGCTAGAAGCTGTACAATTGAAAGTAATACCATAGGTTCTGAGTTAAGCGGCAATGGAGGTAATGGCATTACGCTTTCGGGAGGATGCCGATCAATACGAATTGGTGCTTGGGGACGTGAAAATACGTTCCAGCAAAACAGTGGGTATGGTATTGGGGTTAGTGCAGCCTCAGACAGTGTGAGTATGCAACACAATTTTTTCCGTTGTAATGGCCAGTTTACTAGCGATGGAGGAATTGAAATGGAGACAGGCGCTAATTCAGGAATTACATCGCCTGCAGCGATTTTAACAGGCAGTATTTTGCAGGGTTCGGCACCTTCGGGTCAGCGCATTGATCTTTTTGCCGCCGAAACTGCATGTGTTGCTTGTGAGGGTTGGACACGCATCGGTAATACCATTTCCAATTTCGACAATGCCTGGTTATTTAACCTAGATCAGAGCTACGACCGCATTGTGGCCATAGCAAGCGATACCTTGGCGAACAGAAGTTCAGGGTTTTCAGATTGCTTTCAGCTGCCTCTTATCATACATTCAGCTCCTTCTATGAGGCATATTTACCCCAATCCTGCAAGTGATTTTGTTATCATTGATGGCACTGTAACCAACGAATTAATTGCTATTTATGATCTGAATGGCCGATGTGTTCTATCGGAATTAGCAAAGGAAACCTCAACAAAAATAACATTGGAAAAACTATTGAATGGACTTTATCTATTGCATCACAATGGGTGTGCAAATAAAATACTTGTAGCGAAGTAGTTGAACCAGTTAAAGGCATTTTTTCTCTTACTTTTCACGCTTAAGTAACTAACATCTAATTTACAACCATTCTTTTACCAAAGTTACTTAAGAGTCTAGGGGAATACGTTACTGTATGCTTGTTGAAAAAGAAACAAAAAAGAGGCATTACCCCATTACACTCCTTAAAAATGGGCCCACCTTATTTTTTTAAATTTGAACAGCTCCTTTCAGAACAATTACATTGAACCCAAATTACACAATAAAATTGCTCAATTTGCCACAAGAGCCGAATGAATCCACGATTCGTCGGGATTAATCCAGTTGCATCCCACAGACTACCACCCCAGGCAATAGTGTATTTCATTTCTAACGCTTAATCTGGGTTGAATTTGAAATTTTTGAATACATTCACATATCTAAC
>JBKCHQ010000143.1:0-15861 GCA_046302715.1 Bacteroidia bacterium | reverse complement strand
TGTGTTATGAACTTCGCTGTTTACTACGATGTCCCATACCGTGGTATCTGGTTCCGGAACAGGCGGTGTCAATACCGCATCAATTACATGTACAACCCCGTTATCTGCTAAGATGTCGGCGATAATAACCTGTGCATCATTAATGAATACGCTTCCATCTACAATGCTTACGGTTACAGATTCACCATTTAAGGTAACGATTTGCTGACCATCTGATAAATCAGCGCTCAATGCTTGTGATCCTACTACGTGGTACAACAATACTTGTGCAAGGGCTCCGGTTGGATCAGCTGTTAATGCCGCTACTACTGCCGGATCTAATGCAGCAAATGCCGCATCGGTTGGTGCGAATAGGGTGAGTGATGCATCGATGTTATCCAATGCGCCGTCTAATTCGGCCAATTGAACCAAAGACTCAAGGGTATTATGAACTTCACTGTTTACTACGATGTCCCATACTGTGGTATCTGGTTCTGGTGTTGGAGGCGTCAATACTGCATCAAGTACATGAACCACTCCATTATCAGCAAGAATGTCTCTGATAATAACTTGGGCATCATTAATAAAAATGCCATCTGGTGTGATAGAAACCGTTACAGATTCGCCGTTTAAGGTTACGATTTGCTGACCATCTGATAAATCAGTGCTTAGGGCTTGAGAACCAACAACATGATACAATAGTACTTGCGCAAGTGCTCCTGTTGGGTCAGCCACTAGTGCATCAACTAGAGTAGGATTTAACGCAGCAAACGCGGCATCTGTTGGTGCAAATAAGGTCAATGATGCATCAATGTTATCCAATGCACCATCCAATTCGGCCAATAATACCAATGATTCTAAGGTGTTGTGAACCTCACTGTTAACAACAATATCCCAAACGGTAGTATCAGGTTCTGGCACAGGAGGTGTCAATACTGCATCAATCACATGAACCACACCATTATCAGCTAGAATATCTCTAACGATTACTTGAGCATCATTAATAAAGATACCATCAACATTTATGGTAACAGTTACAGATTCGCCATTTAAGGTAACCACCTGCTGACCATCGGTAAGATCGGTACTTAATGCTTGGGCACCCACCACATGATACAATAGCACATCCGTAAGAGCGCCAGTAGGATCAGCAACAAGAGCGTCAACAACAGACTGTGGTAACGCAGCAAAAGCGGCATCTGTTGGTGCAAAAAGCGTTAGCGGACCTGGACCATCTAAAGCTCCATCTAATCCTGCCAATAACACTAATGACTCAAGTGTATTGTGCACTTCACTATTTACAACTATATCCCAAACTGTGGTATCAGGTTCAGGTGTTGGAGGTACCAATACAGCGTCAATTACATGAACCACGCCATTATCGGCGAGGATATCTCTAACTATAACCAATGCATCATTTATTAACACATTTCCATCAGAGATGGTAACTGTTACCGATTCACCGTTTAGCGTAACAATTTGTTGTCCATCTGTAAGATCAGAACTTAATGCTTGCGCACCCACCACATGATATAGTAGCACATCCGTAAGAGCGCCAGTTGGATCTGCTACAAGAGCATCTACTACTACCTGAGGCAATGCAGCAAAAGCAGCATCTGTTGGTGCAAATAATGTTAACGGACCAGGACCATCTAAAGCTCCGTCTAATCCTGCTAATAATACTAATGACTCTAATGTGTTATGAACTTCGCTGTTTACTACGATATCCCAAACAGTTGAGTCGGAAACTGTAATACATGAAACATTGGCAGACCAGCCCGCTTCAGTAACCTGGAGGTCAGAATTAAATACAAAAGTAAGCGCTCCATCAGCTGCACTTGAAGTTAGCGTTAATGGAAGTACTAAATCAGAACCACTTAAACTTGCAATCGGACTGCCTGAAACAGTTGAGCCACTGTAAACGGTTAAAACATCCAATTCAGCCTCGGTTGAGAATTGATCAAATGTTACGCTAACTAAATTACCACTTACTTCGGGCAATAATGTTAAGGTTAGAGACTCTTCAGTTGAATAATCATTTGAGGCAGCGCCTGAATCAAAAAATTGTCCGTCGCAAACGGTTAACGTTCCATTTTGCATTAAAATTCCAGTTACAGGTTCAGATTCTGTAGTGAATTGTAATACAGGACAATCTGTAGCAGAGCCCGAAGCATTTTTAGGTACAATCTGATAGTAGTAAGTAGTATTGTAGAATAAGGTTCCTACATCGAATGTTGTACCTTGGAAATCAGCTTGTGCTAGTGCAGGTGCAGGATTGGTTCCAAAGTAAATATCGTAACTAGTTGGTGCACCCGAACCTTCAGTCCAGGTTAAATCTGAATCGATAGATACTCCCGAAGCCAAATCAGCAGGCGCTGATGATGCTACACACGAAGGAACTGAAGTCAATGGCACGCATGAAATTGCAGCTGTCCAACCTGGGGCATTAATAATATCATCAGCTAAAAATGCAAATGTTAAAGCTCCCGTTGGATTGGTGGCCGTAACTATGCCTGGAGAATTGGTTCCGTTGTAAACACCAATAACTGTTGCGTTCTCGTCGGCACCGTCAGCAATCGCAAAAATATCGAATCCATCTTCTAATTCAAATGTGCTGAAGTCAACTTGAACCGCGGAATTAGGAGCATCTGGGAAGATCGTAAATACGAGCGAATCTCCATTTGCATAATTTCCATTGGAACCGCCTCCATCAGTAAAGATTCCAGTACATGTGTTAATGGAGCCATTTGTCATAAGAATTACATCTTCGTTTGCAGAAGTTGTAAACGAACGAATTGGGCATCCAACGGCATCGCCTGCATTATTGCTTGGAACAATTTGATAGAAATAGGTGGTAGACGGCAACAACGTACCCGGATTAAATGATGTGGTACTTTGAGCATCTGAAACCAATATTGGAGTTTGTGAAGTACCGAAATAAACATCATATCCCGTTGGTTGACCTGTGCCGGCAACCCAAGATAGTTGCTGATCAACAGGTACGTTTTGTGCTGCATCAGCCAGATTATAAGAGTCGGCACATGAAGGAACTTCGGTTTGAAGCGCTTCAAAATTTACCGAAAAAAAGCGGATGGTACCAATGTCTCCCGCAAAGTCATCGCAAGCACGAAGTCTCCAAATGCCGTTAGGGTTAATGCCATTGTTGAGGCTATTTAAATTTCCCTCAGGAATAAAAGAGCCAATAAACGGAGCATTGGCGGATGTTATGGCAGTTTGAGCTGACATACTAAAGCGTGCCACCTGAGTACAAACATTACCAGCGTAGGAACCATAGTCTGCACCGAGACCACCGTTATCGGTTGAAAGTTCAATTACTGATCCGTCGGGTGCCTGAAGAAACAAATCTAAATCTGATGCTTGAGCATGTTCAATAATTACATCTACAGAACTTAACTGCTGCGCTGTTCCTAAACTGGCATCTAAACCAGATACTGTTACAGAAGCAGTGGTATTATTAGGACAAGCATTATCTTGTATAGTGGTTGATAGACCGCAAGCAGTAGAGAAATTCAATCCTGAAGGAGGCCCTGGAGGATCGGATGGGAATGAAACGGCGTAATCTTCAGCCTCGCCAAACTGATAAGAAACACAAGGATCCATTTGACCACCGGATACAGGTATCGTAAATGTCATACGAACACGCATACGCGTTTGGCCCGCTGCAGGAGATGCAGGCGTAGTAAAATTAATTACACCATTTTGTCCAGCTGCAACGGACGTCTGTCCAAGAAGTTCATCGGTTGAAAATGTTAAATCCTGATTGTAGTCAATCCAAGCTGCAATAATTTCTGAAAAATCAGGATTGTTTTGAACCGTTAATTGATAGGCTGTGGAAGGAAGAAGTTCTGTAGAAAGATTTGTGAAATCATTGTAAGACGAACCAGTTGATGATCCCGTATTCAAATTAGATATAGAACCTAAACTCACTCCATTAATAAAATCTCCATTGGAAACACCTACTGCATACTGAGGAGTGCAATAGTCTGTTACAGCTCCTGTTGAGATAAGTGATACTACAATCTCGCCACATTCCGTGGTTGAAGAAATACAACTATTCCCAGGACCCGTTTTATCCAAGAGAATTCTATAGGAACCTGTAGTGGCAGGCGTAAAATCGAGTTGTGCACGTGTACCGCAGAAATCATCATTAAAAGCAAGCGCACTGCCGCCACTGGCATCAGGGTACACGGTAATTCGTGTATCAACTAAATCTGGACTACCGCAAGATGAAAGGCGGTACGTACTGCCGGCCTGCATATTGGTAATCACATAATGTTCCCCGGCAAAAATGCAAATGCCAGTTCCTACAGATGCTCCAATGGTAGTTGGAGCAGGATAGGTAAAAAACAACGTATTATTGTTCGGACATTGAGCCTGAAGGCTCAAATTAAACAAGCCAGCAAATACTGCAATTAAAACAAGTAGAGTCTTTTTCATCGTCATGGATTTTGTGTACATATATATATGTATATTTTACTTCGCCACGGGGCGGGTAAAATTTTTGTTGGTTAACTTGTTGTTTTGCAAATATGCCTCATACTCCTGCGGATGCGCAGCCATCCAATCAGCTTTTGCACGTTCGTAATTTGCGTTGTCTAATTCAATGTTCCCAGTTGCAACAAAAGCAGGAAAACCTGGAATATCGACATATTGTATTTTGCGGGGTTCTTTAACGCTTGAAGTTTGAGCATCGCGAACTGCTTTATGGTTTGTCTTATTCTTATTAGAAGAAGACAAATTTGTTTTGGTATTCAATTCTTCGTTGCGGCTTTTTTCCTGTTGTTTCCATTGCTCGACCGCTTGGTCATGCTGCCGGATATCCTGCTCAGAATTTCCAGTAAAATTTGGGGTAGGATATGGCGCAGGTTGTTGAGATGTGCCATTACTCTGGGCTGAACCGAACAAAGGTGCCATAAAAAGTAGGCCCGCTGCTGCTAAGTTCCTGATTCGAAGAATGTTTTTCATAAACTGTTTTATTTGTATTGACGTCGAGATGCAAGTTTTCATGCAACCGAACAAAAATATTCAATTCTCATACATAAAAAAATCTTTCTGAAAAATTATTGCATTTTGTAATGCACTATTTTTGATGTAGTTAAGCCCAATAGCTCAAATTAATGTTGAATTTTGTCCCCAGTCTCGGCTTATGTAAGATTTATTTTCGGAATCGGCTTCCCCATAATAATTGAGATGAACAATCCCAAATTTGTCAGATGTTTTTACCTATGCTTTAGATTATCTTTGCGCTCAAATTTAAATTTACCATGGATCGGAATAGCTTAATCGGGCTTTTACTTATTGGACTTATCATGATGGGTTACGTTTACTTGAATAAAGGTCCGGAGCAAGCACAGCAACAGAAAACCACAACAATAGATTCCGTGTCTAAAAAACAGGCTGCAAATCAAGTCAAAGATTTAAACGATAATACCCTTAAGCTAGCATCTAGCAGTGATTGGCTGGGCAGTAATGATAGTGTGGCAAAGAAAACAGAAGTTTTTACCATTGAAAACGATCGTATCACACTTAATGTCAACAGCAAAGGGGGATATCCCGAACAGATTTTACTTAAGGAATTTAAAACCTGGGATAAGAAAGACCTGAAATTGTTTCAAGAAAGCTTTTTCGACCTTAAAATGTCAGGAGAGCAAAACTTTCCGGGCACATCGCAATTAAATTTCAACATAATTAATAAAACAAAATCATCACTTGAGTTAGAAGCTCTATCTAAAACTGGTAAATCTGTAGTATTTGCATGGTCCTTAGAACCCAATAGCTACAAGGTTAGATTCCGTGCTAATTTCAAAAGTGAACAAGGTGCAAAACAAACCAAAGGATCATATACATTAGTGTTTTCGCACCCTTTAAACACAAAGGAAAAAAACACCCAAAACGAACGTGATAATTCAACAGTTTACTACCAAACTCGTGAAGATTCTGATGTTGACAAGTTAGATCCCATAGGCGCTGATAGTTTAATTACCGAAACAGGTTTGAACTGGGTGGCATTCAAACAGCAGTTTTTCACCACGTCTATTATCTCCAAAAATGAAATTAATAAAGGATCAAAGCTGGCTACTTATACAGATCCTTCAAACCAACAATCTAAAAGTTTTTACAGTAAATTAAACATTAAACCCGAAGCCAATCAACAAAATCTAGAACTTGACTTTTATTTCGGCCCAACAAAATTTACAGAACTTAAGGATGCTGGCTTTGACTTAGAAAAACAAATACCATTAGGATGGGGAATATTTGGTTGGGTTAATAAATTTTTAGTAATTCCTGTTTTTAATTGGCTCGATAATTTTGGAATTAGTTACGGTATTATTATTCTTTTATTAACCATAATTATAAAATTACTTTTGTTACCCTTACAATTTAGATCATACTTATCGCAGGCTAAGATGAGGGTGATTAAACCCGAGATGGATGAAATAAATAAGAAATACGAACAGGCCGATCCTATGCAAAAGCAACAAGCAGTAATGGAGTTGTATAAGGAAACGGGAATAAATCCTTTGGGCGGATGCGTTCCACTTTTATTCCAACTACCTATTTTGCTTGCCATGTTTAATTTCTTTCCTAATGCCATCGAGCTTCGTCAACAAAGCTTTTTATGGGCAGAGGACTTGTCCACATTTGATTCCATTTTTACCCTGCCCTTCTCCATTCCCGTGTATGGCGATCATGTGAGCCTCTTCGCCCTTTTGATGACCATTTCAACCATCATATATTCATCTATGAACAGCTCACTTACCGCAGGTAACGATCAGATGAAGGCCTTGAAATGGATGATGTACGTTATGCCGGTAATTTTCCTCTTTGTGCTTAACAGCTATGCCTCAGGGCTTAACTATTATTATTTCCTTGCCAATATGATTACCTTCGGTCAACAATTTGCTTTCACTAAATTGATTGACGAAACAAAAATTAAAGAGAAAATTCAAGCTCATAAATTGAAACCAGCCGATAAGAAAGTATCCAAATTCCAGCAAAAATTGGAAGAAATGGCAAAGGCTAAAGGTATTAATCCGGGCGGGAAGAAATAAGGATGGTTTCTAATCGGTGTAAATCTTCGGTTGCCCCAAATACAACGATCCGATCGTTGTTGTAAGCGGTCTGATTCAATTCAGGATTGACGTGTATATCAGCACCGTGTTTCAATGCCAAAATAGATACCTTAGGAAAATCCTGCTTGAGCAGTTCGCTCAAATAAATTCCATTACTGCTTAATCCTTGAATAACCATCGTGCGCAGCTCTGATCCGGGCAAACTTTCCATGAGGTCGGCCCCAAGCATTTGCTCAAGTCGAATACTACGCTCCATGGTATAATTACGTTCCCTGAATCGTTCAATTCTTTGTTCTATCTCGGTTTTTGGGACATCGAAATGCTTCAAAATTCGAATCACCGATTCTACACTAATTTCAAAGTTACGGCTTAACAACTCGTTGGCTCCTGCATCAAACAAACGTGTGAAATCGCCTGCATCGTTGGCAATAGCCAATATTTTACAATGTTCAGATATCTTTCGAATGGCATCAATGATGGCCTTAATATCGCGATCATTTTTTAAGGTAACGACCACCATATTTGCGGTATTGATGTGTGCATGACGTAATACTTCTAAATCGGTGGCATTACCATACAATATTTTATTGCCACGATCAAGTTTTGAATTTAAAACTATTTCAGGATCATTATCAACTGCTATAATAGGAATTTTTGATAATTTAATAACCTTACTTATCTGAACGCCTAACTCAGAAAAACCTATAATTACTAAATGATTCGTAATGCCTAAATAATCTGCAATATCTAACCTTTCATTATTACTATTTCTAGTTAGGCGATTAGGAGTTAAATTTTGGGTAAATACTTGAAGAAGCGTCATCGAAATTCGGTCGGCCTTTTCAAGCAAAGCCGGAGTTAAACCCATGGTAAAAACTGTTGCCGAAAGCAATAGCTGGTAATTGTCATGATGCAATAATTTAAGCTCAAAAGCTGCATCAGCCAATACAAAAGAAAATTCGCCAATCTGCGCAATAAACAATCCGCCCAAAAGTGCCGTTCGGAGGTCGGCGCCACCCATTCGAATAGAAACACCGCCCGCAATACTTTTTACTACCACCACCACCAGCACCGCCATCAACACTTCAAAAAAATGGGCATAAACGAAGTTTAAATCCAGAAGAAGGCCAATTGAAATGAAGAAAAAGCTTGTAAACACTTCCCTAAATGGAAGTATAGTTGAAAAGGCCTCGTGACTGTAGTCCGACTCTG
The DNA here is from genome assembly GCA_046302715.1 of Bacteroidia bacterium. Taxonomy (GTDB): domain Bacteria; phylum Bacteroidota; class Bacteroidia; order M30B66; family M30B66; genus CAMCXT01. The sequence goes on along the minus strand of JBKCHQ010000143.1, from coordinate 7,576 downwards.
AAATGATTAAGCCCGCCAAAAAAGCACCGAGAGATAGAGATAATCCTAAGCGGGAAGTAAGCCAGGCCACAAACAAACAAATAACGAGTACGGTCATCAAAAACAATTCGCGCGAATTGCTTTTAGCCACAGCAAACAGTAATCTAGGAATTATAGATCGAGCAGCGTAAACAACAAGAATAACCGTTACAGCTGCTTTAATGAGTACCATAAAAAACTCAATTCCAAAACCCGATGCGCCCTTGCTAAGGCCTGGAAGCCATAGTAAAATTGGTATAACTGCGATATCCTGAAAAATCAACACCGACAAAGCCGCCTTTCCCTGCTCGCTATGAACCCTACCCTTATCCTGAAGCGCTTTAAGCACAATAGCCGTTGAACTGAATGAAACCAATAAGCCCAACAAAAGAGCTTCTTTTAATCCCACATCCAGCAGAACAACCAACAAGCACGTAGCCAATGTAGTAAGCAGTAATTGTAAAACACCACTAAGCAAAACTTGCTTCCTGGCCTTGAGCAAATCTTTGAGCGAAAATTCTAGTCCAATGCTGAATAGCAAAAATACAATACCTATCTCAGCAAAAAGCGAAATATCGGTTTGGGTTTGCGTAAGTTTTAAAACATCGGGGCCGGCTATAATTCCAGTAAATAAAAAACCTAATAAAGAAGGTATTTTTAACCAGTTACATGCCAGTAAAACAATAACTGCCAGTCCGAAAATAACACTGACATCAAAAATTATAGACGGTATGCCAATATTGGCTAACATTTCGCAAGTTTAACAAAAGCAAGTACCTTGCACCCGCAACCCAGCAAATAGTTTATGAAAACAGTTATTCACAGTCAAAACGCACCGGCGCCAATTGGCCCCTACAGTCAGGCGGTTAAAGTAGGCTCTATGCTTTACCTGAGCGGACAAATTGCTTTGGACCCCTACACCGGACTGATGCTTCAAGATTCAATTGAACAAGAAACAACGCAGGTTATGGCCAATATCAAAGCCATACTTTCGGCGGCAGGTATAGATTTTAGTGCTGTTGTAAAAACAAGTATTTTTTTGTCAGACATGAATCTCTTCGGGGCAGTAAATGCAGTGTATGAGCAATATTTCAAAACCGATTTTCCGGCTCGCGAAACCGTTCAGGTAGCCGGTCTTCCCAAAAATGCCAATGTCGAAATTTCTGTCATAGCCTTCATAAATCAGCAATAAACGATGAAACGCTATGCCGCTTTTTTAGGATTTACGGCGGTGGCCATACTTGCATTGGTCGCCCATACGCTCAAAAACGTACTTACCCCCGAACAATTGGAGTCATTAACAACAGCGGCTTATATGCAGATGTTTCACGCAGCAGTACTTTTGTTTTTGTCTCACACATTAGATAGAAGCAACGTTTTCGCAAGTCGTCTCCTTCGTACTATGAGCGTGGGTATTGGCCTCTTTTCATTTTCAATTTATCTACTTCTGTTAAAGAACCATGCGGCAACAGAATGGCTACGCATATTGTGGCCAATTACTCCTTTGGGTGGCATTTTGCTCATGGCATCATGGATCATGCTTTTAATGCACTACTTTAAATCAAAACAATGAGCAATGTAAGCCAATTATATATGCAGCTCGAAGCGCGCATGAAACGCCTTGCCGATTTAAACGCCGCGGCAGCGCTGATGCAGTGGGATCAAGAGACATATATCCCTTCGATGAGTTTTGAAGCACGTGCAAAACACTTGTCGGGCTTATTATCCTTTGCGCACGAATACTTTATTGATGAAAAAACAGGACGCTTATTAGATAGTCTAATGGACCAAAGCAACAATCTGGAAGAGGTCGGGGCAAGGTCGGTGAAACGCCTTTATAAAGATTATCTACGGAAAACCCGATTGCCTGCTTCACTCATCGAAAAAATTAGCTTGCAAACCAGCCAAACATTTATGATTTGGGATGCAGAAAAGAAAAATAAGGCCGCTCAAAATTACTTTTCAGCACTGGAGACACTTCTAAATTTGAAAAAAGAAGAAGCCTATTTACTTTCCGAAAGTGGTTCCGCATACACATGTATGCTTGAAGAATATGAACCCGGCATGACCGAAGAAAGGCTCGACACCTTATTCGAGGAACTTTTGCCCGGTTTAAAGCCACTTTACGAAAAGGCATTAAGCGCCTGGAAAGGGGATGCTGGCTATTGGGATGGCTATGGACCTGATGACCAATGGAAAATTACGCTTGATATTGCTGAATTATGTGGCTTTAATTTTAAAAAAGGCCGTCAAGATATCTCCTCGCATCCATTTACTATTGGAATTTGCCCAGATGATGTGCGCATTACCACACGTATCAATCCTAATGATTTATCAGTTGCACTTTGGTCGACCATACACGAAGCCGGGCATGCCATTTACGAACAAGGCTTGAACATTACGCATCATGGAATGCCTCTTTCAGAAGCGGCATCGCTAGGAATTCACGAATCGCAATCGCGACTTTGGGAAAACAATGTAGGTCGAAGCAAAGCCTTTTGGGAATTGATCTATCCAAGAATAGAGAAATATAAAAAAGGGCCTAAAAACGAGTTTAATGCCCATAACTGTTATATTAATTCGAACAAGCTTCAACCTGGCCTTATCCGTACCGAAGCCGACGAAATAAGCTATCACTTTCATGTGTTTATTCGCTACAGTATTGAAAAACAATTAATCAGTGGAACATTAAAAACCTCAAACCTTCGCGATGCTTGGAATGCACTCTACGGAAAATGGCTGGGCATAGAACCTACCCATGATGGCGAGGGAATCTTACAAGATGTGCATTGGGCTCATGGAAGTTTTGGCTATTTTCCAACGTACACCTTAGGAAGTATCTATGCCAGTCAGTTTTTTGAAGCTGCCTGTGCCCAACTTGGAATTTCAAAAGAAAAAATGACCACCGAAACACTGATGCAACTGCGCATGTGGCTGAGCAAAAATGTGTTTACTTATGGCAGAACTTTAGATTCGGAAGAAATATGCCTTAAAGCTACCGGACAGGGAATAAATGTGGATTGTTTTTTGAAGTATATTTCGGACAAATATGTACACCACTCCTAAATTAGTGACTATGAAATCTACGCTCCACACCTTGCTTGCACTACACTTTTTTTTAGGTATTTTATTGGGATGTAAAAGCAAAGAAAACAGAAATAATAATGCTGCAGAGCCTCTTACCAAAGATGAAACTCCTGCAGTACCTACTCCAACGGCATCTGATAATAAAACAAATAACGAAATACCGAAACCCCAAACCGAGGAGAAGAAAAAAGAAGACATTCAGGAGAATACTATTAAAAATCTTGTGGTTTCATTTTATTCGATTGGGAGCGGCATTGACTACAAGTCGGCCGAAAAATTTGAGCAATTTCTAAACACCTTCACACTCGAAAACGGGAGCAAGCCGGTGTACGAAAAAATAGGCTGGGGCCGAGAGGGCGAAATTGATTATTGTATCGCACTAGAAGGTTGGAAATATTCCGATGCCACATCCTTTGTTGAAGCTGCAAAAGGGAATGCGGGTGCATCAAAAAATATGCACTTTACTGTAAACGGTACTTGCAAAAAACGACGCTAAGCGCAATGATAATTTTTTGCTTTTTTGGGATTTATTGACTCCCATTTGGTAGCTTATGTTAATTTTGTGGCTCCAAAATCATTTTACTATCAACCTTTTTACCCGAAATGGAATTTACAGGCATTAAAAGCAAGCACGATACGCTTAATGCGATTGGATTAGGTGGCATCGGCTTAGCGCATTGGAATTTAACTCCATCTGAACTTATTGAACAAACTTTGCTGGACGCTACCGGTACTTTAACAGACTCCGGTGCATTGGCTATTGACACGGGAGAGTTTACAGGAAGATCGCCCAAAGACAAATTTGTGGTATATGACGAAACGACTAAAGACAGTGTCTGGTGGGGCGACGTGAACAACCGTTTTGAGAAAGAAGGTTTTGACGCTCTTTACAACAGGGTTTGCGCTTATCTGGGAGGTAGCGAGGTTTATGTGCGTGATAGCTATGCCTGTGCCGATCCTAAATACCGGCTCAATGTACGTGTCGTAACCGAATATCCATGGTCGAACCTGTTTGCGCACAATTTGTTTTTGCGTCCCGAATCTTCTGAACTAGAAGATTTTCAGCCACACTGGCACATCGTAAATGCGCCCGGATTCAAGGCTGATCCGGCTATCGACGGCACACGTCAGCATAATTTTAGCATCATAAACTTTACCCGTAAGATTATTCTTATCGGGGGAAGCGGGTACACAGGCGAAATCAAGAAGAGTATTTTCTCCGTTCTTAATTATGTGCTACCTCATGAACACGGCGTACTGTCTATGCATTGCTCGGCAAATGTGGGAAATGATGGCGATACTGCCGTATTCTTTGGGTTAAGTGGCACTGGTAAAACCACCCTTTCGGCTGATCCGGAGCGTAAACTTATTGGCGACGATGAACATGGCTGGTCTGAGAATTCGGTATTTAATTTTGAAGGAGGCTGTTATGCCAAATGCATAGACCTTTCGGCTGAAAAGGAGCCACAGATTTACAATGCCATTCGTTTTGGATCCTTGCTTGAAAACACGAATTATTTTGAGGGTACGCGCAAAGTAGATTACAGCAATGTTGATAAAACCGAGAATACACGTGTGGCCTACCCTATTTATCTCATAGATAATATTGTAAGTCCTTCGGTGGGCGAAGTACCAAAAAATATTTTCTTCCTTACCGCCGATGCGTTTGGCGTGTTGCCACCCATATCACGTTTAACACCGGCACAAGCCATGTATCATTTTATTTCGGGATACACAGCAAAGGTAGCGGGTACCGAAGTGGGAGTTACCGAACCTCAAGTGACCTTTTCGGCGTGTTTCGGGAAGGCTTTTCTACCGCTCCACCCTACCCGTTATGCCGAACTTTTAGGTAAAAAACTGAAAGAGCATACAGTTAACGTTTGGTTGGTAAATACCGGCTGGTGCGGCGGCCCTTATGGAATTGGAAGCCGTATTAAACTTTCGTACACCCGAGCCTTGATTTCGGCAGCATTACAAGGCAAATTGGATAATGTTACCTACGAAACCACGCCATTCTTTGGTTTACACGCTCCCAAAACGTGCCCCAATGTACCTTCAGAATTGCTTTTTCCAAGAGATGCATGGCCCAACAAAGAAATGTTCGACCAAAAGGCAGCCGAGCTGGCCGGTAAATTCATCCGCAATTTTGAACAATATGCCGAATTTGCGAGTGATGAAATAAAAGCAGCCTCTCCAAAAGCTGTTGCTGCTGTAGTTTAGTTAGGCAACATTATTTAAACATAAGTAATGATAGCATTCACCAAGCAATTAAATGAAATTTTAAGAGGCTTGTCCAAGGAGCATGCAAATTCAAGCATAAGTCAATTTACTGCATTAATTGACTTATGCACAAATGCTGGAATTCGATTTTCGTACGATGAAAATTACCAAAAAGCTTTGGCCACATTCAAAGCCCATAAATTTCCTGAGTGGAATACGGAAATCACAAACCTTGAGATCGAATCACTTGCAAACCATGGCAAATATGAAAAGGCTGCTTTAAAACGGGATGAAACCGCTTCAGCAATAAACGAAATACACAAACAGTTTAGACTAGAAAAGTATGGAACCGAAGATTGGTTCATCGAAAATTCGGAATGTGAGATATTATTTTTGCCAACAGAAATTGCAGTAATTGACCGTTTGATTCTTGAAAAAATAAATGAACGTAACAAGGAATAGCAGCGATGCATACTGCTAAATTACAATATCCATTACACTAAAGAAGTTATATTTAAGTCGACTATTTTAATGAGGATATCAACAAGGCGGCTTATTATATTAATCAGAAGATTCTGTAACTAATAAGTTCCATTACTGTTAAAATTGAAATTAAAAGAAAATCTAAGCGCAGCGGGAATCGGTCAATAAGAATCTACAACTCACAATCGTATGGAATGCAATATTCTTAACCATAAGAAATGCAAAAACTAAAGAAAAAACTGGTTTTCGTCATTCTGTTCAACGCACTGACCATTGGATATTTAAACGCCCAATCAATTGGCATAGCGCCATTTTTCCACCGCGAAGGTCATGAAATAATTGACCCTAGTGGAAAGGCATTTCAAATAAAAGGAACCAATGTGAGCTGTTGGCTGTATCAGGAAAATTATGTTCTGGGAGGTGCGCAAACCGCACAAAAGGTAACCGCCCAAAGGGTTTCTGCACACATTGGCGAACAAGCCTATTACGCATATATAAAGGCTATGATGGATTCTTTTCTCCTTCCAGAAGACATCCGACTGATGAAACGTATGGGCATTAATTGCATTCGCTTGGGTTTCGACGCAGTATTGTTTAATAACGACAGCACCAAGCAGTGGTTTTTTAACAGTATTGATCGTTTATTGCCTGAATTAAGGGAAAGCAATATTGCTTTTCTTCCGATCATGATGGTACCTCCTAAAGCACCCGACAAACTTTGGTGTACCGGCTATGTTAAAGGCGACACGATGTTATGGGACTCGCCCCTTGCAAAAAGAAGATCTGCAGAAATTTGGAGTGAAATTGCCGAACATTACAGCGATGAAAAAATGATTTTAGGTTACGATCTTATAAATGAACCTGCCATCGATAAAAAACGTGAAAAAGAACTCATCGAACTTTATCGAGAAATTACATCTGCAATACGGAAACACGACCCCAATCACATGATTGTTTACGAAGGGAATAATTATGCCGTTGATTTAGATGTACTTTCGAAATACGATCATGAACTGGATAAAAATGGATGCTATTCGTTTCACCTATATACTTGGTTGGGATTGAAAATGAAAAACCAATTACCTAAGTTCATGCAAAATGCGCGTGGCAGTAACAGACCCGTTTTTTGCGGGGAGTGGGGCATTAACCGCATTGCGGCAATAAAGGACCAAGTTTCGCTGATGAACTCCGAAAAAGATATGGACGGCTGGATTATCTATATGTGGAAAGCCTTGGAATTGCCCCTTGGTAAAGAAGAAAAGAAGAGACCGCCCTATTATGGCAATTGGTTTTTTATACCGTTTGAAGATTTAAATATGTCGCTTATAACCTTTAAAATTGATAATGAAACTAGAGATGTGATTGACTGGATGTCGGGAGTAAAAAATGCTAAAACTCCGAGCACCGAAAAGGTTAAGAAGGCTTTAAATACCATTGTTCGAATTAGCCATGTAAATAATTGCGATTTTAATCTCCGGCTTATCGAGACTATCGGATTTAAAACAATGAATAATTAGTAGAACATGAAACGGTTTTTAGAATCCTTTTCGTGAATTGAATACGCAACTCAAGTAAAATAAGAAGCCTCTACTTAGCTATCGCATTCCGTTTCTTAGCAGCAATACCCTGCGCTGCACTGTAGCTTAAACCCGCCTGTACAAAAGAGATGAATAGCGGATGTGGATTGTCTACCGTGCTTTTGTATTCGGGATGGAACTGAACTCCAATAAACCAAGGATGTTCCTTAATTTCGACAATTTCCACCAAA
>JBKCHQ010000142.1:0-2515 GCA_046302715.1 Bacteroidia bacterium | reverse complement strand
ACGCTGGTTGGGCAATACATCGTTCCAATTCTTGAAATGCAGCCCATCGTAGCGGTAAAGCCCTAAATTGCTGCCAATCCACATGATGCCATTAGCATCGGAGGCAATAGCATATACGGACTGCGCCGGAAATCCGTTTTGGCTGTTATGGTTTGAAAAAACAGGCGCGTTGTTTCCCGGGAATTGTGCCAGCAGCTTTCGTGGGGCAACGATAATGAGCAACAGCATGCCGCAAACAATCGAAAAACTCTTTCGGGCAATTTTAAACATGGGTCGAAATTAATAAGAACCCGAAAGCAAAATTTGCGGTGGTTGGAGAAACCTACTTTTATGCGATTGATTGCATCCGCATTCCGAAACACTTTTGCAGCATCAAATTTCTAATTCGTGAAAAGTCTCATCAACACCCGAACATTTGCGCTACTCTTTTTGATTGCTATCTCGTTTTCATGCAAAAAAACCGAATTGCCCGAAACCGAATTGCCCGATACCACGGTGCCGCCTCCCAGCGAGCCCACCTTGTATGTATCGCAGCCCGGCACACCAACCGGAAGCGCCACCTCGGCCAGCATCGGCACTGCCGGAGGAAGCCTTAGCACACCCGATGGAGCCATAACCTTAACGTTTCCTGCGGGTGCATTAAACTCCGATACCGAAATCAGCATCACACCCATTACGAACAATGCGCCACAAGGTATTGCCTCTGCCGCATTTCGTTTGCAACCCGAGGGACTGGTGTTCAATGCGCCGGTTGAAGTGAAGTTTAATTACGAAAATTTAGATCTGGCAGGGAAACCTGAGGATTTTCTTTGGATTACTACGCAGGCTGCCAATGGTTCATGGGAGGCCGCCATTCGAAGTGTAGTAGATACCGACAACAATACTGTAACCATAGGAGTGCCGCACTTCAGCGATTGGGCCTTGGGGCGCTTCATCAACATGGAAATTTCACCAGCGTCAGCAACCTTGGCCAAAGGGCAATCGATACGTTTGTTTACAACAGGCTTTAGAAACCAAGGTGATGATGCGGATGATGATGATTTAGTACCCTTGTACCCGATTGAAATCGACGAAGACGAACCTACTCCGCTGGTACCTCAGGCTCCCGATGGAACCAATTACTCTACTTTTACGATTATGGGCTGGGCACTTAATGGTGCTAACGCGCCTGTTTCAGGAGCGAATGGCAACCTAACACCCGATGCTTTTCAAGCGGTATATCAGGCGCCGCAGCAGGTTCCTTCACCCAATCCCGTCGCTATTTCCTTGTCGCTTCAGGCCAGCAATACGTTGGGGGGCGTCAATAACTTTATGCTTGTTTCAAACATTACTATTCTCGACGCCGAATTTTACCTAACACTCAATGCCGGAGGCCTCGATGAAACGTATTACCCTTGGTATGCCGATCCTGCTCCATCTAATGGCGAACCATACGTGGGTTGTACGAATACAGAGGGATTGATGACGATATGGGCGTACATTTATGATGAAAATACGAATGTAACTACTCAGTGGTTATCGCTTGAATTTGAGGGACTTAATCAGGGTTATTATACTATTTCGAGTGGCAATACTTCCTGTAATGATGGCTTAGAAGAAGTGGGATATGTTCTAAATACCAATGATGCGTTTTCGGCTTATGATACCGAAAAAATAGTGCGTAGCGGAACGCCATCCAATTGCGTTGTGTCAATCGAGTGCAGCGATTTTGGGCTAACCATAACCTCTTTCGACCCCGACACCAAAGTTATTGAGGGGTACTTTTCGGGCACTTTAAATGCCGATTCGCCCGATGCTATAGAGAACTGCCAAAGCGAAACAGACCTTCCCATATCGGGCACCTTTAGGTTGCGTGTGGAAGGCATTTAATGGGAGAACGCTTAAAGACGATTATTTTAAAATTAACCTAACCCCTTCAGAGCCGGATCGAGTTGATTCCGGCTTTGTTTTTTGTGCTTAGTTCGTTCGGCATTTTTCAGGTTATTGAAACCTACTTTTATGCGATTGACGGGCTTCGAATTGCGGATTTTCTTTGCATTATCTTAAAAATTAATCATGAAAAATACTTTTCTTCTCCTAACAGCACTTGTATTGGGCACAAGCCAAGTAAGAGCAACACAGCATACGGTTTCGAATGCCATTGGCGGTGCGGCGCAGTTTACTAGCATTCAGTCGGCCATTGATGCCGCACAACCCAACGATACCATTCTGGTGCAAGGCTCAACAATCACGTACACAGATTTTACCCCCACAAAACCTTTAACTATAATCGGTCCGGGGCATCACCCAACCGCAATAGGATCATTTGCAGCCATCACGGGTAGTTGCAGTATTAGTCCCGTCGCCTCCGGAACCCGCCTTATTGGATTAGATATTTTCGCCATAAGCATAGGCGGAGCAACACCGGTCGATAATTTCGTGGTGAGAAACTGTATCATTCGAAATAACATGAATATGCAAAATAGCACCAGCAATTTTGTCTTTGAAGGCAATTTTATTTATGCCAGCATTGTAA
>JBKCHQ010000141.1:0-4482 GCA_046302715.1 Bacteroidia bacterium | reverse complement strand
TTTACAATATTTCTACCGTAACCCCCGGCTTCCCGGTAATGAATTCCCTTTCATACTGTAATAATGGGGCAGTGGCGCAAAGCGGAACCTTCACCTTATACTGGGATCCATTGTTGGCTATCACTTCATCCAACGTATTTAACCCACAGCCAAGTTCATTTGATGCGGCAAACAACACTGCTTCATGGAATTTTAGTAATCTCGCTGCTGGCGGATGTTCATATATCTATTGGAATTCGCCTGCGCCTGTTTCATTAGCGCTAGGAACGCCTATTATCAACTTGGTGATGGTAACTCCATTAGACGATTACAATCCGATTAACAACATCGATACTACACATCAAATAGTAGTCGGTTCTTGGGATCCAAACGACAAACGCGGAACACCTGCTGGTGAAGGCGAGGACGGGAATATTCTTCCCAATACACGAATCACCTACACCGTAAGATTCCAAAACACGGGTACAGCGCCAGCTGTGAATGTGGTATTGGTAGATACCATTTCAACGGATTTCGTTCTTGAAACGCTCACGATGAATGCATCTTCTGACCAATATCAAATGGAAGTGAATCCTCAAACGCGCGTAATTCGTTGGGTATTCAACGGTATCATGCTTCCGGATAGCACTTCCGACCCCATTGGAAGTATTGGTTTTGTGAACTTTAGCATTTCACCGCAAATCAATCAACCTGTGGGAACTCGTTTAGAGAACTTCTGCGATATCTACTTCGATTTCAACGAGCCTATCCGAACCAATACATCAGTTCACACCATCGATCTTCCTACCGGAGTCGAGGCTGATGCATCCACCGTAGTAAGTGTTTATCCAAATCCATTCAATGGAACCACTCAGTTTGTTATCCATACCGCCAACCAGCAAGATGCAGAGGTAACCATTTGCAATGTGTTAGGTGCATCTATTTCGAAGTTTAATGCAGAGCACGGTAAACCAACCATGTTTGATGCTTCGGGCTTATCGCCGGGTGTGTATATTTACACAGTAACCCATGCAGGTAAACAAACCTCTGGTAAATTGATGGTGAGATAAACGAGATTTTACGATGCAGAAAAGGGCTGCCGATTTCGATTGGTGGCCCTTTTATTTTATAAGTAATGTCTTCGATGCTAACAAGTTCCTACGTGCGGTTAATTTCTATTTATCGGCCTCTGAAACAGTTCTTTTGGCTTCAATAAGTACAATAAAATTAGGTGTTTGATAAATTCGTTTAATGTCATGTTCGTGTCGTTTTAATTACCGCTAAGATGGGTTTGCCGACCCTTTCAAAACATGCTTTAAACGAACTAAGGGTTCTTTTAATCTTAAATTTTAGGAGAAATAGTACTTAAACCAATTTCAAATTTTGAAGAAGTAATTCAATCTTTAATCAATTTTATCAATTTCTTTGGGTCTTGTCTATTGTCCCAAAAGGCAGTGACTATCAATTTATTTTCTGTTATTTTATAATATATACTAAAATGTCCGAGAGCAGCTTCTCTAGTATTTGGGTAATCTGCTTTTTTAAAAGTTAATGGATTTTCAAGGATAATGTTTATTCTGGTTTTTGTTATTCGAATTAGTTTTTCCGCATATTTTGTAGATCCATTTCTCTTTGTCCAATACTTTAGAATTTCACGTCTTTGCCTTGATGCTGTCTCTGTCCAAACTACAGTCCTTTCAGCCATTTTATATCACTTTTGTCCAAATCGTCTTGTGAAATTAGTTTTCCGGCTTCAATATCTTTATCACTGAGCTTGAGCATAAGAATCTGTTCGTCGGATAGTTTCACGATGTCGTTATCTACAGAGCTTTTTTCAATTAATTGATATAGAGCGGATAAATAATCTTGATTTGAGATTGTTAGGAGTTTATCAATGATGTTGTTTCTCAGAATATCAGCACGAGTCATGATCTTGTTTTTCTCAAAGTTCGTAATTCCATTCAAATTTGCAAACTCAATAGTGTTGATTCTATTAAATGTATTTGCTAGCAACTATTAACTTTTTTACCATAATTGTCACATATCCCTATTTCAGAATTATCGCTTCATGATCTTTTCGAAGAATACATCGTCGCCGCTTCTCAATTCGAGAATGTAAAGGCCCGATGCTATAGACGGCAAGCCCACGGTGGTGGATTCTTCTGTTATAGCTCCTTGCAGGACTATTCTTCCCGATGCATCCGATAGTTTAAACCGCGCCTGCTTTTTCAGCGATGCCCAATACACCGTAATTTCATCACCGGCCGGAACCGGATACACCCTCGGTGAAGGTAGTTCTTGCTGCGCTGTTATGCCCGCGCTGCTTTCAAGACGAATATTATCAATATAAATGGGTTGACCGTAATAACCACGATTCTCGAAATAAATGCTCACATTACCCTGGTAGCTAAGCGGAAGGTCGCTAATCGTTTCCTGGCGCCACTCGCTGCTTTGTGGCACCCAGCGGTCTGCCGAAAAATCGGGCGCTGTAGCCAGTTCGGTGCCGCCTTTCAGGTAGATGCGTTGCTTGGTAAAACCGCAATCTTCAGAAATATATACAGCCAGTGTATCGGAATAATTAACCGCATAGCGGGCATAGGCTACATCAAAAAACAAGGTCAAATCGGTTCCTTCGGCAAGCTCCTCATAATTGGCGGTAGCAGCAATATCGCGTCGGCCTTGCACATCAATGTAGTAATTATCGAAAAGCATGCTGTGGTTATCGCTTGTGCTGGCGGAGGCCAAATCGGCTACAATCCAATTCTCTCCATTATTGCCATCGTCGATAAGGCGCCATCCTTCGGCAAAAGAGCCATCAGCAAAATCTTCCTGCAGCGGATACGACCCCGGCTCCTGCGATTCAATAAACACCGAACGTGTAAGCGTGTCGCTTTGATTATTGTAGCTTACAATGAGCGTTACGTCGAAGCTGCCGGTTTCGGTGTACACTACTTTAGGACTTTGCGCATTGGAAGTTGCAGGCGCTGCACCCGGAAAAAACCACTGCAACTCTGCGCCTTCAGGACTCACCGAATGGTCAGTAAACCAAACGGTATCGCCTGGGCAATTGTATTTTCTGTAATTGGCCGAAAATCCGGCAATAATATCAGACTCGGCTTCTAAATCGTGCTCCCAAACGCCCAAAGTCCACATGCCGAGCCGTAACTTTCCTTTTTTATAAAACGGCATTAGTCTTAATGGGAACGAAGCCGCCGGAACGTCGGTTCCTACGGTTACCCAGCTTATTGATGTATTATCGCGATATTGAACAGGGCCACGTCTTGAGGCTACATATACCCCGCCATCAGTTCCTGCCTGATGCGCAATAGACTTTATTGCCATACCGTTGAGGTCGGAGGTGGTGATGTTCTCCCACGTATCGCCTCCGCTCGTACTTCGATATACTTTATTGCCGTTGGTGCCGGCAGTGTAAGCAATCCATAGTTCAGAAGCATTCTCATGCGATACCGTAAAGTACAGCTCGCGTCGGTTTTGTGGCAAATTGAGTTGTGTAAAGCTTTGTCCGGCATTGGTGCTGCGGTACAGGCGGCTGGTATTGCCAACGAGCACCTGCACATAAAATATATTTGGATTGGAGGGACACTGCTCCATCCACAATACCTTATCGGTAGGATTTACATTAAACTCATAGAACAAACCAAAGGTGGCACCGCCATCCAGACTTTTGTAAATAGCATTGTCTTTACCCGCATAGGCCACATTCCAGTAATACGGATCAAACATAATGCGCGAGGATGCATTTTCGTAATAACTTTCATTCGGATCGAGGTTCATGCTAAATCCGGTGGTTATGCCGTCAATTTCTTCGGGGAGGTTGCGCCCATCGATATCGGAGAAATATGCTTTTTGTTCGGGACTGTAGTTTACGTAACCTGTTGGAGCTTCGCCGCCGCCTAGAGACAGAAAATTTCCATCGCCGTAGGCGTCATTGCTGGCGGCATTTCCATTGTGATAGCGCCCACCCACAATGATGTCGTTATTCCATCCCTGATCAATTCCCCAAAAATTAACGGCGCCTATACCATTGGTGCGCGCTTCATGGCTTTGCGCCCAATCATTGGATACATTTAATCCTCCATCACTGCTAAACCAAAATTCTTCGGTGGTGTCATCGGTCTTAAAAACTTTAAATTCTTGTAAATCCACATGCATTAAAGGCAAATCGCCCAAATAACCGCCAACGGGCTGGTAGCTTGTGCCGCCATCGTCGCTGCGCCAAAGATTCAGGCCGCCAATAAGTAAGCGGTTTTCATCGAGTTGCGAACAGGCAAAAGCCGTGTTGTAGTAAATCTGGTTGTAATCCGACGATTGACCATCAAAATCCATGAGGTTAGGATGAGTTTCCTGGTCGTACGGCATTCCGATAAGGTTATGTGGGAATGTCCATGCTTCGCCGCCATTATCGGATGAGTACACGCCGATGGTTCCACGAAGTTGCAATTGCGCAGCAGCCTGGCTCGATCCTACTAAAAGCACATATAC
>JBKCHQ010000140.1:0-2831 GCA_046302715.1 Bacteroidia bacterium | reverse complement strand
AGAGAATTTTTCGGGTAATACAGAAGCCCAGATGTCCTCGCGTAAAATTCTGCTCTTTAATTCTTCGAGCGAGGCGCTTAAAATCTCACTGTGATCGAAAGCGAGCTTCGGCACATTTTTAATCGAATGCCATTGCGTGCGGCTTGCCCACGATGAAGCATGCGGAGCCAATTCGGTAGGTTCAACCAATGCGAGATAAGCCACCGTAATTACGCGCCCTAAAGGATGTCGATCAACCTTGCCGAATGTTTTTACTTGTGAAATGGGAATGTCCGTTAAGGTTGTAAGGTCGTTCAGGACACGAATTGCCGCCGAATCGAGGTCCTCATTGGGATACACTAAATCTCCGGGAAGTGCCCAATAATTTTCGTAGGGCGCTGTGCCTCGTTGAATCAAGAGTATTTTTAATTCGCAATTATGGTAGCCAAATATGACACAATCGACAGAAAACGCCGATTTAAAGAACTCGTCGATGGGAATGGAATATAAATCGTTTTGAAGCAACCGAGGTTGATATTGACTCATATATTGTTTTGTATATAGTTTGATGGTAGCGGTGCAAAATTACGCGTTAACAAATCTGCTTCGACAATTTTCAAAAAGCTTTTTGTATTTTTTACAATTAGATTATCTTAGCAGCCCATATCAAATTTAAAAACATGAGAAAACAACTACTTAGTATTGCTGCGGTGTTGGTCGGTTTAGTGGCACAGGCGCAGCAAATGGATCTTCCGGTAACCTTTAATGTTAGCGGCATTAATTACGGACTCATTGGTTTTGGCGGTGCAGAGGCTTCGACCATAGAGGTTGATCCAACTGATGGATCCAACACGGTTGCTAAAGTTATTAAGTCGGCAACCGCCGAACTTTGGGCAGGCACTACCATTAGTGATGCAAACGGTTCAGGTCTGGCGAATCCAATTCCGTTTACTGAAACAAATACGCAAATGACGCTTCGCGTGTGGTCGCCCGATGCCGGAATTCCTGTCCGTCTTAAGGTTGAAGATTCTACCAACCCCACCATTTCTGTAGAAACCGAAGCTGCAACAACATCTGCAGGACAGTGGGAAACCCTAACATTTAATTTCTCTAATCAAGCGGCTGGAACAGCGGCCATCAATTTGGCTAATAGCTACAACAAAGCCTCTGTGTTTTTCAATTTTGGAACAACGGGGGCAGTAGCCGGAGAAAAGACCTATTATTTCGATGATTTGCAAATGGGCCAAGAGGCGCAAGATGTGCAAATGGATCTTCCGGTAACCTTTGATGTTAGCGGCGTTAATTACGGGCTCATTGGATTTGGTGGTGCTGAAGCTTCGACCATTGAGGTTGATCCAACTGATGGAAGCAACACGGTTGCTAAAGTTATTAAGTCGGCAACAGCCGAACTTTGGGCAGGCACTACCATTAGTGATGCAAACGGTTCAGGTCTGGCGAATCCCATTCCATTTACTGAAACCAATACACAAATGACGCTTCGCGTGTGGTCGCCCGATGCCGGAATTCCTGTCCGTCTAAAGGTTGAAGATTCTACTAACCCCACCATTTCTGTAGAAACCGAAGCGACTACAACAGCTGCAGAACAGTGGGAAACCCTAACATTTAATTTCTCCAACCAAGTGGCCGGAACTGCGGCCATCAATTTGGCTAATAGCTACAACAAAGCCTCTGTGTTTTTCAATTTTGGAACAACGGGTGCAGTAGCCGGAGAAAAGACCTATTATTTCGACGATTTACAAATGGGACAAGGTGGCGGAGTAAGTTCGTACACTGTTGTCTTTAGCGTTGATATGAGCAATGTTACCGATGCATTTACAACTCCCGAGATAAATGGAACATTTAACACTTGGTGTGGCGGTTGCGCACCGATGAGCGATGCCGATGGAGATAATGTGTGGGAATTGGCCATTGAACTTGCTCCAGGCACCTACGAATACAAATTTGCTTACGATAGCTGGGCAGGTCAGGAAACTTTGCTTCCCGGTGGTTCTTGTGTGATAACGACCAACCAATTTACCAATCGTATTTTAACCGTTTCTGGAAATGAAACGCTGCCCGTAGTTTGTTGGGCAAGCTGCTCATCGTGCGATAATCCAACCGGACCATTTAACATCACTTTTAAAGTTGATATGAACGAAGTGACGGATAATTTCACAACGCCTGAAGTAAACGGATCGTTCAACAACTGGTGCGGCGGTTGTGCTCCAATGAGCGATGCCGATGGCGACAATGTATGGGAACTAACCATTTCGCTTGCTACAGACACCTTTGAATACAAATTTGCTTACGATTCTTGGGCTGGACAGGAGTCTTTAACCCCAGGATCATTCTGCACTACTACAATTGACAACTTTACCAATCGCAGCATTATTGTAACGGGCGATGCAGCTCTAGATCCTGTGTGTTGGGGAAGCTGTGACCCATGTGTTGTTGGTTTTGTATCAAAAGATGCTGCATCTAACCTTATACTCGCTCCAAATCCTGCGAACGATGTAATTCAAATTACACTTGAGCAATCAGCTTCTACGCCGGTTAATGCGGTGATATTAAATGCACAAGGTCAACAGATCGAACGTTTAGAATTCAGCGGCCAAACAACTTCGCTTAACACCAGTAATTTACCAGAAGGACTATATTTCCTGCATGTAATTGGCAAATTATCAGGTACTAAATCATTTGTTGTATCGCACTAATCTGCATAATTGATAGAAAAAAGCCTGCGTTTGCGGGCTTTTTTAGTTTTAACAATTCGCTATTCCATACTCTTAATATCTCCATTGCATACTTGTGGATTCGATTTAAATAATTCCATACATTTTCGCTCATGAAAA
>JBKCHQ010000139.1:0-43427 GCA_046302715.1 Bacteroidia bacterium | reverse complement strand
GGATATTTCTTTCCGGCGGTAGTAAAGAAGGCCGGAATCTTCTCGGTTTCTTCGTCCATAAAGAAGATGAAGACTTTCGGAAAATCGGGCTGCTTGCTCAAAGCGCTAATACTTTTTGCCGCATCCTGGCAGTGGTCGCATCCGGCGGCGAACATACAAACCAAATACTTGCCTTGATCTACATTCACCTTTTTTCCGCCCGACTCGGCATAAGGCGCAAACTTTGACGTTACAGCACGTGGACCCTTATTTTCTGCAGCAGCCGTATCTTTTAGGAGTTTACCCGATGCGGTGCTTCCCGTGTCGGTAAGCACCACTTGTTGCGAATCGGTTGCTACTTTGGCATTATCTTCAAGTTCTGTAGTGGCAGTGGTAATGGTTTCGACAGATGCAACTTCATCTTTGCACGGACAAAACGGAAAAACCATAAACATAAGTAAAGTTGAAAGTCCCCAAATAACCAGCAACCAACTAAAGCGATGCGGCCGCTCCGATTCTTGGGTTAATCGATATAACCAAACCATGAAACCGAGCGTGATGATGTTTTTGATGAATGCTTCGAGGGGTGTCATTGGAATAAGCTGTCCAAAGCACCCGCAATTGCCGTTCATCGCACCGTGTTTTACCATTTCTATTACGAGATGGATGCAAAATACCACCAGCAAAGCCATAATTGCCGGAATTACAAGGCGTTTTAAAAAATTCCGTTGAAGTATAGCGATACCAAGAGCCAACTCAACACCGATGAGCAATCGCGAAAAATACGGGGCCGAACACCAAGAGGCCACATTTAAATCAACCAGTTGCTTTTCAAAAGCCCAAATAGGAAACATCTTGGCAACCGCCGAAACAACAAACAACACAAATACTAAAATGCGGATGGCCCAGGCAATACGTGTTTTACTCATAAACAGATTATTAAAACAAGAATAAAATTAAACAGAATACAAAACGCAAAGTAAAAGCGAAATGTTGGGAATCAAAAACGACAAGAATTTTGCCAAATATTTAATTTATAGATCTACATAATCGATGAGCTTTTTATATATCTCATTTTCAAATACATGCAATAACACTAAAGAAACACTGGAAACATTTTAAATAATTTTTGTTTCCTATAGAAAGTACTTTATACCTTTGCGGCCGTGAGCGAAAAACAGGAAACGATTCTGAGAAAGGCTGCAGCACTCTTTATGCGTTGTGGGATAAAGAGTGTTACCATGGACGACGTATGCCGCGAATTGGGCATTTCCAAAAAAACGCTTTATCAATTTGTAAGGGATAAAAACGACCTTATACTACAGGTCCTCAATCATGATATTTGTGAGGACGAGAAAGCCATCCGCACCATACAAAATAGTGGCCGCCCGGCCTTGGATGAATTGCTACAGATACAGAACATGGTATCGGGTAAGATAAAAAATATGCACAGCTCCATCATTTATGATCTGCGCAAATACTACCCCGAAGCCTGGAATAAGATGATGCAATACCGAAACGAATTTGTAGTGGGCAGCATTGAACAAAATATTTTGAAAGGCCAGAAAGAAGGTGTTTTCAGAACTGACCTCCATGCCGCGGTAATTGCACGCATCTATTCTTCAAGGATGGAAGTAGTTATGGATGCTTCCCTTTTTGAAGGCCTTAACCTCAATACGGCCGAAATCTACAGCGAGGCGATGCTATATCACATACGGGGCATTGCTACTGACAAAGGTTTGTCCTATTTAAAAGACATTTATAATACCCAACACGCATGATGCTGAAAAACTGCCTCTTTATTGTTGCATTGGTGGTTATTACACCCCTAAAAGCACAAGATTCGTTCGATCTAGCTCAGGCTATTGCCTACGGCATAAAGAACGGATACTCGGTACAAAATGCCGCTACCGATATTGAGCTGGCTCAAAAACGGGCTGCCGAAATAAGAGGCATCGGAATTCCGCAGATAAACGCCGAAGCTGGATATCAAAACTTTCTTCAAGTACCCGTTAGTGTTATTGAGGCAAACGCTTTTAATCCTCAAGCGCCCCAGGGAACTTACTTGCGCATTCCATTTGGGGTAAAACACAACATGTCATATGGATTTACCGCCTCATGGCTGGCATTTAGTGGCGAATATCTGGTTGCGGTACAAGCCAATAAGGTCTTTTTAGAGCTTTCTAAAAGTGGATTGCGCAAGACGGAGATCGAAATTAAGGAGAGCATTACACGCGCCTATCAGACGGTGTTGGTGTTAAATGAAAACAAACGGTTAATACAAGAAAATCTGAAGAACCTTGATCAATCTATAAAAGAAACAGAGGCCTATTATACGGAAGGGTTTATCGAAGAATTAGACCTCGACCGTCTAAAACTTTTACGCAAAAATCTCAGTACGGCCCTCAGCACATTAGAACAACAAACCCTCATTGCCGAACAATATTTAAAATTTTCGATGGGATACGATGTCAATGCGCCCATCAAACTGATTGAAAAGATTGAAGATCAAATTGCTCAGGCTGTAACCGGGGTTGACCAAGTACCTACTTTTCAACCCGATGCCAACATTGATAACGTGATGCTACGACAGGCCATGTCGCTTCAAAAATTTGAGATAAAAAGACAAAAAGCTGCGTTTTTACCCACATTTAGCACCTATTATACCTGGCGCGAAAGTCGAATTACCAACGAAGGCGATAAACTCTTTGATCCTCTTTTCAAAGTGCCGGGCGGAACCATCATTGGACTAAACCTGAGTGTACCCGTTTTTAAGGGGTTGAGCCAACGGTCCCGATTGCAGCAGGCCGAATTAAACTTCAAAAAACTCGAAACCTCTCAAAAACAAGCTGAACAAGGCATTGCTCTGCAGTCGTCGCAATCCTTCATTGCTTACAAAGCATCCTTAAATGCGTTCCAGCAAAGCAAGGAAAGCCTTCAGTTGGCACAACGTATTCGCGACAAAGCCCGCATTAAATTTAAGGAAGGCGTAGGCTCATCGGTGGAACTTCTGCAAGCCGAAAATGAATTTCTCAGCGCACAAGGAGTGTACATCGAATCCGTACGACAACTCATGGATAATCGTGTAAGTCTCGATAAAAACCTCAATAAATTCTAAACCCACAACACGCTTCATAAACGTTATGAAAAACATCGCACTATTGCTTTCCATACTCTTTCTCTCAGCCTGTGGAGGAGGTTCGGACCTGGAAAAGAAAAAAGCTGAACTCGCCGAATACAAAGCAACTTTCGAGGGTCTCAAAGTGAAAATCACTAAACTCGAAAAAGAAATTGCCTTGCTCGACACTTCAAAGTCGCAACGCAAAGCGCAGTTGGTAACCGTTAAACAACTCAGCCTACAAGATTTCTCTCATTATATAGACATTCAGGGCACGGTAGATTCGGAAGAAAACGTTACGGTTCAGCCCGGAATGCCGGGTTTAGTTATTCGTGTTTATGTAACCGAGGGCGAAACTGTTGGCGCAGGCAAAGTGCTTGCAGAAACCGACAATCGCGCCATAAAGGAAGGCATCGCACAATTGCAAACCAACCTCGATTTTGCTAAAACAGCCTACGAGAAACAAAGTCGGCTTTGGGAGCAAAAAATAGGCAGTGAGATTCAATACTTACAGGCCAAAACCCAATACGAATCACTGGTTAAAAGTATGGATGCCTTGCAGGCCCAATTGGACATGACCCGAATAAAGTCGCCTATTGCCGGTGTGGTGGATAAAGTGAACGTTAAAGCCGGTGAATTTGCCGCCCCAAATATGTTTGGAGTTTTTAGAGTAGTAAACGAGAAAAATATGCACGTAAGCGCCAAGGTGGCCGATTCTTATATTGGCCGTGTTAAAATGGGCAACCCTGTAGAAATCAAAGTAAACGATCTTAATGAAACCATTCAGTCAAAAATAACTTTTGTAGGTAAAGTAGTTGATCCACTTACCCGTACATTTAGCGTAAAAGCCAATCTTGGAAACACTCCAAATCAGCTGAGGGCCAACATGATGACCACACTTAGTATTTGCGATGAAGTAATTCCCCAAGCGGTGGTGATTAAATCTAATTATGTTCAAAAAGATGCAGCAGGTCAGCTTTATGTGATGATTGCCGAAGGGCCTAAAAACAAGATGGTGGCACGAAAGAAAATTGTTAAAACAGGAGTTTCTTATGGCGATTATATCGTCATTCAGCAGGGCCTCACCGGCAGCGAAAGCTACATCGAAAGCGGTTATCAGGAAGTAACCGACGGACAACCTTTGACTTTGTAATTCCCTGCATAGCGCCCCATGAAAAAAGAACACATAAAGTATTTTAAACCAACCAACTGGGCCATTGCCAACCGAACGGCCGTTTATATATTCACCGTACTGATTACCCTTGCAGGGATTATCATTTTCCAAAATATTCCTAAGGAACAGTTTCCAGACATTGTAGTACCCACCATCTTTGCCTCTACTATATACCCGGGAGCAAGTCCTGAAGACATTGAAAATCTGGTAACAAAGCCGCTCGAAAAAGAAATCAAATCCATTTCGGGCATTAAAAAAGTAACGAGCAATTCTATTCAAGACTTTTCGCTCGTTGTGGTGGAGTTTAACACCGGTATTGACGTCGACATCTGTAAACAAAAAGTTTCAAATGCGGTGGATAAAGCCAAAAGTCGACTACCGAGCGATTTAAAAAACGACCCCAACGTACAGGAGGTGAATTTTTCGGAATTCCCTATAATGAACATCAACGTTTCGGGAGACTACACCCTTGACCAGTTAAAACGGTATGCCGAAGATTTGAAAGATAAAATCGAAACCCTGCCCGAAATTACACGTGTCGATCTAATTGGCGCTTTAGAGCGCGAAGTACAAATCAACGTTGATTTATATCGAATGCAGGCCTTAGGCATCACCTTCTCTGATATCGAAAATACCTTGGCCCGGCAAAACGTGAATATTTCAGGCGGCGAGATACGCATAGACGAACTTCGACGCACCTTAAGGGTTACCGGCGAATTTCAAAAAGTTGACGAAATTTCAAGGCTCTTAGTGCGTTCTACACGGGGCAATTTGGCCTACCTAAAAGACATTGCCGAAGTAAAAGACGCCTACAAGGAAAAGCAGGATTTTGCTCGACTAGAGGGCAAACCGGTAATTACCATGAACGTAATTAAACGTTCCGGAGAAAACCTTATTTCGGCCGCCGATCAAATCAAAGAAGTTATTGGTGAATACGAACGCACAAAATTTCCGGAAGGTTTAGAAGTCGTGCTAACGGGCGATACTTCTATGGAAACCAAAACCCAGCTCAACGATTTGGTAAATACCGTTATCATCGGCTTCGTTTTAGTGGTGATAATTCTTATGTTTTTTATGGGACTTCAAAGCGCCTTTTTCGTGGCCTTGGCAGTGCCGTTATCGGTATTGGTAGCCATGTTGTTTATGCCTTCGTTGGGCTTTACCATGAATGTTATTGTGCTTTTTTCGTTCCTCTTGGCATTGGGCATTATCGTTGACGATGCTATTGTAGTTATTGAAAATACGCACCGCATTTATCATCAATACGATTTCGACATTGTTACATCGGCAAAAGCCGCCGCTGGCGAGGTGTTCATCCCAGTATTGGCCGGAACGCTCACTACCATTGCACCCTTCTTCCCTTTGCTTTTCTGGCCGGGAATTGTGGGTGATTTTATGAAATATCTCCCTATTACGCTTATCATCACTCTTTTTGCCTCGCTTTTTGTTGCTTTTATCATGAACACTGTATTTGCGGTGAGCTTCATGAAAAAAGATCACGTGGGTAAAGCATCGCCTAAATCTATGCGCAAACCGCTTATCATTTTTGGCGTTTTGGGCTTGATTATGCATGTGGCCGGTTCGGCGGCCTTGGGCAATATGTTTTTACTCCTTCTGGTGCTAACTCCAGTTAACCATTATTTCTTAACCCCTGCAGCTCAAGCATTTCAAAACAGAATTTGGCCTTCGGTTATTGAACGCTACCGAAAACTCATCGTCTTCATTCTTCAGGGCAAGCGGCCTATTGCCGTTGTAGTGGGAGTAATTGTGCTTTTTTTCGTTTCAATATTCATTTTTGGAGCCTCGAGTCCAAAGGTTGAATTCTTCCCCAACGGCGAGCCTAATTTTGCGTACGTATACATTCAAATGCCCATTGGTACCGACGCCGAAGTAACCGATTCGGTGACCAAGGTGGTGGAAGAAAAAGTGTATCGCGTGATTGGCAAAAACAATCCGAATGTTGAATCGGTAATTTCTAACGTAGGTATTGGGGCCGGCGATCCACAAAATCCCGATAGGGTTCCAACACCTCATAAAGGTAAGGTAACTGTGGCATTTGTAGATTTTGCCGAACGCGAGGACTTTTCCACCCGCCTATGTTTGGAGAAAATACGTGAAGCCACCCGCAATATTCCCGGTGCACGCATCACTGTTGACAAGGAATCTAATGGGCCTCCTACCGGGAAGCCCATTACCATCGAAATTTCGGGCGACGATTTCGACCAGCTAGTAAAGCTCGAAGAAAAAGTGAGGGCCGGTATTTTAAAAGATAACATTAAGGGTATCGAAGATTTGCAATCAGACCTGCAGCGTAATAAACCTGAAATTATTGTAAATATTGACTCTGATCGTGCCAATGCCATTGGTATGAGCAAAGCTCAAATTGCACTCGAAATCAGAACCGCGCTTTTTGGAAAAGAGATTTCAAAATTCAGAGATGTGGATGATGATGCTGAGATTAACCTGCGTCTTGCCCCCTCTTACCGCGATAAGGTGGATGATCTGCTCAATATGGAGATTGCATTTTTTGATTTGAGCACAGGCATGTTCAAGCAGGTGCCCATATCATCGGTGGCAACGGTAAAATATGATAATGCCTTTAGCTCGATAAACCGTAAAAATCAGCGTAGGGTGGTTACCTTGTCCTCGAATGTATTGAGCGGGTTTACCGCTAATGAAGTTGTTGCTGAAATCAACCGAGTTATTGGAGAAGTTGACGTGCCTGAAGGCTACGACATTCGGATGACTGGTGAACAGGAGCAGCAAAAAGAAACGTCAGACTTTTTAGGAATGGCTTTTCTGGGAGCACTTGCTTTAATGTTTTTAATTCTGGTTACCCAATTTAACTCGCTTGTAAAGCCATTCATTATATTCTCTACCGTAGTATTCTCACTAATCGGGGTATTCTTAGGCTATGCTTTTACCGGCCAGGTTTTTTCCATTGTTATGACCGGGGTAGGTATATTTTCGCTTGCCGGAATTGTTATTCGAAATGGTATTCTGTTGATTGAGTTTATTGACGAGCTGCGCTCACGCGGCATGTCGGTAGAAGAATCTATTGCCATTGGCGGCTCTACACGTATAACTCCGGTTATATTAACGGCATCAGCGGCTATTCTGGGATTGATACCATTGGCTATCGGGGTAAATCTCGATTTTGAAGGGTTATTGGCTAGACTGGAGCCCCATTTCTTCCTTGGCGGCGACAACGTTGCTTTTTGGGGACCGTTAGCTTGGACGATGATTTATGGATTAATCGTCGCTACCTTCCTTACTTTGGTAGTTGTACCGGCCATGTATATACTTTACCTTAATGCGAAGAAACGGTTTGGAAGAACCCCTAACGCAGAAAACAGCGCTCCATGATGTCCACGTATTACAGTGGAATCGCTCAATTAGATTTGATCCTTTTATTTTATTACGAAGGAATTATTATCTGATTATCCTTGCAACTTTTCGCAATTAAATCTGTTATTTTGTTGCTTTAATACTAATTATACTATGCCTTTCGAACTCCCTTCTCTCTCCTACGCATACACGGCTCTTGAGCCACATGTGGATGCGCGTACCATGGAAATCCATCACACCAAACACCATCAGGCTTATGTTAGCAACCTCAATGCTGCACTTACAGGAACGGCATCTGAGGGCAAATCACTAGACGCACTGATGGCCGAAATGTCTAAACTGCCAATGGCCGTGCGCAACAACGGCGGCGGACATTACAACCATAATCTCTTTTGGGAAATTATGGGGCCAAACTCCGGTGGTCAGCCTTCGGGTGAACTTGCCGATGCCATTAATACGGCATTCGGGTCATTCGATAAATTCAAGGAAGATTTTGCAAAAGCCGGCATGACTCGATTCGGCTCTGGCTGGGCCTGGCTCATCAAACATGATGGTAAGCTAATGATAACCTCAACCCCTAATCAGGACAATCCGCTTATGGATATGGCCGATGTTAAAGGCTTTCCACTTCTTGGTCTCGATGTTTGGGAACATGCCTACTATCTGCACTATCAGAATCGCCGAGCCGATTACATTACGGCTTGGTGGAACGTGGTAAATTGGAACGTAGTGAATGAACGCTTTCGGAAAGGATAAACGAACTAAAATCCGCAGCTATCCTGCGGATTTTTTATTTTAATCAGGGCGCTGCATCTTTGCACGCTTTTTATTGGTACACATGATTTCAAGAAAACGTTCGGAGGAGCTTTTTACACGGGCAAAAACGTATTTTCCCGGTGGGGTAAACTCGCCGGTTAGAGCCTTCAGATCGGTAGGCGGCACACCTCTATTTATAAAAAAAGGCGATGGATGCATGCTCACCGACGAGGATGGTAACACCTTCATCGATTTTTGCCTTTCATGGGGGCCCATGATTTTGGGGCACAACAGCAGTATTGTGCGCGAGAAGGTTTGGGAAACCATCCAAAACGGAACTTCGTTTGGTGCACCTACCGCCCTCGAAAACGAACTGGCCGAACTTATTCTTAAAAACAACCGTTTTATTGAGAAACTGCGCTTTGTTAGCTCAGGCACCGAAGCGGTAATGTCGGCTGTACGTCTTGCTCGCGGCTACACAGGTCGTGACAAAATACTAAAATTCGAAGGCTGTTATCACGGCCATGTTGACAGCCTTTTGGTAAAAGCTGGTTCGGGACTGGTTACCTTCGGAAATTCCTCCTCTGCCGGCGTCCCCAAAGGTTTGGTAAACGACACCGTTGTAGTTCCTCTAAACCGTATTGATTTAGTTGAAGAAGCCTTTAAACAGTTCCCAAATGAAATTGCTGCCATTATTATTGAACCCATTCCCGCTAATAATGGCTTACTGCAGGTAAGCAAAGAGTTTTTGTTTTGCTTACAATGTAAAGCTCAAAAACACGGTGCGCTGCTTATTTTCGACGAAGTAATTTCGGGCTTCCGTGTGGGATTTGAGGGGGCAGCAGGCCTGTATGATATTAAACCCGATATCATTACTTACGGTAAAATAATTGGTGGCGGATTTCCGGTTGGAGCCTACGGTGCTTCTTCTGAAATAATGAGCCGAGTATCGCCCGATGGCGACGTGTACCAAGCGGGAACCCTTTCGGGAAACCCTGTTGCTATGTCGGCCGGGGTTGCCGCATTGGCCGAATGCCTCAAGCCGGGATTTTACGAACAGCTCGATGCAAAAACGCAGCGATTTACCGACAGCATCGAAAATTATGCACGCAGCAAAAACTACCCGTTCCGCATTTTTCGTATTGGCTCCATCTTTTGGCTGGCATTTACGCGTAGCAATATTCGAGCGGCTGAAGAAATTGACCCCAATGGAATGGAATATTTCAAAAAGCTGCACGCGTTTATGCTTAACGAGGGTGTGTATTTTGGCCCATCAGGTTACGAAGTAGGATTTGTTTCGGCAGCACATAGCGAAGACCATCTTGCCCAAGCCGCAGATGTTATTTGCCGAGGGCTCGATGCCGTAATGTAAGGTCAACCCAACATTTGCAGCCAAAAGAACTGATCCAGCATACAGCTCTCGAGCCAGAAACTGTAATATGTATCGCTGGAATGCTCGTCGAGTCGGGCCAACATAAATGCCGACGAAGCCGACGATATGGCAAGTGCTACCGCTTGAGATCCACCCCAAAATCCCATTTGCCAGGCCGTCCAAGCAATTAGGGCGGATAGCACCAAAAGAACATTTGCTACTCGCTTGGTACCCGTAAACCCCCATTTGGAGGCGAAGGTGCTGAGTCCAACAAGCCGGTCGAAACGAATATCGCGCATATCAAATACGATTATTAATGCAAATAGAAAAAATGCTCTATGGCCTATTTGAAATAAAAAAGAGGGAGATTGATAAAACACATGGCTATTGGGGCTAAACACCGGAACAACGGTAACTGCAAGCCAAACCAGCAGAATACAAATACTTTTAAGCATGGGTATACTTCGTAAGCTAACCCATCGGCCAGTTATTGGAAACATCGGAATAATATAAATGACGGCCAGAAATACAGCTGGAATCAAGAACAAAAACAAACGCAGATCCACACAAAAATAAGCAGCTCCCACGGCAGCTAATGCTGTAATAATGGTCTGAATGCGAAGTATGATTAAATTATCATGTATCCAAACCACGCGCTCCGTAATCTGCTCCACCGCCTTTGCACCAAAACGAAATACCCTATGATAGGTATATACCGAAACCGTGGCGAAAAATATTGCAATAAGGCAGAAATAATTGAGCGGTTTTGATGCCAACATGCAGCTTGAAGCATACAACGCTGATGCCCCTGCAGCCACCCAATAATTGCCATATACCAGCCATTTATAAGCGCTAAGCAAAGTGTTGCGATTCATTTAGACAAAATAGCGGTAAGTGCAGCCAATCCAGAAAAATACCCAATGGCCGACCATAAGGCAGCTTTTTGGGTCGAGCGCTTTTTAGCCGCTGTAGCAAAACCTTCGTAATAGGCAGCATTTTTTTTCATTACAGGATTAAAACCGCTGAACTTACCTGTTGATGGCTTTGAATATCCTATTATTCCGGTGTAAGCAACTATGCACATGGGCCCCCAGTATAAGCCAATATTGGAGGACGCAGCCCCCACCAGCAAGCCGCCTGCTGCCGTTAAAAAGGGCGTCAAGCGATAATAGCGTTGCGCATCGCGCTGACCTTTCATATAATCCGCCATTTCAACCTGATCCAACCAATTGTTTTCGAGGGTATCAACCTTATAAATAATGCGCTCCGACCCCAATGCATTTCGATAGGAATACACCTTGTCAGACTCAATTTCACGAATTTTGGATGAGCCCGGATTACGATAAAAAATCAGCCCGTTTTCTTCTTTAATTAATACAGCAGGTTTGGGGTACCGATCAATAAGTTCCAGGGCATAAATTTGGTTAAGCGGTTCTGTTAAAGAAACCGGAAGCTTGGCTGTTAACTCCAAATTGTACGTGTACTCATGTTTTTTAAACAGCTTAAGCTTCCGTTGGCGGGTTAAGAGCTGGTTATCTTTAAATTCGGCCGCCGACAAGGTGTACGTCTGCTGCAGCGCATCCCACTTTTTATAGGATTTTAATTCGCCTCGCAATTCCTTTTTTTCCTGCGCATTAAGCAAAATGCTGGATAAGCAAAGCAATACCATTGCGCGAAAAAAACTAGACCCATTAATCATCTTTCCAAACCTACAAGTAAAAACTAATTGCTGCAAATGAAATTAGCTGTATGAAGCAACTCTTTTGATTTTAATTTGTTTGTAAATTCGCAAGCTTTTTGAGAAGATTTCTATGATGACCCCCCGCGAATTTGAATCACGCCATATTGGCCCCAACAAAGAAGAAACCGAAGCCATGCTTCAAAGTATTGGTGCTGCATCGCTTGACGAATTAATTGACCGCACCGTGCCCGAATCCATTCGCCTCCGCAAGCCGCTCGATATTAGCGCTGCAATGACCGAGGCCGAATACTTAGAACATATTCGGCAAATAGGAAATAAAAACAAGCTCTACAAAACCTATATCGGATTGGGATATTACGGCACCTACACGCCCTCTGTGATTTTGCGTAATATTTTCGAAAATCCAGGTTGGTATACCGCATACACGCCTTATCAGGCCGAAATTGCCCAGGGCCGTCTCGAAGCCTTGCTGAATTTTCAAACCATGATTATGGACCTTACCGGCATGGAGCTGGCTAATGCTTCCTTGCTCGATGAAGCTACTGCCGCGGCAGAAGCAATGCATATGTTTTTCGCTATGCGCAGCAAGGAGATGGTTAAATCTGGTGCTAATAAACTTTTTGTTTCAGAAACCTGCTTTCCGCAAACTATAGATCTCCTCAAAACACGCTCAGCGCCATTGGGCATTGAGCTGATTATTGGCGATTATAAAAATGTGTCGTTTGATGGTAGCATTTTTGGCGCCGTTGTGCAGTATCCCGATATTAATGGATCGATTGAAAATTACGCAAATTTCTGTCAAAATGCACACCAGGCAGGCGCGTACGTATGCGTGTGCGCCGACATCATGAGCCTCGTACTGCTTGATGCTCCCGGAACGTGGGGTGCCGACTGTGTGGTAGGCTCATCGCAGCGTTTTGGAGTGCCCATGGGTTACGGCGGTCCACATGCTGCATTTTTCGCCACCCGCGAAGATTTTAAACGCTACATCCCCGGTCGTATTATTGGTGTTTCCATTGACAGCCAAGGCAACCGTGCCTTGCGGATGGCATTGCAAACCCGCGAACAGCATATAAAACGCGACAAAGCCACGTCCAATATTTGCACCGCACAAGCGCTGCTGGCAATAATGGCTTCGATGTATGCCGTTTACCACGGACCCAAAGGACTTCGAAATATCGCCTCGCTAATACATTCAAAAACGAAAGCGCTCGCAGAGGCAGCCTCCGAAATGGGGTATACCTGTATTAATGCGAACTTTTTTGATACCCTTACGCTGAAGATGCCTGCGGGAAAAACCGCATCGGCGCTCTTAGGCATTGCCCTAGAAAAAGAAATAAACCTTCGCCTTTCTGGTCATGATTTAGTATCACTATCGGTTGATGAAACCACGACACCGTCCGACCTCCTTCAACTAACCGCTGTGCTGGCTCAGTTTGCGGGATGCGAAAGTCCGGTACTGCAGCTGCAACATAACGCCCTACCTGCAGCAGATTTGTGTCGTAATGAGACTATTTTACAGCAGGAGGTGTTTAACCGCTATCATTCCGAAACCGAAATGATGCGCTACATCAAAAGTCTTGAGAATAAAGATTTGGCGCTCAATCATTCGATGATTTCACTGGGCTCCTGCACCATGAAACTTAACGCGGCCAGCGAGATGATTCCCCTTAGCATGCCGGGCTTTGCACAGTTGCATCCCTTTGTCCCAGCAGATCAGGCAGCGGGCTATCACGAAATTTTCAACAGCTTAACACGTGATTTGTGCGAAGCCACCGGATTTAGCGCTTTATCGCTGCAACCCAATTCGGGAGCGCAGGGCGAATATGCCGGTTTGATGACCATTCGTGCGTACCATATGCACCGCAACGAAGGGCACCGCAATGTGGCGCTTATTCCATCGTCGGCGCACGGCACCAATCCTGCATCGGCCGTAATGGCGGGTATGGAAGTTATTGTGGTGGCCTGCGACGAAAACGGGAATGTGGATATTGCCGATTTAAAAACGAAAGCCGAAGCACATAAAGACACCCTCTCGTGCTTGATGGTAACCTACCCATCAACTCATGGAGTTTTCGAGGAGGGAATTATTGAAATTACAGGCATCATTCACGAAAATGGCGGTTTGGTGTATATGGATGGAGCCAATATGAATGCCCAGGTTGGACTTACCAATCCGGGCCGAATTGGGGCCGATGTATGTCACCTCAATTTGCATAAAACCTTTGCCATTCCTCATGGAGGAGGCGGTCCGGGTATGGGACCCATCGGAGTAAACGAAAAACTAGCTCCGTTTTTACCGGGCCACACATTGGTTAAAACAGGCGGCGAAAGTGCTATTTCGGCCGTTTCGGCAACACCATTCGGAAGCGCTCTCATCCTTCTTGTTTCATACGCATACATCAAAATGCTGGGCAGTGAGGGCCTCACAAATGCCACAAAATATGCTATACTCAACGCCAATTACATGCGATCTAAGCTTGAAGCGCACTACCCCGTTTTATACAAGGGTAGCCATGGCTGTGTTGCCCACGAAATGATTCTTGATTGCCGCGAGTTTAAACGTACGGCTAAAGTTGAAGTGGCCGATATTGCTAAACGCTTGATGGATTATGGTTATCATGCACCAACAGTCTCGTTTCCGGTGCCGGGCACCATCATGGTGGAGCCTACCGAAAGTGAATCAAAAGCAGAGCTTGATCGTTTTTGCGAAGCCATGATAAGCATCCGCAATGAGATTGCAGAAATTGAAACGGGAATTGCCGCGGACGAAAACAATGCGGTAGTAAACGCCCCGCATACAGCAGAAATGGTTATATCTGACAGTTGGGACAAGCCATATTCTCGTGAGAAGGCCGCTTATCCGCTCAATTGGGTTCGCAACAACAAATTCTGGCCTTCGGTAGGTAAAGTTGACAATGCATACGGCGACCGCAATCTGGTATGCAGCTGTGCTCCTATTGAAGCTTATGCGTAAAAGTTGTATGTAATTATATTTCTTTAACATGCATAAATTAATGCTTTTCGTTGCATATATGCATCTAAAATTTAACTTTGTCCATTCAACCGAATAAATTTCAACTCAACAACCAAACTAATTAAATGAAAACAAAACTTTTACTTGTTTCTGTTTTGTGCACTGCACTGAGTGTGTCGGCGCAAAAAATTCACGACGCTTCAAATGTTGTCGGTAAAAATAATGCAACCGTTAACAAGCGTGGTGCTGCGGTAACCAACAGCCGCGATGTGTTTTACACTAATGATTTTTCTAATGCCTCCGATTGGGTTATCGCTGCACAGGCTGGTAGCGACAACTGGGTTATAGGTACCGATGTTCCATCAGGCGCTTATGCTATTGACGGCATTGCTTCAACCACTGCTGCTAATGGATTTGCTTTATTTGATTCGGATTTACTCTGCGGAGGTAATCAGGTTGCAAACCTAACTATGGCAAATGGTGTTGATTGCTCGGCACAGTCGGAAGTATTGCTTTCATTTGAGCAGCAATATCGTCGTTTATTTGTCTCAACGTTTGTATTTTTTTGAAACGATTATGGGGCCAAATGGGTAAAATATACCGTTAACGGAGAATTAGCCAATAATGATTTCTGCGACGGCAACCCGAATTTAGCTCAGGTGTATATTTCACCAACTGCAGCCAATCAACCAAACGTTAAAATCCGTTTCCAGTTTTATAGCCCAAGCTCATTAAATGCGTTAGCTGGTTGCGCATATTCGTGGATGATTGACGATGTTGCTTTTTCAACACCTTTGCAAAGCAACGTTACCATTAATCAAGTGTATGCAGCAAATATTTTTGCTGATTACGATATGGGCTTAACTCCTCTTAGCCAAGCCGATACGGTACAATCTACTGTAGTGGTTGCCAACAATGGCTCTTTGCCTCAAAACGTAGTACTTAATTACTCCATCAAGCGCAACGGTACCGAAGTTAACAGCGGAAGCATGCCTGCTGCGCCGGTGGCACCATTCTCGGTAGCAAATCTTGCTGTAATTTCTGGTTATGTTCCCGATCAAATTGGCAATTATACCATTGATGTAAACGCCACCATTGGAGGTACCGATGAAGATCCTTCTGACAATACTGGCAGCAATGGATTTGAAATCACTGAGAACATTTTTGCATCAGTAGGCGATCTAACTACCACCGTAGCTCTTGATCTCAACGTACCAACAACTGCCCCATACGACACATACCGTGCAGGCCAAACATTCCTTATTCGTAATCCGCAGGCATTAAATG
Organism: Bacteroidia bacterium; assembly: GCA_046302715.1. GTDB lineage: Bacteria > Bacteroidota > Bacteroidia > M30B66 > M30B66 > CAMCXT01. Next base: position 27,714 of record JBKCHQ010000139.1, on the reverse strand, counting down.
CATTTGAAATATCGCCTGCTCGTGTTGGAGGCAATGCGGCTACTGCCGAAGTATCTTTAGACATTGAATTGTTTGATGCTGCTGATCTTGAAACACAACTAGCTGTAGAAAATTTCGTGGTTTCGTCAACACATCCAACTACTCCAGCTTGGTACACTGTTGCGCTTTCTTCGCCTTTTGATTTATCTGCCGGTCAATACTTGATTTCAATGGGTAATTTCGACGATACTAAAATCTTTACATTCAACGCTGGTGAAGGCGATGATGACATTGGAACGCTTTGCTACGGACCTTTCGGTGCAAACGATGCCGTTGACTGGTATATTGGTTGGGATTTCTCACCTGCTATCGGTATGAACTTTGGCGCAAGCAGCAGCATCAATGAAGTTTCAGCTGCAGATCAACTGGCTGTTTCTCCAAACCCTGCAAACGAGCAACTTTCTATTAATTTAACATTGGCTCGTCCATCTTCAATGACAATTTCAATGATTGACATTAACGGAAAAGTGGTTTTCAACCGTACCGTTGAAGCTAATCTTATTGGTTACAAAGATGTATTGCCTTTGACTGATTTCGCTAACGGCGTTTACACCGTTAATGTAACTTCTTCAAACGGCAGTACTAGCCAAAAAGTGGTTATTGCCCACTAACAACTGAATAATTCTAATAAAAGCCCTTCCGGAAAGCGATTTCTCGAAGGGCTTTTTTACTTTTGCATCATGCCGCAACGACCATTTCTCCTGCTAATTTCACTGAGCATCTCTAACCTGCTATTAGGCCAAACCGATACGCTAAATTCTTTTTTCAATGAAGAGGAGGCCACCATAACGGCATCACCCAATGGTGGATATGTTTCGGGCACTAACGGTTACGGAGATAAAGAAAAATTGCAAGTATTTTTACCCGACGGAAATTACTCCGTTCTAGGAGCCTTTGTTTGGATAGCGAAGAAAGAAGTGCTTTCCTCAGGCGGTGCCGAAAGTGCATTGTCGCTAAAAATGCGTCGCTTCGATGCAACACCTACCCAAACCATTCCATTCTATGCCGGCCCAAAGGAAGTGCTTGACTCTGTTTCTGTTCCGCTTTCGCAGCTTCAGGCAGGCGTAACACTTGCCGAAGGAATAAACTACATCTCGTTTTCAAACCCTGTCTTTGCCGGTCAACCCTATGGAATGAGTGTTTCATTTGAAAATATACTCCCAGAGGATACGTTGGCTGTGATGCACTCTGCGATTGATAGTGTGTTGGCCGAGGGCCAAAGTTGGGAAATTTGGAACGGGAACTGGAGACGAATTATTGATAACTGGGGCCTAAACATTGATTTTGCTATTTTTCCGGTAATTGATTCTACGCTAAATGCCACCGAAAACATTACAAATTTAGGTTTCGCGGCATATCCCAATCCATCCAGCAATTTTATTACACTTAAGATAGATCAAGATGTTTCTGCAAGCTCCTTTGTTTACGAAATCATTGACCTAAAGGGCTGCACAATACAAAAGCAGCTGGTAATGAACCCCATTAATTCTACCGCCATTGATGTTGCTGAGCTTAAAAACGGTGCTTATATGCTCAAGGTTATTGCCGATCATAAAGTAGGTGTACAACCCATAATAATTATGAAATAAATTTTGTCCTGTTTTTTAATTATTTCCTAATTTCGGAGCAAACAAAAAAATCATGAAAAAAATATTTACCCTAATTCTTTTAAATTTTTCTGCATTCGTTGCCTTTGGCCAGCAAATGGAGCGTGTTGTTGAACCACGTCCAGAGTGTAAAGTAACGCAAGAAGAGCTTCGTTCAATCAAAAGCAGAACTGGCGATGCAGCCCGTGAAGCAACTACCCTATTTGTTGATTATCCAGTATGTGACTATTTAGAACGTGGGGCAGAATCAGGTACCAATTACCTCTGGACATTCAATTCGGGCTACGATGCCAACGATACCGATGTTGTGGCCTTTAACTATTTGGGTGTGCGCATGACGGCTTTGTCGGGCTATACTGACCAGACCTTAGATCCTATCGAAACATACACCGGCTTATTGCCTTACCCAGATAATTTGGTAGTAACCATCGACTCCATATATGTTTTATTATCGCATGAGAATAATTCAGGAGTTGCCGATTCTATCGTTCTTGAGCTTCGAGAAACCAATGCTCAAGGCAATCTACTACCTAACAATCCGCTGGTTTGGTCAAATACTACTGTTTCCTCCACCACTTTGTCGCCTGGCGGAAACTGGGTTGGCTCTGGAGCACTTTATCTACTTAAGGTTCCTTGCGGATATCAGACGCTTGAATCTCAAAAAGTGGGTGTAACATTGCGTTATGTTGCTCCGGAAACCGATACATTAGCTCTTTTGGCATCTTATGTTGCTAATCCAGACGGACCTACAGCCCCAAATGATATTGCATTGCGCTCGTTATATCCGCATTCGTTTTTCCGCTGGATGGGGGCATTAAACAACAATGTGGTAAATGCAGGAAATGTATATTTCCCTCCACAATCAGGACAAGACACTGCCTATTTTAAAGTGCAAAACTGGCAAATTTGGACGGCAGTTACTTTCGACGATGCGGCATCGGCTCAGCAGCAAAAAATGATTCTGCCGCTATCTGCCGATCAAAACTATCCTAATCCACTTGAATACTCAAGCTCCTTCAATTATACCTTGAATAAAGCACAGCATCTGTCTATCGAAATTATGAATGCTGAGGGTAAATTAATTTCTCAGAAAAATTTAGGTTGGCATGCTGCTGGCGCCTATAACGCTGAACTTCCGGTTACCGGACTTAGCAATGGTATTTATTTTTACCGCCTAATCGGTGACAATCAAACGTCGGCTCAGCGTCGCTTCATCATTAGCAAATAAGGCATTATTGTCCTAGTGCTTATATCCCTCGGAATGCTTTATTCCGAGGGATTTTTTATGAGCAGAGACGCATCACCAAAACTTAAAAAACGGTATTCATTTTCGAGGGCATGTGTATATACTTTTTTCCAGTCATCCCCAATTACCGATGCTACCAAGAGTAACAATGTACTGTTAGGTTGGTGAAAATTTGTAATTAACCCTTTTGCCACTTTAAGATCATACCCCGGAGCAATCAGCAAGCCGGTAGTCCCGCAGAGGGAAATCAGACCACGCTGTTGCATGCCGAAACTCAACCATTCCATCAGTTTTTGAAAAGGCTCAAGGGTGTATTTCGAATCATAGGGTTCCCACTGGCGAACCTGAATACTCCACTCCGAATCAGGCTCATTTTTAAGGCGTAGTGCCGTCCAATAAAGCGACTCAAGACTTCGGAGCGATGTGGTTCCCACTGCTATAACACGACCAGTGGATGCGGACAACTGTTGGATTACATCTATTCCAACAATAACTTTTTCTTCGTGCATGGCATGATCCACCATACGCTCAGCCTTAACCGGTTTAAATGTACCTGCACCAACATGCAGCGTGAGTTTCGCCGATTCAATATTTCGAGATTTTAAAGCATCCAAAACCGTATCGGTAAAATGCAAGCCTGCTGTTGGAGCCGCTACCGACCCATCTTCACTGGCATAAACGGTTTGATAGCGTTCTGAATCGCCCTCAACCGGCTCACGTTTTATATAGGGGGGAAGGGGAACTCTACCGAAAAACTCCAGAATTTCGGCAAAGCAACGCTCTTTGGGTTGCCACGAAAAATGGATGATAAATCCTTCGGCATCTTTAGCTCTTTTACTGATGGTGAGACGTATTCCTGAAGCCGTATCCTCTGCAAAAAGCACTTCCGTTTCTCTCCATTTATTGGCACGGCCCACCATACATAGCCACTCGGCTTCACCTTGCTGTAACATCGCCTGCACCATATCAGGTTTGTTTATAGGCTCTAAACAAAAAACTTCGATGCGTGCTCCAGAGCTGGTTTTGAAAAGCATTCTTGCCTGCACCACGCGGGTTTGATTAAATACTAGCAGGTCGTTAGGTTCCAAAAGATCGGGCAGGTTAAAAAAATGATAATCTTTATTCGTGCCTCTATTATAATACAGTAGTTTTGAGCGGTCTCGCTCCTCGAGCGGAAAAGCAGCTATTCGGTCATCAGGGAGCTCATAAGAGAAGTCGTGTATGGATAAATCTTGCGGGTTCATGCTTATAATTGCGATGCCCGACGAATGCGTTTAAACAATTCGGAGGCATATACAAAATCGTTTACTTCGGCATTGTCGGTTTCGAGAATGCTGTTTTTATCGCCCTCCCACCACTTTTTACCCTTGTTGAGATAAATAATTTTTTGGCCGATCTCCAAAACCGAATTCATGTCGTGGGTATTAATAACAGTGGTGATGTTAAATTCTTGCGTAATTTCCTGAATAAGATTATCAATAACTATGGATGTTTTGGGATCGAGGCCCGAATTGGGCTCATCACAAAACAAATATTTTGGATTAAGGGCAATGGCACGGGCAATGGCTACTCGTTTTTTCATGCCTCCCGAAATCTGACTAGGGAATAAGGCATGTGCCGAAGGCAGATTTACCCTATTAAGGCAAAAATCAACACGCTCTTTTATTTCGGCAGGCGATAATTTCGAAAACATTTCGAGCGGGAATGCCACATTCTCTGCCACGGTTTGAGAATCAAACAATGCCCCACCCTGAAACACCATCCCAAAATCTTTACGGATTTCGCGCTTTTCTTCTTCTGAGCTGATCGTAAACTCCCTGCCATCATACAAAATACTTCCGGCATCAACTTGATACAATGCCACTAGGCATTTCATCAACACCGTCTTCCCCGAACCGCTTCCTCCAATTACCAGGTTGGTTTTCCCCTCTTCAAAAACAAGCGAGATATCGTCCAGAATCAACCGGCCGTCGAACGACTTAGAAACATGGCTGATTTCTATCATGAAAGGAGCAGTTGCGTTAATAAGTAATTGCAAATCAACAGAAAAATACTGCTGTAAACCACACCCTTAGTGCTCGAATCCCCCACTTCAAGTGCACCACCCGAGGTGTAGTAGCCAAAATATGCCGAAACCGAGGTTATTACAAAAGCAAAGAAGCAAGTTTTAATGAGTGCATAAACAATGTAGTATGGAATAAAAGCATACTGCACACCATATACAAATTCGGTAGTGGAAACTACTCCCGCTAAAACACCAAAGAACCAGCCGCCCAGTATTCCGATGGACATAGAAATCAAAACCAGAAAGGGATTAATAAATATGGCGGCGGCAATTTTAGGCAAAACAAGGAACGAACGCGAATTCACCCCCATAATTTCGAGAGCGTCTATTTGTTCGGTAACGCGCATGGTACCCAGCTCAGAAGCTATTGAGGAACCTACCTTTCCGGCCAATATCAAACTGATAATGGTAGGCGAAAATTCCAGTAAAATCGAATCGCGTGTAGCCAATCCCACCGTGTACGATGGAATAAGCGGACTTTCAATATTGTACGCCGTTTGAATGGTCAGTGCCGCACCAATAAACATGGAGATAATGGCTATAATTGGCAGAGAATTCAATCCCAATGAATTTATTTCGTAAACCCACTGTTTCCAAAAGCGCTTCCACTGTTGCGGCCTGCTAAAAACCGCCCAGATAAAATCGAAATAATGTCCAAGCTTATGAAATATGTCCATTTTCTTAGCTCAAATTAACGGCAAAATTTCGAAGCAGGGTTGATTAAATCCCGATTTTTATCAGAAGTATACTGTTAAAGAAATAATAGATTGCACGTACCTTGCAGTCGTTTAGTCAGGCGCTAGCTCATAATTAATGAATACGATTAGTACAGTATTTGACACTTTTGATTATGCCATGTATCTCAATTCTAACGGATACAACGATCCCTATGGGCGCATAAACTCCTTGCTTTGCGGCAGTAATAATTGCATAGCGGTACCTGATTTAAATTGGAATGAATTTAAAGCTCAGTTGAACCTCAATACTGAAAAACTAAAGGCCACTATTTTTTCATACGAACTAAAAAACAAATTTGAACGCCTTAAATCGCATAATAAACCGATGTTTGGCTTTCCTCTGGCCGGGTTTTTCATTCCGGAATATTATGCGCTACAACATCGCATGGGGGAAACCGTAACTGAAGGCGCATTAAATTTTCGAAAAACCAAAGTGCCTGAGCCGCCTGAGGTAATTCAGAAAATGAGCGCCGAAACCTCGCGTGAGGCCTATCATGAGCAGTTTAATCGCATTCGCTTTCATTTAAAGCGCGGCGATATATATGAAGTAAACTTATGTATCCGTTTTAGTGGAATAATTAAAAATTTAGATCCGGTTACACTTTACGAACATCTCAATAATGACGCGCCTTCGCCTTTTTCGGCGCTAGTAAAATGGCACGACTCGTGGATTGTGTGTTCGAGCCCTGAGCGTTATCTTCAAAAATCGGAGTCTACGGTTATTTCGCAACCCATTAAGGGCACCATTCGACGAACAGGCATTGAAGAAACGGACAACAGAAATATTCAATTGCTGAAAAACAGCGCTAAGGAAAAAGCCGAAAATCTAATGATTGTTGATTTGGTCCGTAATGATCTATCGCATTTTGCCCTTCTGGATAGTGTTAAGGTTGTCGAGTCGTGTGGCATTTATCCATATAATCGTGTTTTTCAAATGATCAGCACGGTAGAAGCTCAACTTGAAAAGCAGATTGGACTTGCCGAATTGCTCGAAACCAGCTTTCCCATGGGCTCAATGACCGGCGTGCCTAAAATAAGAGCCTTGCAAATTGCCGATGATATTGAAACATTTTGCCGCGAAATGTATTCGGGCAGTTTGGGATACACCCTCAACCACGACTTTGATTTAAACGTGGTGATTCGGAGTTATCTCTACCATAAACCAAGCGGTTGTCTCGCATTTAGCACAGGTAGCGCAATAACTTTGCAATCTGAGGCCGACAAAGAATACGACGAATGTTTATTAAAAGCCGAATCGCTCCAAAAATGCCTGAACGATATTCTGCACTAAAAGTGCGTCTAAACGCTACATTACAAACATACGGATTGCAAAAAAACACCGATTTACTTTTGCTTGCTGTAAGTGGCGGCCGCGACTCGATGTTACTTTTCGAATTGCTTTACACCAATGGGTGGAAAATTCATGTGGCACATGTAAATTATGGTCTCAGAGGAAGTGAAAGTGATGAAGATGCCACATTTGTGAGCAATGCATGTAAACATAACAAAGTCCCTTTCAGCATATATGAGGCTCAACAAGAAATGCAAGGCATCACTAAAGGAAACTTGCAAGAAAATGCACGTACGTTACGATACGCCTGGTTTGAAGAGTTGCGTGTACAATTAAATGCAGCTGCCATAGTTTTAGCACATCACATGGCCGACCAAACCGAAACTTTTTTTTTGCAAGCAGCCAGCGGTAAACCGACTAAGGGCATGCCTGAAAAACGCGGCAAAGTAATACGCCCGATGCTGAGTTTCAGCCCTGAAGAAATAAGCATTTTAATCGAACATAGTAAGCCTCTATGGCGCGAAGACTCCAGCAATAAAAGCGATAAATACCGAAGAAATTTATTCCGCAATACCGTGCTGCCCGAGCTGCGCCAAAAGATTGGGGATTTTGACCGCATAATATTTGAAACTTGCAAACGTAACGAAGCCGCTGAAAAGTTACTGGATCATTGGCTTAAGGCAGTACTGCCGAAATCTCAAGTATCTGAAAACGAATTTTCTGTAAAGCTGAATCCTTTACTTCAGTTACCCGATCCGGCTTTTGCCCTACACCATTTGCTGCACAGGTATGGCTTTAGCTATGCCATTTGCGAACAAATGGCCACAAAACTTACCTCAACTGAAGAGCGCCATTTCAGAACCGCTCAGTCTGAGGTACGGTTGAAAAACCTATTACTTTCTGTTAACGTGGCAGTTAAAGGCGGTTTCAAACCTGCAATTAATGCAACACCCCAAATAAATGCACGAAAGGTGGATCATCTTCCTGATTTTCATTTGAATAGCAATATAAATGTGGTGTATTTGAGCATCCATGTTCAAGAATCTGAACTGCATGTAAGAAAGCGTCAAAACGCTGATTATTTCTATCCTTCAGGCATGAATGGGAAGAAAAAACTGAGCGATTTTTTTACCGATTTGAAACTAAGCCAAAAAGAAAAAGATGAACAATGGTTGCTTTGCTGCGGCAACGACATCGCTTGGGTTGTAAACCGCAGAATTAGTGAACTATACAAGATTAAGCCAGACGATACTGAAGCTTGGCGTGTGGAGCTTATTTTTGATGAAAAGCCTAATTCGCCCGAATAACTTTTTTTAGGGCTGTGCGTAACCCTATCAAAATTTAAAAAATCACGCAGCCATGAGAAACATCCCACTTGTAGAAAAAGAAAGTCTAAAAAACATTTTCTTCCCTCGTGAAGAGGTTTTAAAATCGAAAGAACTCGCGAAAGAAAGACACTCCTTACTGGAGCGGGCAACAGCACTTTCGAACCTGTATCACAACAAAGTTAAAATTGTGTTTGAAGATCTCGAAGGCACCAAAATGGTAAACACTACCATTTGGGCCACGAGCGACACAGCAATTATGCTTAAAGGAGGTGTGGTTATTCCCATTCATCGAATCCATAGCATCGATCTGCTTTAAGACAGAATGGCATAACAAGATGTTATTTTGGCTTTAAACTAAACGATAAATGCCTATTTTTAGCCGGGGAACAATCATTGCTTCCCGGCTAATTCATTTTCACAAATCATGAAAACAGTTATAACCATAGGCATCGTTTTTTTAGTCCTAATCGGGCTTTTCGGAATGGCAGGCTGCTCTTACAACAGTTTAGTAGAAGAGCGCGAACAAGTAAACTCTGCTTGGGCACAGGTAGAAAATGTGTATCAACGCCGCGCTGATCTGATTCCCAATCTTGTTAACACCGTTAAAGGCGTCGCCGATTTCGAAAAATCGACCCTCGAAGCTGTGGTTCAAGCACGTGCATCGGCCACCAGTGTAAAACTGGATGCAAGCAATTTGGATGAAGCGGGTTTAAAGCGATTTCAGGCAGCACAAGATGGGCTTTCGAGTGCATTATCACGCCTATTAGTAGTGAGCGAAAACTATCCCAACCTAAAGGCAAATCAAAACTTCTCCGAATTACAAGCCGAACTGGCAGGCAGCGAAAACAGAATTGCTACCGAACGGCGTAAGTTTAACGAGGTAGTTCAGTCATATAACACTAAAGTAGCCTCCTTTCCAACCAATCTGTACGCCGGCATGTTTGGATTTGCCCCTAAAGCCTATTTTCAAGCAGCACAAGGTTCTGATAAAGCACCGAAAGTAGATTTTAAGTGATTGGGTTTTTAGACAAATCGGAACAACAACGCCTAGTAAATGCTATTGGGCGTGCCGAAAAAAATACGTCGGGAGAAATCCGTGTGCATCTCGAACCACGTTGTTCCATAAATTCTTATGATCGTGCTGTTGAAGTGTTTTTTATGCTTGAAATGGATAAAACTTCAGCACGAAATGGGGTATTAATTTATGTTGCTGTTGATGATCACAAGCTTGCAATTATTGGCGACGAAGGCATAAACAAGGTGGTTCCCGAGAATTTCTGGGAGGAAGCCCTGCAAGACATGCGTTTGCATTTTTCGATGAGTCAGTTTACCGAAGGATTGGAAAAAGCCATTGAGCGTGTTGGCGAAAAGCTTAAATATTATTTTCCCTATGATGGGCAAACCGATCAAAACGAATTGAGCGATGCTATTTCATTGGGTTAGGATACACGTAACGCTAATTTTATTGATTTGCATCACTACAGTAGGTGGAGCACAATCATTCCCTGAAAAAAGTACGCCGCCTCGCTTGGTTAACGACTTTGCCGAAATACTTTCCGCCGAAGAAGAACGAGCACTTGAGGCAAAGCTGGTGGCCTTCGATGATAGTACCAGCACCCAAATCAGTGTAGTATGCATGTCCGAATTGGAGGGAGAGCCGGCTTCATCTTATGCTCCTAAACTGGCCGAAGCCTGGGGAGTTGGAGACAAACAGCGCAACAACGGCATTTTAATTTTGGTGTCGATGGACAATCCACGCGAAATTTTTATTGCCACAGGGTATGGCCTGGAGGAGTTTGTTACCGACGGCCTGGCGAAGCGTATTATTAATGAACATGTTTTACCTGCCTTTAAACAGCAAGACTATTATGCAGGATTAAACATCGCCACCGACGATTTAATGCAGCTTCTGAAAGGCACCTTTAAGGGCTTCGAAAAGAAAAAGTCGAAGGGATTTCCGAAGGGACTAATAGTGGTGGGCATAATCCTTTTTGTGGTTTTTGCCTCTAGGGGCAATCGCGGTGGAGGGTTTCGCACTTATGGGCGGCCAGGCTGGAGCGGCTTTCCAATGGGCGGCGGTGGCTTTTCGGGTGGCAGAAGCAGTAGTGGTGGCGGAGGATTCGGCGGGTTTGGCGGTGGAAGTTTTGGAGGAGGGGGTGCGGGAGGTTCGTGGTAATGGCATAATTTTTAGTTTTGCTTTTCAATTGTATATTTAAACACGCTTAAATCAAACAACACTATGAAGAAGTTTTTTGTGCTTGGATTTATACTGCTTGGCCAGCTTATGCTTAATGCACAGGCAAATAAGGGAATTGAATTTGTGGACGGCTGGTGCCTCACCAAGAAAGGCGATACCCTACGAGGAAAAATTTGTATCGAAAACACCAAAACCGGCGAGCGTTTTGAAAAGATTATGTTTATTGACGCTAAAGATGCCGCGGGTACTAAAAAGCGCTATGGTATCGATAAAATTACCTCGTTTGGCACAACGGATAAAGTTTATGATTTTGTAACCCTTGAAGAAGGAATTGCACCTTTTGTTATGGAGCGGGTAATAACCGGCGATTTAAGTCTTTATCGTTGCTGGTTTAAATTGGAAGACAGTACGCCTCAAAAAATGAATTATGAGGTGGGTATGTTTTTAAAGAAAAAAGAGGCTGAAGATTACTTTGAGGTGCTTGATAAAAAATTCCAAAAAGAGATGGCCTCTTTCTTTAAAGGCGATGACGATATTATTAAGTTAATAAAAGAAAACAATTACACCTCTAAAGACCTCGATAAAATAGTTCAGGCATACAACTCCAAAGAGTAAATGCGCTTTAGGGGTTTTATCGAGTAATCAATTCAATCAAAAGAGTTTTAACCTTATGAATATTGGAAATGTGATATAGCAGTAAAGTGTCCGCAATCAATTGGAGTAATTACCTTTTGACTAATGGCTTGCTGAATATTTCACCTGAACGGGTTTGAACTTTCAAAAGGTATGTGCCCGGCGATAGATGATTTACAGAAATACTTTTGTCCACGGCTTTTAACACCTCACGACCGCTCACATCAACCACAGAAACACACGAAATGTCGAGGTTAGCGTTAATATTAATTACATCTGATGTAGGATTGGGATACACGCTGAATTCAATGCCGTTTTGTGCAATGACTTGTGGGATATCCGGACCGTATTGCACTTTACATAAATAAACATCATTGGATGCACCACCGGTAGCACTTAAATTGATATCTCCGAAACTTGCGGTTCCCGAAAATTCTCCTGTTATTCTAAACTGGTTTTCTACCGGTGCACAAAATCCATAAATTTCGTTAGTAGAAAACGCCCAAAGCAACGATCCATCTGTGTTTATTCGAGCAAGTAATGACGAGTTACCCGCATCCGGTGTAAAAGGAGTCGCGCCCAAAGCATATTCGCTTCCGTCTAAACCCGATATTGATATATATGGAACGCCATTGGGAGAAGCGGATAGGCGGGTTTGACCCAAATCATATCCTGCTGTACCCATCTGCTGAAGCCACAACCACTCACCCGCTGAACTAATCCCACCTAAAAAAGCGTCATAATCTTCGGAACCTCCAATAGCTTCGAATAATACGCCTTCGTAATTGGTGAGCGAATCTTGATAAAATCCACTTACATATACTTGCCCTCCGGCACCAACTGTAATATCAGAAGCATAACACTCATAATATAGCGCTCCGAAATTTTTTCCCCATTGCGGTACACCGCCCGCATTTAACGAAAGCACATACACATCGGAGGCCGTAATAAAATTTTCGGGATCACCTACATTGGTTAAAGTTACATTCCCGGCAGTGAGTTCTACAAACGGCAACTCAGACGTCCCGAAGCTTCCGCAGAAATAAACAGAACCATCCTGACCGCAGGCCAATGAGGCTAACGTTGCCCCCCATTCGGTTTGCGGGCTAAAAGCCCACTGAATACTACCTGAGGAAGAATATTTTGCCACAAAGGGCAACTGTTCAAGTGCCGAAAGCACTTCGGTCCCCAGTGCTAGGTCGGCCCCATAAAAACTACCGCCAACCACCACATTACCAGAAGGATCTACCGCTATATCTTTCCCCTCGGCGATGGCCAAACCTTGTTGGTTGCGTACCCACAACCATTGCCCGTTGACCCCTAATTTACCCACAAAAAACTCGGTGCTTCCGTCGTTATGATTGGCTTGTAACGGAGGGAAAATACCAAAAGCAGCATCTCCTGAAATGTATCCCGTAACATACACCTCCCCAGAAGCACTTGCAGCAATGGCATTTCCACGATCGTTACCGGCAGATCCTGCATTTGCAGCCCATTGTGCAACGCCATCGGAATTGAATTTAACCACACCAATATCATTTGCGCCCAAAGCTTGCAGCGAAACCGATCCAAAAGAAACATCTTCTGAAAATTGAAATAATACATATGAATTACCCGAATTATCAGAACATACATCCACAGGATCAATAAAATCGCCAGATTGCGTACCTTGAATTGCCCATTGGTATGTATAATCTTGAGCATTTAAAATGTAAGTGGACGGTAAACAGAAGCTCATTAAGAAAAGAACTCGGAACGTGAATAAACGCATGGATTTATTTTTTGGGAATTTGATACAAAGATAACTGCTTTGCCGAAATGCAAAATTGATGTAATATTTTAAGGCTTTTTTCCTAAAACTAATAAAAGTAAAAAACTTCTTTAAAGCGAAATAAAAAGATAATCATCTGATTATTTTGGGGTTTTAAAAAACAAAAGATTAACAATTTATTCACAAAAAAATTTGTTTTGAAAAAATACATGTTGTAAGTTTGCCCCTCAAACCTTAACTCAATTTAAGTTTTATGAAAATCTCTACAAAAATTTTGGTTCCCGCTTTTGCTGCCGTTCTTGCACTTGCCGGGAAAGCTGATGCTCAAGTGTATGCAACAAGCTTTTCAAATTACAATCCAGGACCTTTGGCTGATGGGGTAAGTCCTATAACTGCCGTTCGTCCTCAGCGTTCCAACCCTAATAACGCCGTTGGAGCTGTAACTCCAGCAACAAATGACAACAACTTAGGTGAAGGAACAAATCCTGTACAATTTGTGTCTTTAGGATACGGTGGTTCTATCGAACTTCAGTTTTCTACTCCAATCTGCAACGTTGCAGGTTACGATATGAAAATCTGGGAAACATCTTACGGTAACTCTTCAAACTGTGTAGCATGGCCAGAGCGCGCTGCTGTTTGGGCTCGTCAAAACGACTGCCAGCCGTGGATTCTTCTTACTGACGAAACCGGTGGTTGTTTAGATTTCGAAGTTGATTTAGGCGTTCTTAGCTGGGCTAGTCAAATCCGCATCGAAGACCGCACCGACGAAACAACCCCAATCTTCCAATCATCTAATCAAGATGCTTTTGATGTGGATGGTGTTGAAGGATATGTTGGATGTGCTTCTCCAGTGGTTGCTCCAGGAGCAGAAAATTCACCATTTGCAATTACTACCTTAACACAAGGTCTACGTAATAATGGAACACCTGTTCCCGCTAATCGTTCAATTCAAAGCAAAATGTTAGGCGCTCCTCAAGCATCTGATGCCTCTACAAGTCCTGCCAATTACAATTTCTACGCGCTAGGCTACGCTGGTACTGTTACGCTTCAGTTTCCCTACACTGTTTTAAATGGTGCAGGAGCTGATATTCAGGCATACGAAACAACTTTCGGTGATAATCCTTCTCGCTCATGTTCAAGCTACCCTGAAAAAGCACGTTACGAAGGTTCTATCGATGGTGTAACATTCTTCGACCTAGAAGCAGTGCCAACTGCAGATGATGCTGGCGCTGTACTTTGCCGCGATGGTAAACTTAATATTCCAGCTGCTTACGCAGGAATTAACTACATCCGTATTACTGACCTTACCGTTATTGGAACTATTTCTGGTTTATCTGATGGTTATGATGTGGATGGTCTTCTTGCTCTTGGTCAGTGCGGCAACTCAACCAGTTCAGGTCGTGAAGATGTAGTTATCACCGATAAAATTGGTGAAGGCGAATACTCACTCAATGTATATCCTAATCCTGCTGAGAAATTGGTGAGTGTAGAAATTAACGCTGCCAACACCGTTGAGAACTACACAGTAATAGTTACCGATGTAATGGGTCGTATTGTTACTCGCAACGTGGTAGCTAATAATGGTGCTTCAACCATTGTTGAGAACATTGATATTTCTGGCGTTCCTGCTGGTGTTTACATGGTTTCTGTTGAAACCTCAGAAATACGCGAGGTTAGCCGTTTCGTTAAGAAATAATTTTTATAAGGTTTGTAAGAAAGGCTCATCACACGATGGGCCTTTTTTATTTCCGTAAAATCCTTGAGGCAACTTGCCATCCGCTTAATACTACGCCCGGAATGCCCTGTCCGGGATACACACTATCGCCACAAAAGAAAAGATTATCGCCTTTTTGTTGTCGGTTCATCATCCAAGGCTTTATATGCATGAATTGCGGCAATCCGCCAACAAATCCGCGATAACGTCCGGTCCATTGATGCCAGTTTGAAGCATCTGAAACATGATAATCTACAATATCGTTTGGCTGAAATAGATTTCTTTGCCCTGCCAATTCGATTACTTGCTGCGCCCATTCACCCTTGTTTTCGAGCGTTTCTCCTAAAACACTTGAATGGGATGTCGCCGAGAGCACACGCAAACCGGCATCGGCACGCAACGCGTCGCCTTGGTGCGAAACACTAAAAAAAACACTGCGCAAACCGTCGGGCAAATGCACCTGCTGATGTAACACATCACCGCCACCCCAGTTCCTTAAAATTGCATTGAACTGTAAGGCAGAATTCAAATGATGGGCTCCATTGATTTTAACATTCGGAATATCTTCCTTCAACAATGTATTGAAATTTTGCAGCGGGATTGCCGATACTAAATTTCGTGCACGAAAAAGCCGGTTGGCTATTTGTACATACCAATCATCATTTTTACCTTTTTGAATCGAATCAACTGCGCTGCGATAGCATATATGCCCACCCTTTGCCACAATCGCATCACATAATGACCGAACCAATTGAACCATGCCGCCGGGCAAACTATAATTGGGATAATTCGTGTAACAAAGTGCTGCAGCACCAAAGAGCATGTTCACTTCATTTGCACGATTCTGGGCAGTAATCATGAGCTGCTGATCCACAAAATGCTTAAATGCCAAATTATTAGCCAAACGACATTCTTTAATCCATGAATCTACCGACTGCAAGGTATGCCGCAGGAATAAAACATCGCACGTACGAACTTTTGCTGCCAAGCTCAAAAAATCCTGAAAGTTTACCGGAGGAAAAAAGCGGTAACGCATGGCACTTTCCCACACAAAATCACTCAGCAAAAAACATCGCTCCCAAAATTTACGCTGACCCTTCTGTCCAAATACTCGCTCAGCTTCTACAATCCATGCTTCGCGGTCTTCATAGCGTGTAATCAGCTGCCCATCTGCTAAATGAACCTGCATGGGAGTTTGGAGCTTTCTTGCCTCAATATTAATTCCCAGCTCATCGAGCACAATGCGCAGAGGCATACCCGCTGATAGACCCAAAAGTGTGGTAGCTCCCGTATCGAAAATAGCTCCGTTTCTGAAGTAGGAAGAAGCACATCCGCCAGGAATATAGTTTCGCTCGAGCAATAAAACACGCTTGCCATTTTTTGCCGTCAAGGCCGCAGTGGTTAATCCGGCCAATCCACCACCCACCACAATAACATCGTACACATCGAGCAATTGCTCGTGTGGGGTCGATTTAAAAAAATGAACTGGATTCTGAACCGGCACTTTTAAAAAACACGCAGACAAGCGAACTGTTTATCTTTTTAACAAAACAATTAAACAAAATAGCGTTTTTAATGTTAAAATTAATTCATGAATGTAAGTGTATTTCGCAAAGAGCGCTTTAACGCGGCACATAGGCTGCACAACTCCGAATGGTCTGATGAAATTAATCAATCGGTATTTGGAAAGTGCAACAACCCCAATTACCATGGGCACAATTACGATTTAATCGTGGAAGTACGTGGGCCCATCGATCCGAAAACGGGTTATGTGATCGATATGAAAATATTGAGTGACATCATTAAGGAGGAAGTAACCGAACGCTACGACCACCGCAACCTCAACCTCGATGTACCCGAATTTAAAGAACTTAATCCTACTGCCGAAAATATTGCAGTGATCATCTGGAACCGCCTCCGCACGCGACTCGATACACGTTACACTTTAAAAATAAGATTGTATGAAACCGAACGAAATTTTGTTGAATACGACGGACAATGAAATCAGCCTGGTTGATTTGATTGGCGACGAACACATTAGCACCTCCATTGAAACCCCTCTGCGAGATGATGCATTTGCCCTGAGCGATGCAGAGAAGATAGAGCGCATCGAGAAGCATTTTCGGGAAATTATGCTCACACTGGGTCTCGATCTTACAGACGACAGCCTGCGTGGAACACCGCGTCGTGTAGCCAAAATGTATGTAAAAGAGATTTTCTCGGGCCTCAATCCGGCTAATAAACCGAGCATTGCCCTTTTCGAAAACAAATACAAATACAGCGAAATGCTGGTCGAAAAAGACATCACATTTTATTCGAACTGTGAGCACCATTTCGTGCCCATTATGGGGAAAGCGCATGTAGCCTATATTTCAAACGGCAGTGTTATTGGCTTGAGCAAGATTAACCGCATTGTACATTATTTCGCGAAACGTCCGCAAGTGCAGGAGCGACTTACGGTGCAGATTGCCGAAGAACTGAAAAAAGTACTTGGCACCGAAGATGTGGCCGTAGTGATTGACGCCGTGCATCTTTGCGTTTCTTCGCGTGGTGTGGAAGATATCAATTCTCGCACAGTAACTTCGCATTTCAGTGGTGCGTTTGGCGAAGAAGGCCGTAAAAAAGAATTCTTCACCTACCTCGGCTTACAAGGATGAAAAATATAGTTATTGCAGGCGGATCGAGTGGAGTTGGCCGAGCCCTTACTGACCTGTTTCTTGAACAAGGCCATTCGGTTTGGGTAATTGCGCGCAACATGCGTGATTTGCCGCAACATGCACAGTTGCATTTTAGTGAAGTTGATTTAAGCCAATCTTCTGTCGCGGCCGAACAGTTGCCCGACACCATACATGGAGTGGTGTATTGCCCAGGGAGCATCCAGCTTATGCCCTTTCACCGCATGAAGCCCGAGGTGTTTACGCAGGATTTTTCGCTAAATGTTTTGGGTGCCATACAGCTTATACAGGCCTGCATTACCGGAATGAAAAAAGCCGGAAGTGCCTCCGTTGTGCTCTATTCAACGGTTGCGGTACAAACCGGAATGCCTTTTCATGCTTCGGTGGCCGCTTCGAAAGGAGCCATCGAAGGCCTCACGCGTTCGCTTGCAGCCGAATATGCGGCTAACGGTATCCGCTTTAATGCTATTGCGCCGTCTTTAACCGACACACCGCTGGCAGAGAAACTTCTCAATACGCCCGAAAAAAGAGAAAACTCCAACAAGCGTCATCCCATTGGCCGAATCGGAACCGCGCAGGACATTGCCGCACTTTCGGCATTTCTGTTGAGCGATAGTGGAAGCTGGATTACAGGACAGGTGCTGCATGCCGACGGAGGAATGGGCTCCTTAAAATTGCTCGCTTAAATGGCAACGTACAGCAAAGAGCAGATACTGCATCTCGAAGATCGTTACCGCAGAAACCTCATCAATTCGCTGATGGGTGCACGTCCTGCCGTATTAATCGGAACCGCAGATGCAAAAGGCAATACAAACCTCGCGGTTTTCAGTCAGTTGCTGCACATAGGCGCTAATCCACCTCTTTGTGGTATTTTGTTTCGTCCCGATTCGGTGGATCGGCACACCTTGACAAATATCCGTGAAACGAGCGTTTTCTCGATAAATGTTTTGTCGGCGCAATATGCCGAGAAAGTGCATCAAACGAGTGCACGTTATGGTGTGGATGTATCAGAATTTGAAGCTGTAGGACTTGAACCTGAATTTACAAAGAGCTGTGTTGCACCAATGGTGAAACAAGCGCACATCAAGGCGGTTTGTGAAATGCATGAGGAAATTAAGATTGCAATAAACGGCACCATTCTCGTTATCGGAGCCATCAAATGGATAGAGATTGAAGATAACTGCCTGCGCAATGATGGTTCAATAGATCATTATGCCCGAAAAAGCTTGGCGGTTTGTGGGCTCGACGATTATGGGAGCCTGCAACAAGTGGCACGATTCGGTTATGCAAAACCCGATCGGAAGCCCGAAAAAACTTGATCCATGAAAAATGCTGTAAACATATTTTGGTTTCGTCGCGATTTGCGACTCGAAGACAATGCCGGTTTGTGGCATGCGCTTCAAAGCGATAGGCCGGTACTTCCGATATTTATTTTTGACACTGACATTTTGGGTAAACTCGAAGATCGCGATGATGCGCGCGTTTCTTTTATTCACGGTGAAATTGTGCGACTCGATGCCGAACTTAAAGCGGCTGGGAGCGGATTGTATTGCGTTTATGGGCGGCCTGAAGAGGTCTTTGCTAAGCTATGCAATGTATTCGACGTGGAAACCGTTTTTACAAATGGTGATTATGAACCCTACGCCACGGCACGTGATACATCTATTGATGCTTTTTTGCAGGAAAAAGGCGCGAAACTCCTGCGGTTTAAAGACCAGGTTGTTTTTGAAAAAAGCGAAGTGGTAAAGGATGATGGATTGCCATACACTGTTTTTACACCCTATTCGCGCAAATGGAAGGAACGACTGAAAACTTATGGGATTTCATCCTATCCAAGCCAAAACTGCCTGCAAAATCTACACAAATGGTCGGGAGATAACATTCCCTCGCTTGAAGCGATGAACTTCGTTCAAACATCGATTGTATTTCCGCATAAATCGGTTGATGAAAGCATCTTAAATAAATACAAGGAACAGCGTGATTTACCAGCTGTTGCCGGCACAAGCCGACTGAGCGTACACCTGCGTTTTGGGACGATTTCGATTCGAGCGCTTGTGAAAAAAGCCATGGATTTAAGCAGCGAGTCGTGGTTGAACGAATTGATCTGGCGCGACTTCTACCATGCCATTATCTGGCATTTTCCGCATGCAGCAACATCCGCATTTAGGCCGGCTTACGACCGCATTCCCTGGCGGAACAACACAGCAGAGTTTAAAGCATGGTGCGAAGGCAAAACCGGTTATCCTATTTTGGATGCGGGCATGCGCGAACTGGCTGCCACCGGATTTATGCACAACCGCGTGAGGATGATTGTAGCGAGTTTTTTAACCAAGCACCTGCTCATCGACTGGCGCTGGGGCGAGGCCTGGTTTGCGCGTAAACTGCTCGATTTTGATTTGGCAGCAAATAATGGAGGCTGGCAATGGGCTGCTGGGTCGGGCTGCGATGCGGCGCCGTATTTCAGAGTTTTCAATCCGGCATTGCAAACCGAAAAATTCGACCCAAAAGCGGATTACATCCGAAAATGGGTGCCTGAATTTGAGAACCCGTGGACGTATACAAAACCCATCGTTGACCACAAAATGGCGCGCGACAGAGCCATTGCAACCTATAAAAAAGGACTTGAGGGCGGGGCATGAAAGGTGTGAAAAAGCAGCATTTGCCTCAAAAAATATGCTTACGCTGCAACCGGCCATTTAGCTGGCGAAAAAAATGGGAACGCGATTGGGAAAACGTGAAGTATTGCAGCAGAAAATGCGGTGGATAAAATATTTTCAAAATAAAATTGCACAAACTTCCCGCAGATTTTAAATTTTTTAACTTTGATTAAATCAACAAAAAAATTAACCGATGAAAAAAACCTTACTCTTTACTGCAGCAGGCCTTGTGATGACGGCAAGCCTATTCGCCCAAACACCCGGCACAGCTGGGTGCTATGCCACCTCGGTGGTAAGTTTTAACCAATTAAAGCGTAACGACGGATCAATTGTGCCGGTTGCGCAGAGTGATCCATCCAATGCACTAGGGGTTCCACAAGACGATGAATCTCAAAATTTCGTATCCCTCGGGTTCGGAGGATCTATTACATTAAGCTTTGATGGAGCAATTGCTAATGGTGAAGGTACCGATATTCGGGTGGTTGAATCCACTTTCAATAATGCAATTTGCCCTAGGTATCCTGAGCGAGTACGTGCTTTTGCTTCGCAAGATGGCTGCCACTTCGTTTATTTAGGAGAAGGCTGCCAAGACTATGAATTTGATCTGGGTCAAATGGAGTGGGCACAATACATTCGCCTCGTTGATGCAAGTCCGCTCGGCGTTCCTTACCAAGGACAGAGTATCGTTGACGGTTATGATGTGGATGGGGTTGTGTGCTTGAATGGAACTCTTTCAAACCCTGTTCCTGCAGCAGTGGAATTGGGTGCTAACGAAGCAATTTCATACTCCCCTGGTTTACGTCGCAACGGAACTCCCATCGATCCTTCACGCACGAATCCTTCAAATGCCTTGGGGGTTCCACAAAACACCAATGTGGTAAATTTTGTTTCATTGGGCTTTGGAGGATCGCTTGTGCTAAAATTTGATTATGTGATATTTGACAATCCTCTTACAAACGATCTGAAAATAGTAGAGACTTCCTACGGCAATCCATCTTGCACTTCGTTTCCCGAATTGGCCACTGTTGAAGTTTCGCTCGACGGCATAAACTGGACACTAATCAGTACGATTTGTCAAGACGGGGAGATTGACATCACAAGCGCAGGTACCATTCAATATATTCGTTTGACCGATCGCTCAAAAGCAAGCGCATTTAGCGGTACTGCCGATGGTTATGATGTTGATGGGGTGGTGGTTATTAACCAGTTATGCGGTAATTTAAACGCCTTATCACGTATTATGGACGATGTAAGCTTCCGTGATGAAGAATTTTCGGCTGCCGCATATCCTAATCCGGCACAGGATCAGGTAATGCTTACCGTTCAAACAACCGAAAGCGATAATCAATTAAACATTTCCGTACTGAATGCTTTAGGGCAAATTGTAAAAACAGAACGCGTTAACTGTTCTGAAGGCTCAACGGTTCAACACTCAGTTATGTTGAACGAACTTACCGAGGGCATTTACTTTTTAAGCGTCGAAACTACTTCTGGTAAAGAGGTAATTCGTATTACCAAAAACTAACATCCTAATTTTTTGTTAAAAAGCCTGTCAGCCATCTGGCAGGCTTTTTTATGTTATCTTGGTAGACTAGATATCAACTTGGTCCAATCATTAAGTTCTTATTCAAAATAAATGAAATCTCTTTTTTCTTTATTCTGCCTATTCGCTTTAGTTGTTGTAGGTTACAGTCAAACTGAATTTCAAAAATTTTTCGGGGGCAGTCAAGAAGAATATGGATATCGAGTAGTTGAAACAGCAGATGGGGGTTATGCCGTATGCGGAAGAACGTTTTCTTTTGGGACAGGTGGCTGGGAGGGCTACGTACTTAAACTTAATGCCATAGGCGATACCGTGTGGACGAAGACATATGGAAACACGCAATATGACGAAATACAAGATATCAACCCCACAACAGATGGTGGTTTTATTTTAACAGGACATACCTGGACGACAGATTTTGCAGGAGATCTTTATCTTATAAAATTAAGTGCCAACGGTTTAGTTCAATGGGACTATACCTATGGAGGAAGCACCGGTGATGCCGACAAGGGTTACAGCGTGATTCAAACAATAGACGGCGGGTATGTAGTTTGCGGATCAACAGAGACTTTTGGTGCAGGCGGGTCAGATATTTACGTAATTAAAACTAACTCAAGTGGTGATATTAATTGGACAAGGACTGTAGGAACAGCCGGCGCGCAGGAAGTGGCGCGCTGTGTACGCCAAACATCAGACGGTGGCTATGTTTTAAGCGGTTATACAGACGGTGGCGGAGCCGGATTACTTGATGCCTATTTAATCAGGTTAAATAGTTCGGGTGACGTTTTATGGACAAAGACCTATGGCGGGGGCGGAAGCGATTTTGCATACACAGTGGAAGAAACCTCTGATGCTGGTTTTATTTTAGGAGCAACAACCAATAGTTTTGGAGCTGGCGGCTGGGATGGATATCTTTTAAAAACAAACAGCACAGGCGCTTTACAATGGTCTAAAACATTGGGATTGTCTGGAGAAGATCGCGTACAATCGGCTAGACAATGCGCAGATGGGGGATATATTCTATGTGGTAGATCCAACAGTTTTGGATTTGGAAACTTAGATGCGACAATTTATAAAACCGATGTAGCTGGCAATTTATTATGGACGAAAGCCTACGGCAGTTCGTTGGAAGATCAGGCATGGAGTATTCACGAATGTGTTAACGGCGGTTTTATAATGTGTGGCTATACCTTTGGTTTTGGTGCGGGATCACGCGAATTGATGATAGTTAAAACCGATAATAATGGAAATTCAGGCTGCAACGAAATCTCGGGAGCACTGAATACCCAAAATGTGGCAACAACAACAAGCAGTGTGGGCTCCTACAGCTCTGGTGGTATAAGAAACCAGGTGTCAACGGCCATTCGTTCAACGGCTACTTCTGTGAATACCGAATGCGGAGAGGTTTTTTGCAGCGTTATCTCGGCATTTACATATGATAATACTCCCGCTTGCGCTGGGTCAAACATTACCTTCTTAAATACCTCTGAAGGAGCAAGCTCATATCAATGGTTTATTAATGACGAACCGACTTCAAATACCAATAATATATCGCATCTATTTGAAGTCGCGGGCACTTTCGAGGTTCGTCTAATCGCAACAGATGCATCATGCAGCGACACTTCAAGCACCTTAGTGACAATAAACCCAACATCATTGGTTACACAGGCAATATGGGCTTGTGATTCTTTTACTTGGATTGACGGAAACACCTACGTAGGCTCAACCACTTCGCCAACTGTAACATTAACCAATTTATATGGTTGCGACTCAATAATTAAACTCGAGCTCAATATCCTACAAAGTTCCACCGCAGAAATTAATGCTTTTGGAAATTCGTTCTACGAGGCGCCGAGTGGCGCCGTTTATACATCATCGGGCATTTATATTGATACTATTGCTAATTCTGTTGGCTGCGATAGTATCATTACTATCAATCTCCAGCTTAATCCTACAGGGGTTATTAATGCAGATAGCCCGTATTTTAGTATTTTCCCAAATCCTTCAGAGGGCAATATTTACATCAATTTTAATCAAAATTTACCCGGCACATCCTACATCTTAAAAATTGAATGCCTTACCGGAAGCGAAGTGCTTTCATTGACCGTGGGCAATGAAAATCCTCTTGAAATTGACACGGACACATGGTATGAAAAGGGAATCTATATCGTCCGTTTATTAGATAAGACAGGTCATATCATACACACCAGCCGCCTGGTATTATTTTAATTTACAATCATTTAAAGCCAATAATGGTATTGCGTAACAGAAAAATCAAGTTCATCCGATACATGACCGAGCAAGAAGCTGATGGCATGGGATGGTACAAAAGACCAATAGTGATGGTGCTGGACAATGGCACTATGATATACCTTTCTTCAGATGATGAGGGTAATGATGGTGGCTCCTTGTTTTGGCAGACCAAAGAGAAACAGCCTGATGGTAAGTTTACCATAGTAGATGGCGTAATTCCAACAATTTAAATCTTTAATAACAAGTAAATATGAACTACTCACCTTCAACCCAAGTAATCGAGGAGATTAAATCTCCTAATCGCACATTAGTAATCTTCTCAGCCGAATGGTGTGGACCTTGCAGGGGAATGAACCCACTACTCGAAAAGGCTATTGAACAAGGGCATCGTATCTTTAAGATAGACGGAGATGCCGAAGTAGACTACGCTGCTAAACATGTCGTTAAGGCTTTACCTACATTTTTTGTCTATGAGAACGGAGAACAACTGAAACGCCACACCGGAGCATTTACGTCTTTAAGTGCTTTAAGCAACTTCATTCAATCTTAATCTACAAACCTTTAATAATTATTGTATTAAGAATCACGGATGCCTAAAACATGAACCCTTGTTTAGGTGCTACACTCGTTCATCTTTATAAATCAATGCAAAAAGAAAATGTGATTTGGTTCAGAAATGACCTGCGAATAAGCAATAATGCTGCAGTTAATGCCGCTATTGAAAGCGGGCAGAAGACACAGGCCATTTATTTTCTAGAAAACAGGACGCAAAAGATTGGACCGTACCGAAAAACCTTTCTAATAGAGACACTCGAAAGCCTGAAAACCAGTTTGATAAATTACTCGATTACGCTTAATATTATCGAGGGCAATGTCTTTGACGAAATAGAACGTTTTCTTTCACAGAAAAAGCCAATGAGGGTATTCACAAATAAAGGG
Source organism: Bacteroidia bacterium (assembly GCA_046302715.1). Taxonomy (GTDB): domain Bacteria; phylum Bacteroidota; class Bacteroidia; order M30B66; family M30B66; genus CAMCXT01. The sequence continues at coordinate 3,019 of JBKCHQ010000139.1, read as the reverse complement.
TATGCCCATGACGAAGTTGAGCAGGAATTGCTCTTTGCTGCGGAAAAACATATTGAAATGGCTTTTTATGATGATGGCTTTTTAATAGCACCCCATGCATTACCCTTCGAAATTAAAGACTTACCGAACACCTTTACTGAATTTCGCAAGAAGCTGGAAAAGATCGGCTTAGATCAGCTTGTAGGGGAACATGTACATAACTCACATATCAGTATCTCGAAAAATAATACACAAACCGATACCCTAAATCGTCATCCTAAATCGGTCTTCCCCTTTCGTGGTGGCGAATCGGCCGCTTTGGAACGACTGCATGATTATCTGTGGAATACCCGTAACATCCTTCGCTACAAAGAGACAAGAAACGGTTTGCTCGGAACGGAATATTCGTCGAAATTCAGCCCATGGCTGGCATGTGGCTGCATAAGTCCTCAGTGCATTTATACAGAGATAAAGAAGTTCGAACGCGAAGTAGAGGCCAACGAATCGACCTATTGGCTGGTTTTTGAATTATTGTGGCGAGAGTATTTCCGATATGTAATGTTGAAATACGGCAACAAACTCTTTCTACCTGGTGGAATTAAAGAAGCGAGGAAAGAAACCGAACCCAATAATGCAAATCAGCTATTTGATACTTGGACAAATGGCCAAACGGGCGATGATTTCGTTGATGCCAATATGCGCGAATTAAAGCATACGGGGTTTATGAGCAATCGAGGGAGACAAAATGCAGCAAGTTATCTAGTACATCAACTTAAGCTCGATTGGCGGCGCGGCGCCCGTTATTTCGAAAAAATGCTGATTGACTACGATGTATTTTCTAATTGGGGCAATTGGGCGTATTTGGCTGGCGTTGGCAACGATCCTCGAGAAAACAGAGTATTCAATACTCAGAAACAGGCCGAAATGTATGACCCAGATAAAGCCTACAGAAAAAGTTGGTTAGAAGGATAAAGGCCTTATTCTAAACTTTTTATCAAGCCCAGAACGTACATCCGTAGCACATCATCAGCATTTAACGTCTCCGAAACGGTGGTTACATCAGTGTTCTGAATCAATCCCCTAATACCATAGGTTTCTTCAAATGTTTCTGATCGTAGATCTTTAAAATCTACGAGTTCGGTAACCTTGGAAACAAATTCTTTTTTCCCTTTTTCGTATACCTTTAAACGCAAGGTAAGCTTGGGCTTCACCTTAGAAAATTTATTGTTGGGCAGCGTAATTTTAGCGCCACCACTAGCGGCAATATGGCAATTGATATCAATGAAATAGGCATTATCGCCCGCTTCCTTCTCTGCCTTTTTATACGTATTGGCGGGCAAATACATCAAGTGCTGTGGTAAAGCCGCCGTTATAATTCCATCATCAGATTTAATACTGCTTACCGTGGCATTTAAAAATTCGCCCAGCATTTTTTCACTGATGAACATAATCGTATCCGAAAGTTCCTTTGGCATATCTTCGACTGTCGCTAGATTAAGGATTTTCATGTCTTTGTTCTGCGATTTCATTTGAGTAACCAATTCATCGTCGATTCGAAACATGAAATTGTAAATAACACCGGTTTGCGCATTTGCCAACAATGCTAAAGAAAGTAATAAAGGGAGCAACAGGTTTTTCATGTTGTATGGTTTGCTCGGCAAGATACACGAATTTATGAAATCGCTATCCTCCTTACCTTTGACGAGATGAGCAAGATTGAAATACTGGCATCGGCTACCGCACTCGTAGGAGTTTATTTTACGTCGAGAAAGATGAGCGCAGGTTGGATGATTGGCGCATTTGGATCCGTATTGTATGCCCTCCTATTTTTTCAAGGTAAATTATACGCCGAAAGTGTATTGCAACTTATTTACGCTGCATTAGGATTTCGTGGATGGCTGCTGTGGAAAAAAGATTCACTCCATACAACGGATGCCATTAAATACTTAAACAGAAAGAGCTTTTTGTTGGGATGCCTTGCCATAGTAGTTATGACCTTGGTAATCGGCGGGTTGCTCTCTAAATATTCCGACTCCGACGTTCCATGGCTCGATGCCTTTTTAGCCGCTTCGGGCCTAACGGTTACCGTGTGGATGATGCAACGCTATCTGGAAAATTGGCTGTTCTGGGTTGGAATTGATATCGCCTCGGCAGTTTTGTATTTTAGTAGAAACATGCCTATCGCAGCCATGGTTTATCTGATTTTTACCATCTTGGCTGTTTACGGTTATTTGCAATGGAAAAACGATTTAGCCCGTGATTAAAATCGCCGTTACCGGTCCAGAGAGCACCGGCAAAAGCAGCATTTGCAAAATCTTTGGCGAAAAGCACGATGCGATGGTAGTCCCGGAGTTTGCGCGCACTTGGCTAGAAAGCCGCCCTAATTATCGCTACACGTTTGAAGATGTGGAATGGATGGCACAGGAGCAGTTCAGGCTGCAAAGCGAAGCCCTGCAAGGCTCCTCGGCATTGGTGATTTGCGATACTGATTTGCTGGTGTTTCGCATATGGATGGAGGTGGTTTTTGGGAAATGTCCGAAATGGATTAAAGCCGAATCGGAGCGAAATGTATTCGATTTCACTTTATTGATGGATATTGACCTCGCCTGGAAAGCCGACCCTCTGCGCGAACATCCGCATTTGCGTGAGGAGTTGTTTTTTCGTTATCTCAACCTGCTCGAAAATTCTGGTCGCCCATTTGGCGTTGTGAGTGGAAAAACCGAAGAACGTTACCAAAACAGTTTAACTTTACTGAAAGAACATTCCCTATTTCTTACGCCATGAACAGCAAGCACGACGATTACCTGGCTCCGCACTATGTGCAGCGCAGCAACTGGCTTAGGGCAGCAGTACTTGGCGCGAACGACGGAATTTTATCGACATCGAGTTTGGCGATTGGTGTGGCGGCAGCAAGTATTTCGCGTGAGCCGGTAGTTTTGGCCAGCCTGGCCGGACTTGTGGCCGGAGCACTTTCGATGGCTGCCGGCGAATACGTTTCGGTAAGCTCGCAGACCGATGTCGAAACGGCCGATATTGAACG
>JBKCHQ010000138.1:0-7328 GCA_046302715.1 Bacteroidia bacterium | reverse complement strand
GGAAGTGCCGTGCAAGGTGATCTCAGTGCCATCAGTTGCCGCAAAATACGCCATGGCAAAACGGAGGGTGGTGCCTCCTGCTCCTACAAAAGCTGACCGAGGTTTAGTTCTTAGAATTTCTTCAAGCAAACGGCTATCGTCAGCATCCGATAACTCCCCTGCCCTAACCTTTTGACCCGATACATATTGAATAATGAGTTGACGGTTACAGATGCTTTTCGATAGCGGCAATTGAGGCTTCACCTTTAGGGTGCTGCGGTGTAACGAAAGTTCAAACGTTTCAGGCATGGATATATGCTTCGATGGCCTCTTGAATAAGCTCGGTTTGAGGAACGTTAACAACTTTAATGCTTCCGGGACCAACAGGTAAACTAAATACACGGATGCCATTTACGCCTTTTTTATCAAAAATCATCGCTTCTAAAACAGACTGTTGCATCTCTAAAGTAAGGTTTACCTTCGGAAACACTTCCAGAATGCGCGATTGCAAACAAGCGGTAAAATCCCTGTCGGTGTCAAATAATGCCTGTGCCAAATACGATTCAATCCACAAACCTGCAGCCACGGCAAAACCATGTAATAACGACTGATTATTATTAAGATAAACGGTTTCGATAGCGTGTGCCGTCGTGTGGCCGGCATTAAGCCATTGCCTTTTATTGCGATCGAAAGGATCGTCTTTTATCCATTCATATTTAAAATGTGCTTGTTGCACCAAACTGTTATCGTCAAACCATTCACCAACAGGTCTATTACACACGCAATTCCAGGCTTCGGCTCCGTTTATTATGGCATGCTTAAAAATCTCCGCGCAGCCTGAAAGCCATTGTGCATAAGGCAGCGATTGAAGCAGTTCGGGAAAAATAAATACCGCTTCGGGGTGGTGAAAGCTACCAATCATATTGCGGTAGTTATGCAGATTTACCGCAGTTTTACCGCCAACTGCAGCATCGGCCATGGCCAAAAGTGTAGTGGGAATATTGACATAAGAAATACCGCGCTTGAAAATCGAAGCCGCAAAACCTCCCATATCTAATACGGTGCCGCCCCCAAAATTGATTAAAACACTGTTGCGATCGAGTTCGGCGTCAAGCATCATGCTGAGCAAATTTTCGCATTGATGTAGAGTTTTATGATGTTCGCCTTCAGGTAGAACCTGCAATTTAGATGCATGCAGTTCGGGGAGCAGAGGTAAACATAATACAGCGGTAGAAGTATCACATACCACAACATGGTTGCGTTGTGCGATAAGTGCCGCCAATACCTTGCGGGCTTCGATGCCGGTTTCGATGCGTGTTTCCACCTTGTAAAGAAAAAGGTTAATGAAGAACTGCACAAGAAAAATTAACATACAACCGATTGCAGTGCTTAATTTATATTTTTGCAAGCTTCACTTCGCTCTATGCTTTCATTTGAAAATACGGAAATAGCCTTTAAATACCGAAGTAATGCCGAACTATCAAAGGCATATTGGTTATTTAAACTCATTGGAAGCAATACCTTAGTAAAACTATCTAAGCCTTTGGCATACATTGCGGTTCGTCTGGCTTTGGGGCGATATCTAATCCGTAAAACTATATATGCCCATTTTTGTGGAGGAATTGATATCGAGGATTGCGAAAAAACCATCAACACGCTGGATGCATTTGGTATTGGCACCATCCTCGATTATTCGGTCGAAGGAAAAGAAAGCGAGGAAGATTTTGAGCGTACATTTAATGAAATTACCGAAACTCAAAATCGTGCACAACTCGATGACAAAGTGCCGTTTTGTGTGTTTAAACTTACCGGAATTGCTCGTTTTGGATTATTGGAAAAAGTGAGCGAAGACAAGGAGTTGACAGAATCGGAGCGGCATGAATTTGACCGGGTAAAGCATCGTGTGGAGCGTTTATGTAAAAAGGCATTCGAAGAAAATTCGCGTATTATGATGGATGCCGAAGAAACTTGGATACAACCTGTAATGGACCAGCTGATCCTCGAAATGATGCGAAAATACAATCGTGAACGAGCGGTGGTGTATAACACGTTTCAAATGTACCGTCACGACAGACTTGAGGCACTAAAAAAGTGGCATGAGATAGCGGTTAACGAAGGATTTAAGATAGGAGTGAAACTGGTGCGTGGCGCCTATATGGAAAAAGAGCGGCAGCGTGCAGCGGATTTAAACTATGCCGATCCCATTCAAGCCACGAAACAAAACACAGATATTGATTACAATAATGCACTGGAGTTTATTGTGCAAAATATTGAGGTTTTTGCCCTGTGTGCAGGTACACACAACGAAGATAGCTCACTGAAACTTACTTCGCTAATGAAAAATTTCGGATTAAAACCTAAGGATGAGCGAATTTATTTTTCGCAACTTCTGGGCATGAGCGACCCCATAAGTTTTAATCTGGCCCATGCCGGGTATAATGTGGCCAAATATGTACCATATGGACCGGTAGCGGATGTTTTGCCCTACCTGATGCGCCGTGCCGATGAAAACACTTCAGTTGCCGGACAAACTAGTCGCGAACTTAAGCTATTGCTTAAGGAAAAAAAGCGAAGGGCAGGATAATTGTAGCGTTGGATGGTCTAAAACAAAAAAGTTTCTTTACTTTTAAAATCTTAATTGACGTTATGAAACCAAATTTAATTTTTGCAGTTTTCTTTGTTATATTTTCTACTTTATTTTCCTCAATTTCTTTTGGACAGGCAGCTGAAATTCTCGAACTGATTAAAAACGGAGAAGGCGCAAAAGCGATGGAACAATCCGAAGCACTTTTGAAATCGAATCCCGAAAATACCGAATACCTTATTTTAAGAGGTAAGGCTCATCTGGGCTTAAAAAATGCAGCGGCAGCTTTGGAGGATTTTAAAAAAGCAGAAAGCCTGAAAGCCAATAGTGCCGAACTTTACTTGCAATTAGGTATTGCGTATTCTTTATTGGGGCAAGAGAAAGAATCAATACAAGCATTTGACAAATGTATTGCTGTGGATGCCAAAAATGCTGAAGGTTTTTATAATCGCGGCATAGCATATTTTGATTTTGGAAATGCCGATAAAGCCATGAGCGATTTAAATATGGCCATTGAAATAAATCCTGGTTATGCCGAAGCGTATTTAAGTAGAGCTGAATTGAGTTATGAGGCCGAAAATTTTAAATTCGCCATTAAAGACTGCAATAAGGCTATTGAATTGAATCCCAACCTTGCAGATGCCTATTATTTTAGAGCTATTTCGAGAGGTGGTGTGGAGAAGGACAAAGAAGCGATTGATGATTTTAATAAATGTATTGAATTGAATCCCAATCATGATGAGGCGTTAAGTTTTAGAGGTTCGGCAAAATACCTGTCGGGTAATAAAAAAGGCGCCTGCGCCGACTGGAAGAAGGCTATGGCTTTGGGTAATGAAGAAGCAGAAAACAATTATAATTCATACTGCACAGAATGACACTCCATAAATTTTTAACACTGTCAATACTGCTCTTTTCAATAAACGTGGTCATTGGACAATCGAGCGATTACAGTAAAAATTATAATGACGCCGTGCGTTTAATGGGTTCACAAAAATACGATGATGCTATCGTATTTCTAGACCAGGCTGTTGCAGCTAAAAGCGATTATGCCGAGGCCTTATTTGCCCGTGGTCAATGTTTTTTAATGCTGGGCAGGCGCGAAGAAGCCTTCAGAGATTTTTACCTCAGCAAAGCTGCCAATTGGAAAGCCTCTAATGAATATCTTGAAAAATATTGCGGAGAAGAGAGTCCGGGGCGCCATCAAACTCCTATAAACATTAAGAAATAGGATGAAATATTTTCGGTATCGCTATTTTTTTGCTTGTTTAATTATTTGTTGTTTTCATTCAACTAAGGTCTTGGCGCAAAGCCTTGATAAAATTAATGCGGCTGCCACACATATATTGAGAGAGGAATACGTTGAGGCAGAGGAACTGCTAACAAAAGCGCTTAAGGAAAATCCTAAAAGCGAAGACGCACTATTTTATCGATCAAAATGCTATTATGCCTTAAAACGCCTTAAAGATGCTTTGGCAGATTGCAACGAACTTCTTAAAATAAACACGGCCAACGCCGAAGGATATTATTTGCGGGCACTTTGTAAAACTGCACTAAACAGTTATCAGGCGGCCGAAAAGGATTATTCAGATGCCATCATCCTTAAGCCTGAAGAAGAACATTATTATGCAGCTCGTGGACAAAATTATTTTTTAATGGGCGATTACGACAATGCCATAAATGATTACTCGCTTGCTATTCAAAAAAACGATACCGAGGGGAAATATTACTATAAACGTGGAATAACGCTATATATAATAAGCAGTAAGGAAATGGCCTGCAGAGATATTGTGAAATCGGCCGAATTGGGTTATGCGGAGGCCTTTGAAATTTTAAAATTTTATTGCAAATAAATAGATGTTAAGTTATATCGGCTTAGGCTTCATACATGCACTGTCCTACCTTCCATTTAGTGTTTTATATTTAATTTCTGATTTTTTTTATCTGCTTATTTATCGTGTTTTTAAATACCGAATTAAGGTAACCCGTAACAATTTAAAAAAGGCATTTCCGCATTTATCGGACAACGAAATAATTGGGGTCGAAAAAAAATTCTACAAACATTTTTGCGATTTGGTGGTAGAAACCGTTAAATCGTTTAGCATAAGTGAAAACGCACTTAAAAAGCGCATGCGGACTACCAATCCAGATTTGCTTAATCAATATTTAAATGAGGGTCGTTCGGTATTGGCTATTACCGGCCATTACGGCAATTGGGAGTGGGCAGCTATGTCGCTGGCACTGCAAAGTAAAATTCCCACTTATGGACTTTATATGCCACTTAAAAACAAGGTATTTAATCGAACGTTGATCAATTCGCGTAGTAGATTTGGAGTGCGATTGGTTTCGGTAAAAGAGGTGTCGGAAAAGATGACCGAACTAATGAATACGCAGTGCGTGTGGGGATTTATTGTGGATCAGAGTCCGTCAAAACCCGAAAAGGCTTATTGGACGACATTCCTCAATCAGGAAACAGGTGTATCTAAAGGTACCGAAAGGTATGCACGCAGCAATAATATGGTGGTTCTATTTGGAAAAATCACGAAACTAAAAAGAGGCTATTACACCCTTACTTATCATCCCGTTTGTGAGCAAGCAAGCACATTTTCGGAAGGAGGAATTAGTATCGCTCATACCCAATTTCTGGAAGAAATTATTAAACAAGAACCCGCATATTGGTTGTGGACGCATAAACGCTGGAAACATAAGCGACCCGCCGAACTGGAATTATTACCATGATTTCCAACGAACCATTGGCAGAACGGATGCGGCCTAAACGTATTGAAGAATATATAGGTCAGCAGCATTTATTGGGCGAAAATGGGGTATTACGACGCATTATCGATGCGAGTCTTCCGCTTCCTTCTATGATTTTTTGGGGTCCGCCAGGGGTTGGAAAAACATCGCTCGCCAATTTAATTGCCCTGCATACCGATGTGCCGTTTTACAGTTTAAGTGCCATTGCATCGGGCGTAAAAGAGGTGCGTGAAGTCATTGAATCGGCATCACGGCAGGGCGGATTGCTCAAAAAACCGATTCTTTTTATCGACGAGATACACCGGTTTTCGAAGTCACAACAAGATTCTCTACTCGGGGCCGTTGAAAAAGGTATTGTTACCTTAATCGGCGCCACCACCGAAAATCCATCTTTTGAAGTCATTGCTGCGTTATTATCGCGATGCCAAGTGTACACCTTAAATCCACTTACCGTTGACGATTTAATGGGCTTATTGCAAAGATCGGTGACGGAAGATCGCTACCTGAAATTCAGAAATATTGAGATTAAAGAAACCGATGCCTTGTTTCGGTATTCGGGAGGCGATGCCCGAAAGTTGTTGAACCTGTTCGAACTCACCGTGCATAATCTGAGTAGTGAGAATGACCGGGTAGAAATTGGCAATGAATCGGTTAAACAGGTTTTACAGCATAACCTGGCGCTGTATGATAAATCGGGAGAGCAGCATTATGATATTATTTCGGCATTTATTAAAAGCGTGCGAGGTTCAGATCCTAATGCCGCTATTTATTATTTAGCGCGCATGATTGTTGGCGGTGAAGACCCGAAGTTTATTGCTCGAAGGATGATTTTACTGGCTTCTGAAGATATTGGCCTTGCTAACCCGAATGCATTGATGTTAGCCACCTCATGTTTTGAGGCAGTTTCGGTAATTGGATACCCCGAATGTGATTTGGTGCTGGGACAAACCGCCGTGTATTTGGCCTGTTCGCCCAAAAGCAATTCGTCATACACGGCCATACGCGGTGCGATAGAATTTGTGAAGCAAACCGGCGACCTGCCTGTGCCCCTGCATTTGAGAAATGCACCAACCGCTTTAATGAAGGAATTGGGATACGGTGACGCATACAAGTATGCACATAATTATGAAGGCAATTTCACGGAGCAGGAATTTATGCCCGATTCGATACACGGGAAGCGATTTTATGAACCCGGAAACAATGCACGTGAGCGGGAATTTAGTGAAGTTTTAACTAGGCTTTGGAAGGATAAATACAGTAATTAGGGCCCAATTACATAAAGCCTTTAAGACAGAGAAATTAATCTACTGCCTGGGAAATAATAGCTGTTATTTAGCGATTATTAAAAGTTGTTCCAAAGACTATATAAAAATTAAAAGGGGTAGCATGAAATCGAATTAGACAATACCTAATTTATTGCTAAGGTATGCCTAAAAAACACCTTATGTATTAATTGTTAAGATAAAAATTATTAGCTTTGAATTCTGCAGGTAAACCAACCAACAATATTGCTGCACAAATACTTTAAAATGACAAACGCTACAATTGTTGTATATTTTTGCTGTTTTAAGAATGCGTTAAGTGGGAAAGAAAAAAACCGACTTCATCGCATGACATGACTTTTGTTTCTATTAAACCGCTTTTATTTAAATTTTGCTTTCGGATTTTGGGGGCATTGATTATTCTTTTGCCATTCGGTGAAAGTTTATGGGCCCAACCAGGGCAGTGTCTAGGAGGTGGGTGCAATGTGGGGGCTGCCTGGCTCGGCACACAGACCACCACATCTAATGTTTTTGTGGATGCAGTTGGAGGAACTTGGGGAGGAGAGTATAATACCTATAATGTAACAGCGGGGCAACAATACGAATGGTCGCTTTGTACTGCAGATGGAGCGATCAATCCTAGTGCGGATATGACGCTAACGCTTGCCAACGATCTTACCAATGCTACAATTTGTTTTAGCGATAATGTTTGTGGATTGCAACCTAAGATACTCTGGACTGCAACATTT
>JBKCHQ010000137.1:0-7445 GCA_046302715.1 Bacteroidia bacterium | reverse complement strand
GTTATCGCCCACATTGTCGGCAATGGTTGCGGGGTTACGCGGAACGTCTTCAGGAATTCCTGCTTCAACTTTCCCTACAAGATCGGCACCCACATCGGCTGCTTTAGTGTAAATTCCCCCGCCAACACGCGCAAATAGCGCGATAGACTCGGCACCCACAGAAAAACCAGCTAGAACTTCGAGCACACGGGTCATGTCTTCATACGTAGTCATTTTTCCACCCATAAAGAAATGGAAGAATATAATGAACAACATGCTCAAGCCCAACACCGCTAATCCTGCAACACCTAATCCCATTACCAAACCACCGCTGAACGATACTTTCAAAGCTTTCGAAAGCGATGTACGCGCGGCCTGCGTGGTGCGAACGTTAGCTTTGGTGGCAATGCGCATCCCAATAAATCCGGCCAAGGCGCTGAATACACAACCAATAACGAATGACAAAACAATTAAAATATGCGACGACTCCACATTTTGCGACAATACGCCCAACGCCGTTCCAGCCAAAAGCATATAAATTGCTAAAATTCGGTATTCGGCTTTCAAAAATGCCATAGCGCCATCGGCAATAGCACCTGCAATGCCTTGCATTTTACTGTCGCCAGCATCTTGCTTAGTTACCCAGGCCGATTGTACGAACATCCATATAAGGCCTATTACACCAAATACAGGTACGAGATAGAGGAATTTTTCCATTCTTTATTTATTTAACGTTTGTTAACAAAATTAAGGGGCGCAAAAATAGGAGTTTTTCGCCTCGAAACGAAAAGCCTCGTTAAAAATATGTGAATTTTAACGGTTAAGCCTTGTACATTACCTGCTTTACCGCACTTACTACACGTGCAGCATTAGGTAATGCAGCTTCTATTAAGGTTGGCGCATACGGTAACGGAACATCGGCTGATGTAACCCGCAAAACCGGAGCATCGAGATAATCAAATGCTTCACGCTGCACTTTAAAACTCACTTCGGTGGCTATGCTTCCGAGCGGCCAAGCCTCTTCAACGATTACCAATCGGTTTGTTTTCTTTACCGATTCAATGATGGTATCGTAGTCAATCGGACGAATAGTACGCAAATCAATAATCTCGCAGGAAACACCGTCTTTCTCCAATTCTTCGGCTGCAGTATAGCAGGTTTTGATAATTTTTCCGAAAGAAACAATAGTTACATCGGAACCTGAGCGTTTAATGTCAGCTTTACCGATTGGAATAAGATATTCTTCTTCAGGCACTTCGCCTTTATCGCCATACATCTGCTCCGATTCCATAAAAATAACGGGATCATTGTCGCGAATGGCGCTTTTTAATAATCCTTTAGCATCGTAGGGATTGGAAGGAACAATTACTTTAAGCCCCGGAGTGTTGGCATACCAATTATCGAAGGCTTGACTATGCTGCGAACTCAGCATCCCGGCCGAAGCCGTTGGACCGCGAAATACGATTGGAACCGTAAACTGACCGCCCGACATCGACATCATCTTGGCCGCCGAGTTAATAACTTGATCAATAGCAACCAGCGAAAAGTTAAACGTCATGAATTCAATTACCGGGCGCAATCCATTCATGGCTGCCCCTACTCCAATTCCTGCAAAACCCAGTTCGGCAATGGGCGTATCAATCACACGTTTTTCGCCAAATTCGGCCAACATGCCTTGACTCACTTTATAGGCGCCGTCGTATTCGGCAACTTCTTCTCCCATTAAAAAAACGCTTTCGTCGCGACGCATTTCCTCTGAAAGTGCTTCACGTAAAGCTTCGCGGAATTGTATTGTTCTCATGATCCGTTCAATTTTAACCCTGCAAAACTATAAACTTTATTTAAAACGCTAAAAAAAAGAGCTGTTTTAAATGATTAATTTTAACGATTTGGTCAAAATTTAACGATTTGACAAAATAGTCAATATTAAATTGACAATTACACAATTATTCTGTCTTTAGACGTGCCGTTTTCAAATAATTACCTGTAAACGATTTTCCGGTGAGACCAAAATCGGCCACCGCCAGAAATACCATGTCGCCATCCGACTCATTCACCGACTGATGCAGGCACCAGCGTGGAATAAATACAAAATCGCCCGGTGCCACTCTAATACGCACCTGATCCACCTTTACATGACCACTGCCTTGCATGAAAATGAACACCGTTTCGTGTGCATGCTTGTGCAACTCGTTAGTTTTACCGGGAGGGATTCGCACTATACGCGGATCGAGCACCTCAAGCGGGAATGGCAATCGCTGAACCTGAAAATCAATATTAAGTTTATCGGAATGATTCTCGTAAATGCCATCGAGCCGCACATCGGTTAAGGATGATCGAAAATCTTCTTCAGCCATTGAATGCGTCAGCGTTTTTCGTTCGTTAATTTTATCGTTAAGCATTCCTGTCCGTTTCCATTGAAGATCCATCCAAACAGCATCCCAAACTGCCAATTCCTCGGCTGAAAATTCAGGAATACTGGAAACTTGATCGTCGAGCATGGTATGCATACGTTGATACGAACCAGGCTGATGCTGCGCTGTAACATATAAAAGCGACACAAACGAAGCATGCCCTACCAAGCCAACGGCCGAAGATTGATCCAATGCCACTTTTACCGCGGAAAATCCATCACGAATCCGCTCTAGTTCATGCGTTTCGAGCCAGTGGTTACGAAGCGCCAAAAGGCAAAGTTGAGCACTCATTTATCCTAATTTTTGTGCGCGATGCATCATATCTTCCCAATAGCAGGCACGCATATTTAATGCGGTGAGCATTCCTTTTCTAACCTCGTGAGCCGATTGCGCACCTTCATCAATCATTTGACGTGCAATGTCAAGCAGAATGAGACCGTGTTCGTCGTCTACCTCAGTATGTAGCGGAAAAAACACATACTGCTCAAGTGTTAAATCGGTATGTTTTTCAATGGCCTCGATAATATATCTGTAAATATATTTTACCACCGATTCGGTTCCCAGGCCAATTGCACCTACTGCGTTAGCAGCCGATTTATTGGAATTTTGAATGAGTGTTAAAAATCCATCGCGCCAAATTTCAACCTCAATGCCCGGTTTTCCTCCTGTTTCGGCTCCAATGGCATGTTGAAAACGCTTAAACAGCTGGGGATGCGGAATACCTTGTACCCATTCATCCTTAATGCCCAATTCACGAATAGCTTCCATGTCCTCTTCATGCAAATGACCGCTCTCTTCGGCAAGATTATCAAGAAGATGCGTGCGATGTTCGGCATTTTCCATTTTTGAAATTACCCCGGTTAAGTAACGTGGAAACCAGGCGCTGTAAAAACCGTACTGACCGGCAAAATCGCGCATTACTGCGGGCATATTGGCAAACGAACCGCTGGCCAAGGCCTTGAGGTAAGGATGATTCACTGCGCGGTGATTCATGGCTTCGTCGAGCAAAGATTCTAAAACAGGGTGATTAATGTTGGATAAATCAGTAATTAGTGGAGCAGTTTTTTCCATGGTTAAGGCGGTTTTTAGTGAACAACAAGTGTAAGCACAAAATGTAACATATTAGGGTCTTTTTGAAAATTTAATATTAATTTATCTCAGCTGGATGTAATAATTCGGCACAAGATATAACTTGCGGCATTCAACATCTCTTCATGATCGAAAAAGACACGCGCAACTTATATAATGCTCAAGCGGAAAGTTGGCAACGCACAAAACCCATCTTGTTATCGGATTACTCGGCCCGCCCATTTGTTCTCGACCTGTGTGAACCTATAAAAGACACACGCGTTTTTGATTTAGGCTGCGGCGAGGGATATGTGGCGCGGCAGCTAAAGAATCGAGGTGCTGCATCCGTTTTAGCCATGGATATTTCCGAGAAGATGATTGATGCAGCCAAATCTGCCGAGAGTTCTGGTATTGAATATCAGGTAGGAGATGCCCGCAGCATAGCCGATTTTGAAGGCGAATCGTTCGATTTGGTTTTAGCCATGTTCTTATTCAACTATCTAAATGTTGAAGAAAGTGCGCAAACCATCGAACAAATTTACCGAATTTTAAAACCGGGAGGTACTTTTGTAATGGCCGTTCCGCATCCCTCACTCCCATTTTTACGAAAGAAAGAGTTTCCTTTCTATTTTGAACCCCACGGTGATTATTTTAGCGGGCGTAACATTCTTTTTCCCGGTCAAATATGGCGGCTCGATCGGGTTCCCGTAAACGTTCAATGCGTTCATAAAACATGGGAAGATTACTTCAACTGCTTTATACATTCTGGATTTAAAAGTATGCCAGTGGTAAAAGAACTTCATATAAATGAGGAACATGTGAAGCTCGACCAGGAATTCTTCGGACCACTTTTGGGAACACCGCTGCATACCGCATTTAAGCTGGTAAAATGAACCATTTGATCTGGAATGAAATACCCGATGCATCTCTTGTAGTGCATTTATTTTCTGAAGAAGAACGTTTTCAATTAAGGGATGGATATCTTCCTGAACGGATGAACCAAAATTGGTTTCATAGATTTTTGGATGCATCTCCGGGCTTTATTTTATTGCGTACACAAATTAACGACCAGCATGAAAACATCCAGCGTAGAATTTATGCCGAATGCTGCAAGCGTATTGGTATGCTCAACGAACGATACGGAGCCTTTTACGATGTAAAAGATTATGGAGGTGATTATATAAATTCTCGAATACCCATAAGTCAAACACACGATACTACAGGCTTTCATACCGACAGTTCGGCAGCCGGTTATTTCCCTAAAGTTGTGGGTTTATTATGTATTAGACCTGCTTTAGAAGGCGGACAATCGCTCTTGGTTAACGCCGCTAACGCCTACGTGCATTTAATAGCGAATTTTCCCGCTTATGAAGCACTTTTAACCTTTTCAGCAATTAGAGATATTGTTACTCCCGGAACCGAATTCTCCCTTGAAAACCTCAAACGTAACCGTTTTCCCATTCTTGAAAAAAGTGATTCGACTTTTACCTTTCGCTACATGCGATACTGGCTCGAACGCGGACATCAAAAAGCAAGCGAACCTTTGCCCGACGGCTATATCGAAATGCTTAATGCCTTGGATCATTATTTAGACCAAGCAGAACACCAATTCAGTGTTTTAATGGAAGCGGGAGATATTTTGATCTTTAATAATACTTTTTTACTCCATAACCGCACTGCATTTATAAATGCGCCCGAATTTGAACGAGAACGGCTTATGGTACGTGCATGGATTGATTGCTGAGCTATTCCTATGGTTGAATCTGTAAGATTTTGAATTACCGACACACAAAATTTCGCTAGAATATCTTTATTTTGATGCGCTAAACTTAAATCTCACATGCGCTCAAGAATTTTAACGTGGATACTTTTATTTTTCGGACTGTATCTTAACGCTCAAAGGGGTAAAAATAACGATGCAATCATAACGGCAACAGGCTCTATTGTTAATGAATACGCTCGTTTAACTGCCGATGTAAATGCAGGCAGCACCACGATAACGTCTAGTTCAATTACCTTAAACGACAACAATCGTTTTACATCAGCCCTCTCTGCCGGAGACTTGCTCTTGATAATTCAGATGCAGGGAGCCCAGATTAATGCTTCTGACGAGCCTAATTTTGGAGCCATAACGCAGTATAACAATTCCGGTAATTATGAATGGGCAGAGGTTAAATCGGTTTCATTTCCGTCCACCATTGAACTGAGCTGTGGACTTCAAAATAGCTACTCATCTTGGGGCAATACTCAAATTATTCGTGTGCCCCGTTACCGGCAGCTTACTGTTAATGGGAGCGGAAATATTACCGCTCCTCAATGGAACGGGCAAACCGGGGGAGTAGTAGTTATTGAAACCGATAAAGCATTAAACCTGAACAGTACAAATGCAATTGATGTAAGTGGCAAAGGATTTCGCGGCGGGGCAGACCCAACACCATCGCTGGGTCAATTTGGGGTTTTGAATTTTGCTAACTCCAACAACGAGTATGGCGCCGAAAAGGGCGAAAGTATTGCCGGCTCGCAAAGCGATTATGCCAACTGGGGCTTTCCGTTTTGTAAGGGTGCACCTGCAAACGGCGGTGGCGGTGGAAATGCGCATAATGCCGGAGGTGGTGGAGGTGCCAATGCCGGAAATCCTGCATTGTACACCGGAAACGGCAATCCCGACATTTCAAATACGTCTTGGATCACTGCGTGGAATCTTGAATCGGCCAATTTCGCAAACAGTACCAGCTCGGGCGGCGGAAGAGGCGGTTATACATTTTCTTCGGGTAACATTAATGCTTTAACCCTACCTCCTGGCAATCCCTCAAACGGTGGAGATTACCGTCGTAATAATGGAGGCTTGGGCGGAAAACCGTTGCTTTATAGCGGACAGCGTGTTTTTATGGGTGGCGGCGGTGGCGCTGGCGAAGAAAACGGCGACGATGGTGGCAATGGTGGCAACGGAGGAGGAATTGTGCTCATCCGCTCGTTTGATGTGATTAATGGATCGGGATTTATTCGAGCCAACGGTGCTAATGGCGGAAACACAACCCCCGGATTTCTTAGTGGGGGCAACGATGGTGCTGGAGGTGCTGGAGGCGGAGGAGCCGTAATCGTAAACAGTTCGCTCAGTATCTCAGGCATCAGTATTGAAGCCAAAGGAGGCAACGGCGGCAATCAGGATTTGCCCGTTAATATTACCGAAGGCGAAGGGCCTGGCGGTGGCGGTGGCGGTGGCTATGTTTCTTTGAGCAACTCCTTACCCAATGTAAATGTTAACGGTGGAGCCAACGGTACTACCGATGGCAGCTCGCTTACCGAATTCCCTCCGAACGGAGCTACTAAAGGAGGCAATGGACAAATTAACATTGCTACCGCCCTTCCCGAGCTTATTGCTTCGAGCGATACGGCATGTTTGGGAAGTAGTGTCGAGCTCATAGTGTTAAGTGGAGCTACACCCAACACATTTTTCTGGGGTAGCGCTGTTATGAATAATGACTTAGGCAACAGCGATTCGTTAACCTATTTTCCTAGCCAAACGAATGAAACGATATATTTAAGCTCCTGCGCTCTGCGCCAATCTGTTTCGGTTCCAGTAACGAGCGAATTACCGCCATCCGTAGATGCCGGTATACCACAAAGTATTTGTATTGGCGATAACATACAACTCGTCGGAACAAGCAGCACTTCTAATGTAAGCTGGGAACCCGCGAACTTAGTAGTAGATGCAACTAACATTACAACGCAGGCAAACACCAATCAAACTACGATGTTTTACCTTTCGGCCACCTCAGCAGCCGGATGCACGAATAGCGACTCAGTAACGGTTACCTTACTTCCTGCAGTATTGCTTACTGTTTCGGCAAATGCCGACTCGCTTTGCCAAGGTGAAACATTAACAGTAAACGCGCAAACCAGTGGTACCGTGTCGTGGGAAGCTGATTTTGATCTTACCAATATTGACAACCTTAACATTATCGGCACTCCCTCTGTTTCGGG
>JBKCHQ010000136.1:0-4948 GCA_046302715.1 Bacteroidia bacterium | reverse complement strand
CAATATTTCCAGCACCTACAGTCACTCCGGCAAGTGCTGCTCCGATAATTACAGCCTGGTATTTATTTTCTAATACAGTCAATTCGGCATTTTTTTTCTGTTCACGGTATGCCGCATTGGTAATATTTACTTTCTCCTCTTCATTCATTCGAATGGATTCTTCCCATGCTTTAATCTGGTTGTTCAAGTACCGAACACTGTCGCCAGTTAAAGAGTCGGCTTCATTTTCAGCTAAATATGTATAACTCGGGCCACTCATATCTCTAAATTCCGCAACATTAGGTGTGTTGCTTGATGTATCGGCACCAAAAATCGGATCGTCGTTGTTGAGTCCAAATTTTTCGTCGGTAATAGGAAGATTGGAAGTGTATTTGGGATTCGTCTGTAAAATTAATTTACGAACGTTTTTAAGCGTTGGTATTTTATCTTCAATGATTTGAGCCTGAGATAAAATAAAAGTGGTTTCGTAGCCCTTGGGCTGAATTGAAATTCCATGCGATATGCCTAGGTTCATCCGGTCAAATTCAATCGTGGGCGTGTTGGGATCAATACTCTCTGAAATCACGTCAAAACTATTCGATACCAAGCTTGCGGGTACTAGTATTAAATTATCAGTAATCCCAATATTGATGTTCATGGATTTACCAAAGTACATATCACTCCTCGGGCCCGGAATATCGCTATCTAAATTCGTACTCAGGGTGGTGCTCCTTGTTTCTATACTCGAAACTTCGCCATTCCTCCCCCCGCTGATTTCAAAACCAAAGCCTGCACCAAAGTTAGCTTCAAAACTAACTGAGGTTAGTACGCCGACCCCAGCCGTAAATTTAGTACCTGCTAAAATAAGATCATTTGCATAAGCAGATGAACCTGCATTCCAACCCCAAGTGGTACTTCTTGTTTTGGTTGTACCGGCCTCACGCGTTGCAAAACTCGCATTGCCCGGAGGGTCGCGCAACACATATTCAACCACGTCTGGACCTGTGGTAAAATACTGATTACCTACCGATTGAACGCCTAAGTTATACGCTCTTAAAGACCATGGAGGAATAATGGTACCATCCTCTTGTATAACCGAAATGTCTATGCGCTGTGTATAACTGTATTCAGGTATATTGGCATCTACATTAAAATTGGCACGGGTAGCCTTAAACGAATACACCAGGCTTTTGAGCGTATCCGGGTTATTCACATCCGAAAGCAACACGGATGGGGTTGTACCGGTTTGGCTATTGCCTTCCGATTCAATGGTATATGAATCGGCCATTTGGTTCGATACATAGAGCCTACCGTTGGTTGATGGAACACTATCTCTTTTAATAGTATCATCCGCATTTATATAAAGTTCATATACTTTAATCAAACACTTGTATATTTTCTCCTTGTCGCCGCTCGAGAAAATGGGCCAGCGCAATGGCTTAATCCGTAAATCTCGGTATTGGGTTTGCCCTGTTGCAGGATCAATAAATTCTAACTCATCGTCGCCAATAAATGGACTTACTCCATCTATATCGGTTACCGATATTTCGGGGACATTGTGGTAAATAAAATTCTTTTTATAGTTATAATTCACATTAACGTTTTCACTTACAATATCTGTTTGAAGAGGAAGCGATCCTGTTAAATCAAGTAAATCTTGTTCT
Organism: Bacteroidia bacterium; assembly: GCA_046302715.1. Lineage (GTDB taxonomy): Bacteria > Bacteroidota > Bacteroidia > M30B66 > M30B66 > CAMCXT01. The sequence goes on along the minus strand of JBKCHQ010000136.1, from coordinate 3,305 downwards.
CCAAAATTAATTAAAGGATTACTTATAACCTCTGCAGAGATAATGTACTTTAAAGGAGGTAAATAGGTAACATATTCTCCCGTTATATTATCAGTAATTAAAGTATCTCCGGCACAGCCCGATTCAGAAGTAAATATCACTTTCGTTTTTCCAATATTATTTATTGAAAGCGTTGGCATTTTATTGCCTTCTCGGTCTCCACCCACTGCACGACCAATTACTTTAATGAGCGTATTGTCGGTAAAGTTCACTTGCATGTCGCTTTGGAAATTGTACGTTGTACCCGCTGCACTTGGGAAACGGCCCACCGTGAACACGTGACCCTCTTTGTAGGCATCAACATAATGCTGCCCAATAGGCACTTCTACCGAAAAACTACCGTCGGAATTCGTTTTTACGGGTTCGCCGGCAACCACTACCAATTGGCCATCTACACGAATGTTAATGTCTTTTGCCGGACAATTGGTTCCTGCATAAAATATAGAGCCAGTAACGGTAAACGACGATTGGTCGACAAAATCGATGTTGTTTTGCACAAATGAGCCATCGCCCAAATAAATAACGCGCGAGGCGGGTAAAAATGGCGTATGGTTTAAATAGCTTGGGCTGAGGGTAAAACTCTCGCCAACTCCGTTATACGGCAATACGAGGGTGTAATTGCCCAGGTTGTTGGTATAGGCGGCATTCGAAAGCTGGGCCGATGTAGGAATGCTCGTTGACCATTGGGTTCCGTTTAATGTCGCATTGTTCTTATTGTAGTTCGAATTTACCCGCGACATATCGTATGCACCACTTCCGTTGCTTTCGTCGAATTTAAGGTACACTTTTAATCCCGCTTCGCCACCGGTTAAATAGCGGCTGTAGTTTTGTCGAATTTCTTTGGCCGATTTGGAGGTGTTCCAAATACGCACTTCATCCGTTAAGCCATTAAAGCCCTGCCCTATGATTATCGCGGAAACACCCGGATTAATTGTAATGCCCGCATCGGTATATTGCGCATTAACCAATTGCCCGTTTACATAAATTTGCAAGCTATCGTTTCGCAGCTGAAAAGCCAGGTGGTTGTAATTATTCGGTTGAATAAGCCCGGCATCCGACAACAAGGTATAGTTTGTTGATGGGCTGAATACCTTAAATGAGAATTGATTGCTCGAGCTTACATACGTGGCTTCGTATTGCCCTGGTTTACTCACCCATGTGAAATCGCTTGTGAGGCTATTCGGTTTTATCCAGCCTTCGATTAATGCTGCATTGCTTGGATTTAAACCGGCATTGTGCGCAATTGAAGCATTGCCGCCATTTAATTCTAAGGCTGCACCGTTTATTTGCGAGTTGCTTTCGGCCGAAATTCGAACGCCTTCAACTGCAGAACCACCCGAATAGGTAACACTGCCGTTTACTGTTGCAATAGGACTTCTGAAGCCTACGGTATACAGAATGTCTGAATAAATTAAACTGGCATTACATGTCTTTTCTGCACGAATGGAGTATTCGTAAAGCGTACCTGCATCGGCAAAATTATCGATAAACACGCCGACACTTGGCGCAACCGACCCAATCAATACCGGAGCATCGGCAGAACCCAATTGCTTACGAAACACGCGCACCAGGTCAATAAGCTCTAGTTGGTTGCCAGTCCAACTCAGTTCGACGCGGTTAGGATAATACCCCTTTGATGCTTGAAATGAATTGGATGTGAGAACATTGGAAATATTGGGTGTTGTAGTTATTGACTCAGGAAGATTGTATTGCGCATATACCGAAGGATTGTAGTTAATTGCAAAAATCGTAGGAGCTTGACCTGAATTGTCAAGCCAATTGCAATCGTATCCATTGGGTGCACATTCGTTAACGGGAAATACATTGTAGGTATAGGTTTCGCAGCCTACCACCGTGTTGTCTAAAAACGAAACCGCATCGACAGGAGCCACAAACTCAACAATTTGGCCGCTCGATGATGCGCGTATTATGCGAAAACCAGTTTCGAATTTCACGGTATAATCAAAAGGACAATTATAAATATCACCTACGCATGGATCTGTAGGCGAAGAGCCCCAGCGAAGGCGTACACCATTGCCTTCCAGCGTTAGTCTCTTTCTAGCAATTTGCGTTGGGACTTTTTGAGGTTTGCCTGTAACCTCCCCTGATTCTGCCCCCCAGCCGCACTGGTTTTTGCCAACTACTTTAAATTTATACACAATATCGTTAAATCCTCCAATAAATCCATAGAAGGCGATTAATGGATCAATTTCATTTGCAGGGGAATTTCCATAAGCATAATATGCACCAGGTAAATTTGTTGGGCTATTTAGTGTATATTCTGTACTGTAGCCTGATAATGTTGTTAATTCCTGGAATGGAAATTCGGGTCTATATTGAATCAGTATTTTTACACTGTCGCAATTGCTCACCTCATTCCATGTTAACTTCACTTTTCGGCATAAGTCAGTTGTTGCCTGCAAATTTTGAATAATAGCGGGCACTGTATTTATTGAGGCGCTTACCGGAATAGTAAATTCCGAATAACCCAGCGTACCAAAGAAAGGTTTTTGGTATTGTCTTTTTATTTTAAATTGGTAAGATTGCCCGGGCTCAAAAGGATGAGTACCATTATAAATCGTCGGTTGAGTACCATATATTATATCGATACTTGTGGTAATTGCATCGAAAGAGTATTGAGTAACGGTTGAAAACACATCATTTATGTAAATTTGATCTTGATAATAAGATCCACCCCCACACGATAGAGCAGGATTCACCCAGGATAAGCGAACACCGTTGCAAATAGGGGTTGCAGTTACCGACGTAGGCGCTGCAAAAACCGGATTATACTGAACTCCATTAAAAGTGGCAAAGGTAAAACTGGATACTGGCGATCCTACACCAAAATAACTTCCCGCTTTTACCTGAAATGAAATTTGTTGCCCTTGAGCGCTAGAGGGTAATTGCTGAGCAAATCGAATTTTTGATAATCCATTCGTTTCTGTAACATTTGGGGAAATTTCAGTTGCGTCTGGAAATAAATTCGTTTCTATACAAAATAGCGATTGACCATAGATGGAATAATTACTATAAGTTAATGGACCCGAAGCCGTTCCACTTCCTAAACGAATCCAATCTTGCCATGGGCCGCTGCCAATTTTTATTTGAATATAATTATTAACACCCTGCCAATAATCATCGAATGATACTGAACTGTTTCTCTGGTGCATTACAAACTCAACGCTCACTCCAGCCAAGCATGGATCTGCATCGGCACTAAACCAGTTAGAAGAGTAGGTTTGCGCCTTAACCTGGCCGGCAAA
>JBKCHQ010000135.1:0-12116 GCA_046302715.1 Bacteroidia bacterium | reverse complement strand
AATTGTATTCGAAAATCCTACACCGGCCAATGTTCGCGGGGCGATTCAAATTCAAAACAATACCATTTTTAACCTCACATCCAATCAAAATTTTGCAGCAAGTGGAGCTACTGCCAATGTTGTGGGCATTGATTTTAATTTATCGGGGAACTCAGAAACAGCTATCACTGACATTTCAGGCAATACCATTTATGGCTTAACCACTAATGGATCAACTGCAATTACCAATGCTGTGGGAATTTACTATTCGGGGAGATCGGCAGGCACACAAACCATCAATGGGAATTTTATCAGAGACTTTAATTCAACTAACATCAACCAAAGCCAAACAGGAATTGAAGCCGCAGGTGGCTTGGCAACCTATTCAAATAACATTGTTTATTTAGGAAGAAACGGCACGGCCGATATCACCACGCATAACATTTTCAATGGTATAAGCGAAACAGGGGGGACTAATCAGTTTTATTTTAATACAGCCACTCTTGGTGGTACAGCCACTGTTGCTGGAGCCAACAATACATTTGCTTTTATTACAACTGTTAATGCAGGCACACGAAACATCAGCAACAACATTTTCTTCAATGCCCGAAGCAATACAGCTGGTACCTCTAAGCATTATGCCATTAGTTTACCCGGCAACACCGGTCTTACCATTAACAATAACAATTACTTTGTATCGGGCACGGGAGGGGTATTGGGTCGATACAATGGAGTTGATAATGCTACACTTGTTGCATGGCAAGGCTCCACAACGCAGGATGGGGCAAGTCAATCGGTGAATCCTGCCCTTACCGCGAATATATTAAACGGAACAGGTACTAGCACGGCAACCAATTTTAGACCCACCGGGGCAGGAATAATTGCAGGAGCCGCAATTGCTGGTGTTACCACCGATTATTCCGGCACACAAAGAACATGTAACAACTCTTTAGGGGCATTCGAGATAGCTCCAACAGCACCGAATTTGCAAATAAGCAACCCTGCTGCGGTATGCTCTCCCAACACTGTTAATTTGAATGCTGTAGGAATCATTACCGACCTAAATGGTACAACAGGTGTTACTGAATATTTTACAAGTCTTGCTAATGCCATTAGCAATACTTCGCCTACAGCCATTACTACCCCTGTATCAACCTCAGGGACCTACTTTATCAGAAAAACAGCGGGTTGCGGATATGATGTTAAACCTGTTACAGTAACTATTAATCCTTTGCCTAGTCCATCGTTTACTGTTTCATCCTCCAATATTTGTGCGGGCTCAACGGGTGTAGTATTTACAACCCAATCAGGCATGTTAAGTTACACATGGAATATATCAGGAACAGGCAACAGCATTACGTCTGGTTCTGCTACAAACTCTATTCTAACTGCCTGGGGAAGTAATGGTGGAAATGTAACACTTAACTACACGGACCCTAATGGTTGTTCTGCGGCAAGTGCCATTAGTCAGGCAGTAACCATAACACCGCGTGCTACTCCTACATTTACCGTTACAGGCGCAAGCCCAGTTTGTCAGGGGGCAACATTACAAACCTTTACTACCCAAACGGGCCGATCCAATTATTTATGGTCTGTTGTAGGCGGCACAATTACAGCGGGAGGAGGACCAACAAACAATTCTGCAACCATTACCTGGAACACACCAGGAACTGGCATTGTGGCTGTGAATTATTCGAATGCAGCAAGTCCACTTTGTTTTGCAAGTACGTATACGCAAAGCAATATTACCGTAAATGCAACAACAGCCATAACAAGCCAACCTACGGCACCGGCTGCAATTTGTGAAGGAAGCGGAACTCAAACCTTAAGTGTTATGGCCACAGGGGTGGCGTTAAGCTATTCGTGGCGGAGAAATGGGGCAGTACTTAGCAATGGAGGCGTAATTTCGGGGCAGGGCACCAATACGTTAACCCTTACCAATCCGCTTATTGCAAATGCCGGAAATTATGATGTGATTGTAACCGGTAGCTGTGGTTCGCCAATCACTTCGAGTGCGGTTTCGGTGGTTGTAAATGCCGCTCCCTCCGTTTCGGTGCAGCCCTCGGTATTGAATATTTCCTATATGCTGAACCAAGCTGCAAGCGATTTATCGGTTACGGCAACGGCCGGCAGTGGAACAATAACAGGGTATCAATGGTGGTCAAATACAACGGCAACAACAGCAGGAGCAACACTACTTACCGGCGCTACTGGCAGCACCTACACGCCTTCAACTGCTTCAATCGGCACGCTCTATTATTTTTGTGTAATCACCAACAGCAACGGATGTTCTGTAAATAGTGCCATTTCGGGTGCCATTACGGTGTATCCAATTCCCAATATTAGCGCTGTAACGGGTACAACACCTCTGGTTTCGGGCCAATCACCTTTTACCGGTTACCGCGGCCAAACGCTCACCATTACCGGCTCAAATTTTGCATCAAACGCCACCCTTAGCATCAATGGCGTTAATGCTACGGTAACGTTTGTAAACTCAACGCAACTTACAGCGGTGGTAAACAATAGCGGCGCCAGTGTAGTCAGTAACATCGTGGTAACCAATCCCACCGGTGGCGCATTTTCGAGTCAGCCTTTTAGCTTTATCGGGTACATAACCAATACCGCATCCGACTGGGCTACGCCTTCGGCTTGGCTCGGAGGCAGTTTGCCACTCAACAATGCCACAGCCACCATTGCTCATGCTACCAGTTGCAGCACCACCGTGGCAGAAACCATCAGCGAACTTATAGTGCAAGCCCCGGCAACGCTAACCCTCAGCGGTGCAACGGCTCAGCTTGCATGCGATAGTGTTAGCCTAAACGGCACACTGGCCTTTAACGGAACGGGCCTGCTTGATATTTCAAAGACCTTTACCTTAGGCGGAAGCGCCATATTTAACTGCGACAACGGCACCGTGCGCTACAGCGGCTCTGCCGATCAGATTTTGTTTAGCGGCCCCGCCAGTCTTACCTACAACAACCTTACATTGGCCGGCAGTGGCAATAAATCGCTTAGCGCATCGGCCGATTTAACCGCGCTTAATGTGGTGGTAAATGCTGGTTCAACGCTACGTATTCAGGACAGCAACAACGATGTATTTCTCAATGGCGATTTTAGCGTAAATGGCAGCCTGAATGCCGAAGCGGGTACAATTCATTTTACGGGTACCAGCGATCAGAATATCGCTTTTGCAGGAGCAGGGCCACTTACCTTTAACAACCTGCGCAACGCCAAAACTGCCGGGGTGCTCCGTTTAAACGGTAACATAAAAGTAAACAACTCATTGAGCCTCGAACAAGGCAACATCAATACCTTGGGCAATATACTCGAATTGGGCAAGGACCTCACCCAAACGGGCAGCTTAAACTATACAGCAGGTATGGTACACGGTATTATGCGCCGTTGGTTCGCTGCCGGCACTAACAGCGGCGTGGCCTCGGGTTTCTTCCCCATGGGCCAGCTAATTGCTTCAAGCTGGAAGGGCAGGGGAGCATTACTTGAATATACCTCGGCCCCCACAACCGGCGGGCATCTTACGGTTGAGTTTATGCCTATACCGATGATCAATGGTGCATTAGGCGGACAAACTTTCATACCGGCGGGCAGCACCGGTGGTGCGGGATTCCAGGTTTCCAATTTCTCGAACGACGGATACTGGAAAATTGATAACCAAAGCGGAACATTAACCGATGGATTATACTCGTTAGCCTTAACGGGCGAGGGCTTTTCGATGCCCAACGGACTAACGCAGGTAACCATGGCGAAGCGTGTGGGTACAGGCAACTGGTTTTGTCCGGGTACGCATTTGGCACCTACGGGTACAGCCTCGGTTCCAACCCTACGCAGATCGGGCATAACCGGTTTTTCGAACTTTGGGTACGCCGGTGGTCCAAACAATCCGCTGCCGGTAACCTTATTGAGCTTCGAGGCCACCTGCACTGCGGGCGAAATTACGGCCACATGGACCACCGCTTCTGAAACCAATAACCGTATGTTCCTCATTGAGCAAAGTAGCGATGCCATGCAGTGGACAGCAATAGATACCCTTAGCGGATCGGGCAACAGCAATGCTTTACGCAGCTATACATCCCAGTTTACTGCCGTTGGAGCAGGCGTAAGTTATATACGCCTATTGCAAATTGATTTTAACGGTGCCTCTGAGACCTTCGATCCTGTTTATGTGCAATGTTCCGAAACTGCGGCTAACGAAATAATTATTTATCCCAATGCGGTGAGCGATGTAGCCAATGTTGAACTGCGTGCATCTGAGCCACTCGATGTGCAGGTTATGCTTTACAGCTGCACGGGGCAACTACTGCGTACGGTTCCTTTGTCGCTCAAGCAGGGCAGTAATTTTACACGGCTCGATGTAAGCGATTTAAGTCGGGGTATTTACCATGTGGTGCTGTCGAATGCCAAGCAGCTTGAATTTATCGGAAGTCGTTATCTGATAAAGCAATAGCCGATAAAAATTTCGGGTCGAAAGGTCGATTTTTTTCGGTCATATAATCGAAAAAATGTAGCTTGCCGCATCATGCTTTTTTTGCGCAATAAGTCATTTTTCGAGCACTTTGCTTTATTTATAAACTTGATTTTGTATTTGTTGAGCGGTGAATTGGGGGCGCAAAGCGGTGCATTAATCGATAGACGAAACCAGGAGCCCTCATCAAAGCCTTATGCCCGCTATTGGTGGTTTGCTTCGATGATTCAGAAAGACGATGTGCGTTACAATCTTAACTGGCTAAAAGCGCATGGTTTTGGCGGCGTTGAGCTGGCCTGGGTATATCCACTGAATCGCTTTAATCCGAAAGATACTACCTACACACCCCGTCAGGAATGGCTCAGTAAAGACTGGACCGAAATAGTAAATTTCACAAAACTATATGCCGATTCCATTGGCTTTACCTGCGACTTTACGTTTGGAACGCTTTGGCCATTTGGCGATACCAAGGTGCCTTTTGAACAGGCCACGCAACACTTTGGCAATCCCCAATGGCGGCAGGAAATTAACCGCTCTTGGGAACATCCTAAAACAGGTTATGTAGTCGATCATTTGTCTCCCTCCAATTATCAGCCGTATTTTAATCGATTGATGAAGGCTTTTCCACGGCCTAAAACCAGTTTAGCCACCTCATATTTTATCGACAGCTGGGAAGTTGAAACCGAAAAACTCTGGTGCAATGGGTTTGGAGATGATTTCAAGAAGAAATTTGGCTATGATTTGGTGCCTTTCATGGACTCGATATACAGGCCGGTTAACAGCGCCCAATTATACGACTACATGCAGTTGCTGTCTGATAAAGTGCTGAAGTTTTATGCTGATTTTGATTCTACGCTCAATGCAGCTGGGGTGCAATCGCGCGGACAGGTTTCGGGTGCGCCTTGCGATTTGATTTCGGGCTATGCCCTGATGGATATTCCGGAAGGCGAATCGATGCTGTTTGAGCCCGAGTTTTGTGCGATACCCGCATCGGCGGCCTTGCTTTCGGGTAATAAAACGGTAAGTTCCGAAACGTTTACCTGCCTCTATGGCTGGCCCCGCGATTACATACGCAAAGAACAAACCGCCGATTTGAAATTGGTGTCCGATGCCTTGCTGGCCAACGGCATCAATCAGTTTATTTGGCACGGCAAGGCGCATAATCCGCAAAATTCCGATTCGGTAAATTTTTATGCTACCACACACCTTGGCGATTCGTGTTTAATGGCCCCCGAACTTGAGGCATTCAATGCCTACCTCGCAAAAATTTCGGGCTATATGAAAAAGGGTAGCGTTTATTCGGATGTAGCGGTGTATTTGCCCACCGAAGACGCGTGGACTGCCGGCGTAATGCCCAAGGAAAAGCAGTTTATCTGGGCTTGGGGCTATTACGAAATGCGGTATATCTATTTCCCGTCAGAACTCGATGGGTATAGTCCAACCTGGATCAATGCCGAATTTTTGGAGAAGGCGCGATTTTCTCAAGGTGTTTTATCGGTAGGCGATGCCCGCTATAAAGCCTTGTACGTTGATGCTACCTTGCTCGATTACCGCGCACTGAAGCGCATTCATGCTTTGGCACAACAAGGGCTTCCGGTTATTCTGAAAAAAGATCCTCGCGAACCCGGCACGATAAAGCATTCGGATTATGCCGAATTAGTGCGGAAACTTAGAGCAATGAAGAACGTGAGCTTGGAAATGACCTCTAAGGTGAAGCCTTTTTTGAGTGGACCGGTATTGCCCCGACACTGGAGTAGGGTAGAAGGCGAAAGATTGTATGTGTTCTTTCCTAATCCCAAGGCCGACCGGCTTAAATTCCCGATGGAATATGGACAGTCGCTCGATACCGAAACGCGAACCCTGGATGTGGATGTGTTTTTCGGCAATAAACGCTATCCATTGCATCTCGAGTTTAATCCCTATCAGTCGCTGATGTATAAAATCGAAAATGGAACCATAAGCCAACTCGACATCAGCTTTGTGCCTAAAACGCCAATAGTTGAAAAGCGGCCAGCCGATTTTAAGGCACCTTGGTTGGTGAAATAAAACGGATTATGCATTAGAAATGAAATTCGCTAATGCTTAGATCGTTAGGTGTGTTGTATGAATACAGGTTTATCCCGAGCAAACGCAGGTTTATAAAGCTAAATTCAGCCCGGATTGCCAAATGGAATCGCTATGATGCGAGTTACCAGTATGGGTGGCTCCGTTTACTGGAATCAAAAAAAATCATTATATACTGATAATGTAATCGTTGCACTCGATTGGTTTGGGGTCCGCCACTCCTCCTCCCCGGTATCAAGTTACGACACAAGTCAGGTATTAGTCGTTTCAAAATCGCGAAACGGATAATTCTTACCAACATCGCTGTTCATTATTCGGTTCAAAAAAGCCGCTTGTTCGGTGAATTACTATTTCGCAACTTTAAGCAGGGCGGGGACACGTGTTTCCCGTTATTTTTATGTTTAGTACAACGCTATTATTCCATCCTGCCCCAAGGTGTAACCATTTACCCGTAAAGGCTACATCAAAATGTATATGCTTTTTTTCAAATGCTACGCGTTAGAAATTATCGGCTCAAATGGTATGCGGTTTTTTCCAATGCGGAATATGGATTAAACCCAGAATATGCATTAGGAAATCTATTCCGAGCCTAAACTACTTCAAATCAGGATCCGCCGGGGGCGGAAACATGTCTTCTCAAACCGTAGCCCTGCTACGCTTTTCGAATATAAGTTTCTGATATTTTGTGTTTTATACTCTCATAGCAAAGTCCTAACGCATAATCTGGGTTAAAACAACAATGCACTTCGCATATCAACGTTGGGCAATTTGGCACTATGCAACTCGATAAGCGTTTTATCGATAGGAGTAGCATGGCCATCTTCATCAACCCTTACAAAGGTAAGATCGGTATTGCACACCAAAATTTCCTCGCCACTGTATAGGTTAAACTTTCGTGCCTCAAGAAATATTTTTATGCTGGAAGTACCCACTTTAAGCACTTTACCATAAATCCTCAAGTGATTGCCACTTTTGACGGGCTTGTTAAAGATGAGTTCGCCAATTTTAACGGTAACTAAATAGGGCGTTCTGCAAAATTCGGTGGCAAGCGAAGCCCCGGCTTCATCGAGCCAGGCCATAAGTATTCCACCAAAAAGATTACCATGAATGCCAATGTCTTTGGTCATTACAATTTTCTTTGAAATAAGCTGCATGTCGATTTTTGTTTTCAATTTTTGGATGTTTTTAAACCTGGTTTAAGCGTTAGCAATGAAATGCGTTAATACTTATGGAATATAAGCTTGCGGGATGCATGTGGGTTAAGCCCGACGAATCATAGATTATTTAATCGGCACTTGCGGCTAATTTTGCCATTCTATCGCGCAATGAGGGTTAAATCATGGCGATAAATATTTTACGCTGTTCAATTACATGCTTAAGCTTTGCAAGCTCTGAAGCACGTATATCGCCAATTCGATAATTGAAATCGTTTTTCTGGTGGTTTTCCTCTACCAATTCGAAAGGGAACAATTCTATATCTTCGGTATTGGTGCTACTTACGTAAATTTTCAGGTTAAAATCATGGGTAATTTCCGGTTGAATTGCTTGCTTATATTTTTTATTTTCATAGGCATAGTTAAACGAAAGTGCCGATAAATCTGAGAGCACCGCGGCTCCGGTAGGAAAGCTTCCGGCACCTTTGCCAACAAAAAATTGTTCGCCCGAAAAACTACCTTCCACAATAACGCCATTAAACTCATTATTCACCATTGCCAGTTTATGCCCAGAATCAATAAAGCAGGGTATAACGTAGGCGCTCAGGCTATTTTGCGTAATACGCTGAATGCTTGCAACCAGCTTTGTTCTGTAATTATGTTTTGCCGCAAATTCAATGTCTCCCTCTTTGAGGGCACTTATTCCAAAGCGCAGCAATCCATCGGGTTGAAGGATAATGCCAAAACCATGAAATGCGAGAACTATTGCTTTATACAGCGGATCAAATGCTTCTACATCGTTTTTGGGATTAGATTCGGCAAATCCCAATTCCTGCGCATTTCTTAGTGCGTCGGCAAAGGCTAAGTTTTCGTCGGCAATTCGAGTGAGAATGTAATTGGTAGTTCCGTTAAAAATGCCAACAATCCTATTTAGTTGCTCATTACCAAAATATTCTTCAAGGCTTCGCATAATCGGAATGCTTCCACAGGCTGCTGCTTCGTAGAGTAAACTCACCTGATGTTCCCTGGATAATTTTACCAGTTTTTCGAGATGCGAAGCGAGCATTTTTTTATTTGCGGTAACTACATGTTTGCCTTTTTGCAAGGCCGTTGAAACAATGTTGAACGCCTCTTCCGCATCATCAATTAATTCAACCACCACGTCAATTTCAGGGTTTTCGAGAATGTCATTTTTGTCGAAGGAAAAAAGGTCGCGATTTAGCGGGCGTTTTTTCTTTTTATTCTTCACCACTATTTTATCAATCTGTGTTTTGAAGCCCGTGCTGTTCTGTAATGCATGATAAAGCCCTTGCCCCACGCATCCAAATCCGAATAATCCAATTGTTAATGTTGTCATGATGAATGTTATTTAATAGGCACAAAAGCCTGAATGATGTGATTAATTTTGCGCGTTTCGGTTAAAAATCCGTCGTGTCCATACGCTGAATCAATGACTTTGAGCCGTGCATTGGGTAAATGTTTTTCGAGAAATTGCAGTTCTGATATGGGAAAAAGTATATCGGAAGAAATGCCAATCAATAAGGTAGGAATTTGAATACGGCCCAACACTGAAGCAAGGTCGCCCCGCCCTCTACCAAGGTTGTGACTGTCCATGGCCCTGCTCAACATCCAATAGGATGCTGCATCAAATCGTTTTTTCAGCTTTTCGGCCTGATGGCGCTGATACGTAGCTGCTCCAAACTCTTCTATTTTGTCGTAATCATCTTCGTTCGCTGTTCGGCTATACATTTCGTAATTGCGGTAACTGAGCATGGCGATGGCTCTGGCGGCTTTTAAGCCATCCTCCGCATTCGATGCAATCGCAAGTCTTTGCGCCTCGTTAAACGCGATGCCCCACGATGAATGGCGTGCATTGGTGGCCAAAAGCACCATTTTTTCGATGGAATGCAAACGTGCATAGGCAATTTCCAAGGCAATCTGTCCGCCCTGCGAACCGCCGATCAGCAGGTGAATCTGAGTAATCTGCAAGTGATTCATAAGAAGCAAATGGGCCTGCGAAATATCACGTGTGGTGATTAGCGGCAATTCGGTTGTATTGCGAACAGGCGGCTCGAATGAAGAACCATAACACGATCCCAGATTGTTTGCGCAGACAATAAAATACTTCTCGGGATCAAGCGTCAAATCTTTTCCGAAAAGGCCCGACCACCACTCCGAAACATCCGAGTTGGCGGTTAAGGCATGGCACACCCAAATTACCTTAACGCCCGGCTTAAACGTCCCGAAGGTGTGGTAAGCAATCTGCACTGCGTCAAATTGCTTACCTCCTTCCAGTTTAAAATCGGTATTATGCCTGAAATAGCGAATCATAATTCCGATGCATTGAGCGCCTGCTGAATATCGTCCAAAATGTCGTCGAAATGTTCGGTACCAATCGACAGGCGAATTTGACCTGGGGTAACGCCGGCGCTTAACTGCTCTTCAACGCTGAGCTGCTCATGCGTCGTGCTTGCAGGGTGTATGGCGAGCGATTTCGAATCGCCCACATTGGCCAAATGACTAATGAGCTTTATGGCATTGATAAATTTAACAGCGGCTTCGTGCCCCCCTTTAATCTCGAAATTAAGAACGCCGCCAAATCCATTTCGGAAGTATTTTTCGGCCAAATGGTAATACGTGTTTGACTGTAATCCCGGGTAATTCACTTTCTCAATCAAGGGATGTTGTTCGAGCGTATGAGCCAATTTTGAGGTGTTGTAGGCGATGCGTTCAAGCCTCAACGATAAGGTTTCGAGTCCCTGAAGCAGCAAAAAGGAATTAAACGGACTTTGCGAAGTTCCATAATCGCGCAGGCCTTCAACCCTCGCACGAATTATAAAGGCAATATTGGGCAGGCCCAGTGGATTTCCTTGCCCAAAAACATCCCAGAATTTGAGCCCATGATAGCCTTCGCTGGGCTCGGTAAATTGAGGAAATTTACCATTCGCCCAATTGAAGTTTCCGCCGTCGATTATTACACCGCCAATTGAAGTTCCGTGTCCGCCAATCCATTTGGTGGCAGAAGCAACCACAATGTTGGCACCATGTTCTAAGGGCCTGAAGAAATAGCCTGCACCTCCAAAAGTATTGTCGACAATTAAGGGGATATTGTGTGTGTTGGCCAGCGATGCGATGGCTTCGAAATCGGGAATATTTAACTGCGGATTGCCAATAGTTTCTAGGTAAATAGCCTTAGTTTTGGAATCAATTAACGCTTCAAACGCGGCGGGCGAATCGCCATTGGCAAAACGTGCTTCAATTCCAAGCCGTTTAAACTGAACTTTGAATTGATTGTAGGTACCTCCGTATACATAAGACGTGGACACAAAATTATCGCCGCTCGAAAGGATATTGGTTAGGGCCAGAAATTGCGCCGATTGGCCCGACGATGTAGCAAGCGCCGCAACACCGCCTTCGAGGGCTGCGATGCGTTTTTCGAATACATCGGTTGTTGGGTTCATCAACCGTGTGTAAATGTTTCCAAACTGCTTTAGGCCAAAGAGATTGGCCGCATGTTCTGCACTATCGAACACATACGAAGTGGTTTGGTAAATGGGGACTGCCCGCGATTTTGTTACGGGATCAATGTCTTGTCCGGCGTGAAGCTGGAGCGTTTCGAATTTGTAATTGTTCATGTTTATTGGGTTTTAAAGGTTTCGAAAGGGCAAAAAAAAAGCCTTGCGGGTGAGGCAAGGCTTTTTGAAATTTTATGTTTGTATGACTGTTATTTCATCTCAAAACAAAAAGATAAAGGCCATGCCTGCTGTAGTTCTTACAACAAGTACAACACATCATCATCGTGTTAAAATTTGAAATCATTATTTTAGTTCAAACGTATTTGCCGGCAAAAGTAGAATAGATTTTTTCATCTCCAAACACGTCGAAAAAAATTTAATGTTAACTTTTTGTGAAGCCGATGAAGCCTAAAATGTATGGACCCTGGGGCTGACATCTAAACGAGGTAATTCTCAAATTTAATTATACACAAGGTTGATTATAGGCATAATAGGTTATCTAATCCTTCAATTGGTAATTATTCAAATATGCACGAATCTGTTTGCCTAAGCATGCTACCATAATTTCCATATCGCAATATCATCAATACATCTATGAGATATAATTAACCCCAACAAAAAACATAAGGCTTCGAGATTGCGTTGGGGTGATGTGTTGTATTTTAGCAACGTTGAGGTATCTACCTGAATCAAATAATTTACTCGAATTCGCCTTATGAATCGTTCTGTTTTTAAAATGTTAACCAAGCGATGCTGGATTGCTAATCCGATTTCATTCTGTTTCATGTTTCTTTTGCTCGCAATGGGTGGGCAAAAGCTGGCAGCGCAGGTAACTGTGAGTGTTACGGGTGGTGCCAATGCAACACCAAACCTAGCTGGAAGTTATACCAGTTTAGCCAATGCCATTACGGCCTTAAATGCGGT
>JBKCHQ010000134.1:0-3961 GCA_046302715.1 Bacteroidia bacterium | reverse complement strand
ACCACGGCGAACGGTTGGATCGTTCAATGCCGAAGCATCATTTAGCCCCACATTCATGTTTTGTTTCACATAGGTGCGAATCACATCGTCGGTAATTCCATCCATGGTTAATCGGCCGTTCTGGAGCAAAATCGCTCGTGTACACAAATCGGCCACCGCCCCCATATTGTGGCTCACAAACAATACGGTTCGACCTTTATCGGCTACATCTTTCATTTTGCCCAGGCACTTAGCCTGAAACTCAGCATCACCTACAGCTAAAACTTCGTCGATTATTAAAATTTCGGGGTCGAGGTGCGCTGCTACGGCAAAGGCAAGCCTAACGTACATTCCTGATGAGTAGCGTTTTACTGGGGTGTCGATGTAACGCTGAACTCCAGCAAATTCTACTATCTCGTCAAATTTGGCTTTTATCTCAGCACGGCGCATCCCAAGAATTGCTCCGTTGAGATAAATGTTATCGCGACCTGTTAAATCGGGATGAAAACCGGTGCCCACTTCCAGTAGACTTGCCACTTTGCCTTTCATACGGATTTCGCCCGAAGTGGGCGCTGTAGTACGCGATAAGATTTTAAGCAATGTCGATTTCCCCGCACCATTTCTGCCCACCAACCCTACAATTTCGCCACGATTTACTTCAAATCCGATGTTCTGTAGCGCCCAAACATTACCGGTTGTTGCAGATGAAGTTCGATCATTTTCGGCTATTTCAGGTGCCGATTTTCCGCTTATTTTACGGAAAGCAGCGCGTAAATCCTCGGTTAGGGTCGATGCACCCACTTCGCCTAATCGAAATACTTTAGAAACATTATCTACCTGAATTACCGGCTCCATACTACACTGTGTCCATAAAATTACGCTCTGTTTTTGAAAACAGCATCATACCTACAAAAAAACATACAATGCTAAAACCAAGGCTATATCCCAAATGAGCAATATTGAAACGATCGGTGCCCAAGAGCACATGCCTGAACATTTCTATCAGCGGACTGATGGGGTTCCAATTGAAAATCCATTGGTATTTTTCGGGAAAGAAACTCGCCGGGTAAATAACCGGTGTGGCATACATCAGAAACTGAACGGCAAAAGGCACAATATTGCTCAGGTCGCGGTATTTCGTGGTAAGCGATGAGATGATTAGCCCGAACGACATGCCGGTAAACATCATGATAAGCAGCAGAACAGGCAGTATAGCTACAAGGCCCCACTGAATGTTAGGCGCACTTCCCGTGGCGGCGAACCAGGCAATGATGCAAAACAGAAAAGCCAACTGTACCAAAAATTTAATTAAGGCCGAAATAACCGATGAAAGCGGCACACTGAGGCGTGGAAAATACACTTTCCCAAAAACGGAAGCATTAGCCCTGAACGTAGTGGCTGTTCGATTGATGCAATCCGAAAAATAACTCCAGGCAATAACGCCTATCAAATAGAACAGAATGATATTATCGGCGCCGGTTTCGACTTTGGCGAAGAGACCAAAAATTACAAGGTATGTGAGGGCATTCAGTACGGGGGGAATAATAAACCAGAAAAAACCAAGCAGCGTTTGCTTATAAACGGTAACGATATCTCTGCGAACCAGCAGAAAAAGCAAGTCACGATAAGCCCAAAGCTCTTTCAGATTTAAATCGATAAGCCCACCTTTTGGCTTTATGATTAAGTTCCAGTGTGTTTTTTCCTCCGAACGAACCATGCTATTGCTGCAAATCTAATGATTAATTGTGGCTTAAGCGTTCTGTTCTAATTTACTGTCAAACTGCGCACGAACAAGATTGTAGGTGGCTTTTATCCCCCTCATCCAATCCAATCTTCGGCTCCCAGCCCATGCTTAAAATTCGGCCCGAATCCATCAATTTCTTCGGCGTGCCATCGGGCTTCTCAGTATTAAAAACCAAATCACCCTCAAAGCCTACCGCCGATTTTACCTTTTCGGCCAATTCACGAATCGATAAATCGCTGCCAAAGCCCACGTTTACAAAAAGCTCGTCGTTGTAATGCTGCATTAAAAACAGGCAGGCCGAAGCCAGATCATCTACATGTAAAAACTCCCGAAGTGGCGAACCACTCCCCCAAATTTCTACCGATGCTGCATTGCTCATTTTGGCTTCGTGCATTTTACGAATCAAGGCGGGCAAAACATGCGAATTGTTGAGGTCGTAGTTGTCGTTAGGCCCGTACAAATTGGTAGGCATAGCTGCTATAAAATTACAACCGTATTGCCTGCGGTACGATTCGCACATTTTTATTCCGGCTATCTTGGCAATCGCATATGGCTCGTTGGTAGGCTCAAGTAGCCCGGTGAGCAAATATTCTTCTTTTAGTGGCTGTGGCGCCATTTTCGGGTATATGCACGACGAACCTAAAAATAATAGTTTGGTAACACCGTGCTTCCAGGCACTGTGTATGATGTTGTTTTGGATTTGCAGGTTATCGTACAAAAATTCCGCACGATACACATTGTTGGCCTGTATGCCTCCCACCTTTGCCGCCGCCAGAAAAACATATGCGGGCTTTTCGGCTGCGAAAAAATCTTCAACATCTTGCTGATTGCGTAAATCGAGTTCGCGTGAACTTTTTCCAATCAAGTTATGGTGCCCGGCGGCTTCCAGTGCACGCCAAATGGCAGAACCCACCATTCCGCGGTGGCCGGCAATGTATATTTTCGAATTGGAATTCATGCTCAAACGGTTTTTTGCGACAGGTTCATTTCCTGAATCATGCGTTCGCGGCGAAATAATTCCAGGTCGGAGTGCACCATATCTTTTACCAGCGCATCGAAAGTGTAGCGTGGTTTCCAGCCCAGTTTACTTTGGGCTTTTGCAGGATCGCCGATGAGCAAATCTACTTCGGTTGGACGGAAATAGGCCGGATCGATGCACAGCACTTCCTGCCCGATTTTTACACGATAGTCGGCATGCACACACCCTGTAACATAGGCCTTTTCATCAACACCGCTTCCTTTGAATTCGATGCTGATGCCTGCCTCATTGAATGCCGCCAGAATAAATTCCCGTACGGTGCGTGTTTCGCCGGTAGCAATAACAAAATCTTCGGGTTCATCAACCTGCAACATGAGCCACATGGCTTCGATGTAATCCTTAGCATGGCCCCAATCGCGCTTGGCGTCGATGTTGCCCATGTAAATTTTATCGGTAAGTCCCATGGCAATTTGTGCCACACCGCGCGTAATTTTTCGGGTTACAAAGGTTTCTCCACGGTTCGGACTTTCGTGGTTAAACAGGATGCCGTTTACTGCAAACATGTTGTAGGCTTCGCGGTAATTAACGGTAATCCAGTAGCCGTAAAGCTTTGCCACTGCATACGGACTGCGTGGATAAAAAGGCGTGGTTTCTTTTTGCGGAACTTCTTGCACCAAACCATACAGCTCGGACGTTGATGCCTGATATATTCGGGTTTTTGGGGTCAGATTGAGTAAACGAACAGCTTCCAGAATGCGCAAGGTTCCCAGTCCGTCGACATTCGCGGTGTATTCAGGCTCGTCGAAACTAACCTTCACATGGCTCATCGCTCCGAGATTGTAAATCTCATCGGGCTGCACTTCCTGAATGATGCGGATTAGGTTCGAGGAATCGGTTAGGTCGCCGTAATGCAAGCGAAAATGTGCATTATCGATATGCGGATCTTCGTAAATATGATCAATGCGGCCGGTGTTAAACAACGAACTGCGTCGCTTAATCCCATGCACTTTATAGCCTTTGTTGAGCAGGAATTCGGCGAGGTACGCACCATCTTGTCCCGTAATTCCTGTAATTAATGCCGTTTTCAATTCCAGTAGTTTGTAGAGGTAAAGGTATGGTTTTCTTGAAAATTCGATTTTTAAATTTTAGAACTTCCTTTTATAAGGCGGTTGCCATCCAAATCCTTTACTGCATAGGTAAAGCCCGGCTGAAGGCAAAAGGCTCCGTATTTTCCTTCACGGTTTAATGCGATAAATCCC
>JBKCHQ010000133.1:0-32768 GCA_046302715.1 Bacteroidia bacterium | reverse complement strand
ATGTAGTAGGATCACAGGCATTAAGCACTGATTTGTCAGATGGTCAGCAAATTGTAACGTTGAATGGTGAGTTCGTAACGGTTAGCATTGTAGATGGAAGTGTATTTATCAACGACGCACAGGTTATCATTGCCGATATTTTAGCGGATAACGGTGTTGTTCACGTAATTGATGCCGTATTGGTACCGCCTACCGAACCGGTTGATACTGTAATTATGCAAAATGGTTCGGTAACTACTTGTAATGGTGTTTTCTATGATTCTGGATCATTAAGTGCCGATTATCAACTTAATGAAAACTTCACGTTTACTATAAATCCTGGTACTGCAAACTCTGCTGTTCAGGTTATCTTTAATTCATTCGATACTGAAGCTGAATGGGATGGAATGTATATCTACAATGGACCTGATGTTAACTCTCCATTAATAGCATCTGCTAATCCTGCAGGTAATCCATTTGGTCCCTTAACAACACCTGGTGCATATTGGGGTACGGTTTCTCCTGGCACAGTTACTTCAACGCATCCATCCGGTGCGCTAACATTTGTATTTATTTCTGATGATTTATTCGTAGAAAGCGGTTGGGATGCCACCATTACTTGTGTTGATGTAACGGCTCTACCTGGATGTGCTGAAAATGTTAGTCCTTCTAATGCTACAACAGATTTAAGTTCTACCAATACTACATTGTCATGGTCGCAAGGATCTGGCTTAGTAACTGGTTATGATGTTTATTTTGGAACCGACTGCAACAGTATGACTTTGGTTTCTGAAAATCAATCAGGAACGTCATACAATCCAGGTCAACTTGAGCTTAATACTTCCTATGCATGGATGGTTGTGCCTACAAATGCTAATGGTGCAGCAGAAGGTTGTCCTTGTAATACGTTTACAACTGGTGGAAGTTTAGATATTTTCATGCAAAATGGAACATTTACAACTTGTGCGGCTAATTTCTTCGATTCTGCTGGACCAACAGGTAATTATTCGAATGATGAAAACCTAACTATAACATTCCAACCGAATCAGGCTAATTCATCGGTGCAACTCACATTTAACTCATTTGATACTGAATCTACTTATGATGGAATTTATGTATACAATGGTCCAGATGTTAACTCTCCTTTAATTGCATCTGCTAACCCAGCCGGCGATGCATTTGGTCCGCTAACTCAACCAGGTGCATACTGGGGTACAACTATTCCAGGTCCGTTCACATCAACCCATCCATCTGGAGCACTTACCATTGTATTTTTATCAGATGGTTCGCTTAACAATCCAGGTTGGGATGCAACGTTAACTTGCATTAGTACATCAGAAGCACCTGGCTGTGCTACAAATCTTTCACCTGCTGACGTTTCTGTTGATGTCAATCCAGCCAATGCGATACTTTCTTGGAGTCCAGGAACAGGTTTAGCTACGGGCTATGATGTGTTCTTTGGACCAGATTGTAACAACATGGTACTAGTATCCGACAATCAGTCAGGAACTACTTTTAATCCTGGGGCATTAGAAACCAATGCATCTTATGCTTGGATGGTTGTTCCATCTAATAGCGTTGGATCTGCCGAAGGTTGTCCATGCAATACATTTACTACTGGTGGAAGTGTAGATATTCTTATGCAGAATGGTACATTTACAACGTGTGCTGCCAACTTCTTTGATTCGGCTGGTCCTTTAGCGAACTATGCCAACAATGAAAACTTCACTATTACCTTCCAACCTGATCAGCCTAATTCAAACATTCAGCTAACCTTTAATTCTTTCGATACTGAGGCTAATTGGGATGGAATTTATGTTTACAACGGCCCTGATGTTAACTCTCCACTTATTCCTTCAGCAAATGGAGCAGGGTTCCCTGCTAACTTAAGTGTTCCTGGAGCGTATTGGGGAACTGCTATTCCTGGTCCATTCACGTCAACACACCCATCAGGTGCATTGACTGTAGTTTTTGTTTCTGATGGATCCTTTAACAATCCAGGTTGGGATGCAACAATTGCATGTATCAATACTTCTGAAGCCCCTGGTTGTGCTACAAATTTATCTCCTGCTAATGCGGCGGTGGATGTAAATGGAGCAAATCCTGTTTTGTCATGGAGTCCGGGTACAGGTCTTGCTACAGGGTATGACGTATACTTTGGCACGGATTGCAACAATATGACTTTAGTTTCTGACAATCAGGTTGGAACTAGCTTTAATCCAGGTCAATTAGCTTTGAATACAAGCTATGCGTGGATGGTTGTTCCTTCAAACAGTGTTGGAGAAGCGGAGGGTTGTCCTTGTAATACCTTCACAACAGGTGGCACTATAGATATTTTAATGCAGACGGCAACAATTTCAACTTGTTCTGCCAACTTCTTCGATGCACAGGGCCCTGCAGCTAATTATACAAACAACCAAAACTTTACATTAACCCTTCAGCCTGATCAAGCCAATGCTGCTATTCAGGTAATTTTCAATGAATTTAATACTGAAACAAATTGGGATGGAATCTATGTTTACGATGGTCCTGATGTTAATTCTCCTTTGATTCCTTCCGCTAATGGAGTAGGTTTTGGTCCAATGACTCAGCCTGGTGCATATTGGGGAACTGCAATTCCGGGGCCGTTTACTTCAACGCACCCAACTGGAGCTCTAACCATAGTATTCCTTTCTGATGGTTCGGTTACTCGTCCGGGTTGGTCTGCTACTGTAGCTTGTGTTAATACCGATGAATTGCCAACTTGCGCCACCATTACTTCTGGTCCTGCCGATGGTGCTACCGATGTGTGTACCAATGAAGCTGTATTTACCTGGACTATGGGCGCTGGAGCACCTGCAACAGGTTACGATGTTTATTTGAGCCAAAACGGAAGTCCATTCCTGCTATTCTCTGATAATCAGCCTATAACCACCTTTGATCCAGGTTTGTTGACACCAAATGCTAATTATTCAATTGTCATTGTTCCAACCAATGCTAACGGTGATGCAATAGGTTGTGATACTATTAGCTTTACAACCGGCACTTGTTTGAATTATTGTGATGCCGGTGCGATAAATTGTGATGAATTTATTGCAAATGTGGCTCTTGGTAGCATTAACAATGAAACGGGTTGCGGTTTAGTAGCTGGATACTCTGATTACACTTCGTTAAGTGCAGATCTATTTATCGGAACTACCTCTAATTTAACTGTTACGAATGGTTCATTACAGTGGCCTCAAGACCAATGTGGTGTTTGGATCGACTGGAATCAGGATGGTGATTTTGGCGATGCCAATGAAGCTATTACTGTAAATGGAACTCCTGGAACAGGACCTTACACAGCAGGTATTACACCTCCTGTTGATGCGGTTCCCGGTCCAACACGTATGCGTGTGAGAATTACTTTCACTGGATTACTTGATCCATGCGGAAATACCACATTTGGTGAAGTTGAAGATTATACAGTTATTGTTAATCAGCCGCTTGCTTGTCCATTCCCGAATACAATTTTGATTTCTGACGTTACTACTACAAGTGCTGCAGTTATCTGGGAAGCAGTAGGTGATGAAGTACAGTACTTAGTGCGTTATCGTCCTGAGGATGCTCCATTATCTGAACCTACATGGGCTAATCCAATACCTGTTGATGCACCTGCTACTTTCACATTCTTGAACGATTTAGAACCGTGTACAACATATTTATTGGAAATCGCTTCATTATGTGCCGATGAACCCGATACGGTATTCTCTGGCAGTGTATTGTTGGTAACACGTTGTATTGAATGTACTTCTGACCTAACTGCAGAACTTGAAGAATGTGGTACAGCTGCGAATGAAGGTTGTAATGCAACACCTGCGTCATACCAAGCTCTTGCTTGTGGTGAAACAGTTTGCGGTACAACATACATGACCCAGACGGGTCGCGATACAGACTGGTATTCAATTACCGTTGATAATTCAGGAATTTATACCGTTAATGTTGTGGCTGAGTTTGATGGTCTGGTTGCTTTCGCTGATGTTTCAGATTGTGCTAATTTAATATTGCCTTCACAAGGTAACTTCACGGCCAACACGCCTTTTACTCTATCTACCTCATTATCTCCAGGAACTTATGCTGTTGTTTTAGTTCCAAGTTTTGATCAGTCTGATATTGATTGCGCAATTGGTTACAATGCATATACCCTTGAATTGTCTGGTGGATCTACCATTATAGCACCAGTATCTGATGTTTGCGAAACCGCTGATCCTGTTACGCTCTTCGCTGCTCCTTCTGGTGGAACTTGGTCTGGAACTGGAATTACGGATGCTAATGCTGGTACATTTGATCCACTTGTTGCTGGTATCGGAAGTTTTGTAATCACTTATACTACGGCTAATGGTTGTGCCTCAAATGATACCTTAACCGTTAATGTGGTTGAAGCACCTCAGGTAGATTTTGTGGGTCTGGCAGCTAGCTATTGTCCTTCTGACGAAGCCGTTGAACTTACTGGCTTGCCATCTGGTGGAACATTCTCCATTAATAATGGTGGTACCATCAGTGGTTCAACTTTTAATCCGGCTACAACTGCGCCTGGTGCTTATGATATAACCTACACGGCTAATGCAAATGGGGTATGTTCTTCTTCGATTACACAATCGGTAATCATCAGCACAGCTCCTGCCGTATCGTTTAACTTGGCGGATTCAACATGCAGTGGAAATGGGGTAATAATTCTTTCTGCCACTCCAGCTGGGGGATCATTCTCAGGTCAGGGAGTTTTTGGTAACGAGTTCGATCCTATTCTCGCTGGTATTGGTACCACAGATGTTCTTTACTCTGTAACTGTTTCAGGCGAAGCCTGTCCGGGAACAGCCGTTGAGAGCATTTTGGTAAATCCTTCTCCAGTAGTTCAATTAAGTGGTCTTGCAACTACATATTGCTTGGCTTCAAGTCCAGTTCAAATGATTGGAACGCCTGCATTAGGAACATTCTCAGGTCCTGGTGTTAGTGGTAGTACGTTTAACCCGGCTACTGCCGGTGTAGGTACGCACATTATTACCTATCAGTTTGACAATGGAACATGTGTGGGCTCAAGCTCAATTGCTGTAACTGTTACTGATAACTTAACGGTAGCTATCAACGCTCCATCATCAGTTTGTTCTAATGACGATCCGTTTGTGTTAACATCATCGCCTTCGGGTGCGGTATTTAGCGGCCCTGGCGTATTTGGTCAAACTTTCAGTCCTCAAGCAGCAGGCGTAGGCACACATACTATTACTGCAACCATCAATACGGGTACTTGTTTCGCAACTGCGACGCAAACTATTACGGTAAATCCAGCTCCAAATGCGCTATTTAGCTACAGTGCTAATGGTTCGACAGTTTCTTTTGCAAACGCTTCAACCAATGCTACTACCTACAGTTGGAACTTTGGAGATGGTCAAACCAGCACAGCGGTTAACCCTACTCATGTTTACACAACCAATGGATCGTATACTATTGATTTGATTGCGTCAAGCCCATCTTGCGGTAGCGATACGTTCAGCGTTCGAATAGAGCTTTCAGTGGGTATAGGTTCAATCGATGGTGTAGATATGATACAGTTATATCCGAACCCAACCGAAGGTGTTGTAAACCTTGCATTCAATTCATTAGTGTCGCAATCATTCGAGATTCGCATTAACGATGCATTGGGTCGACTTATCGAGGTTGACAATGTAAATAACTACAGCGGTAAATTTGCGAAAACCTATTCGCTTGAAAATCTTGCCGACGGAGTTTACTCGTTCTCGGTATCTTCGGATAAGGGAGCTATAAACTTCAGAGTAGTTAAGAATTAATTTTAGGTAATTCTAAATTCGATAAAAGGCCGTTGTTCTTCTGCAACGGCCTTTTTATTTTTATCGGTATATGTATCGGTATCGTTCTATCTAATTGTTTCTTTAGCCACCTTCAGTCATTCTATATTAACCTTGCATTTTTCTACTGTGTTCTGATGCTTGTATGCCTCTGAATGCATCAGTTCTGGTGGTTATTATATTATTTAAATTTCATCTTCTAAATATCAAAACCCTATAAACCATGCATTCCCATATGAGGAGATTTATCCAGTAAATTTCTTAATGGGTATAAAAAAAAGGCATCGCGTTTCCGGATGCCTTATCAACTGATACTTTAATAATTACTCAATCGCAGTACATAATGCTTTAAATATGGATTCGATGGATCCAATGCCGTTTATGCCTTTAAACTTATTCTGTGCGGAGTAATATCCAGCCAAAGGAGCAGTTTTGGCATTATATTCTTTAATTCTGTTCGAAATAATCGATTCGTCCTGATCATCGCTGCGTCCCGAATCTTTTCCACGATTTAGTAACCGTTTTACCAATTCATCCTCACTCACTTCTAGGGCAAGCATACAGGTTATGCCAGTTCCTTTTTCCGTTAAAAGAGTATCTAGTGCCTCAGCCTGCTTTACTGTTCTGGGAAATCCATCGAAGATAAATCCTTTCGCCTCTGGATTTTGCTCAAGTTTGCTACGAATCATCCCAATCACAATTTCGTCTGGAACCAAAACACCCTGATCCATTAGTTTCTTAGCTTCTAGTCCTAAGGAAGTGCCAGCCGCAATTTCGCCTCTAAGCAAATCGCCGGTGGATAGATGATTTAAACTATATTTTTCAACCAACATGGCCGATTGTGTTCCTTTTCCTGCCCCAGGAGGGCCAAATAATACAATGTTAAGCATGGTGTTCAGTTTTCAATTGGTAAATATGGGGTAAATTTCTGCCTAAACCGTCGAGGTCTAATCCATAGCCCACAACAAAGCGGTCGGGAATTTCAAAGCCTGCATAATGCACAGGTACATCAATTTCTCTTCGTGAAGGTTTATTTAAAAGGGTACAAACTTTAATGCTCTTTGGCTGTCTGTTCTTGATCTGCGACAGTAGGGCATGAATGGTAATACCCGTATCAACAATGTCTTCAATAATTATAACATCTCTTCCTTCAATGCGGTAGTCTAATCCAATCAGTTCCTTCACATTTCCGGTTGTTTGGGTACCTGAGTATGAACTTACTTTTACAAAAGTGATTTCGGCAGGAACGGTCATTTTTCTAAACAAATCAGCGGCAAATATGAATGATCCATTCAAAACAGAAATTAAAACAGGACTCGCATCTCGGTAACTTGTATCTAATTCATGCGCAAGTACATCGATTCGAGTGTTTATTTGTTCCTCGGTGATATAAGGTTCAAAAACTTTATCGTGTATGGTTATTTCCCGCATCATTTCTTCTGCCAAAAATAGAAATTTATAGCGCTTACATGGTATATTTGACCCATGAATAAACAAATTAATCGCCCCACTATTGGGATGCTCGGTGGCGGTCAACTGGGCCGCATGTTTATTCAGAATGCATTGTCCTACGATGCAATTATTCACGTTCTGGATCCTGATAAAAAT
Organism: Bacteroidia bacterium; assembly: GCA_046302715.1. Lineage (GTDB taxonomy): Bacteria > Bacteroidota > Bacteroidia > M30B66 > M30B66 > CAMCXT01. The sequence goes on along the minus strand of JBKCHQ010000133.1, from coordinate 25,362 downwards.
GCGCCCTGCGCCGGCATTGCTTCGAAATTTACGTGTGGAAGCTTTAAGGATTATGAAACTGTTCTGGAATTTGGCCGTGCTGTCGACATTATTACAGTTGAAATAGAAGATGTAAATGTTGATGCCTTATTTCAGTTACAATTGGAAGGCAAGGCGGTTTACCCGCAACCCGAGGTGCTTTCTGTAATTAAGGATAAGGGCCTTCAGAAAGAGTTTTACCAAAAACATCAAATACCTACCTCTGAATTTGTTTTGCTTGATAAAGGAACAGATGCCCATAATCTTGATGATTCATGGTTTCCTTCTTTTTTGAAAATGCGTACGTCGGGGTATGACGGTAAAGGGGTTCAAAAATTAAAGTCAAAACACGATGCAACGTTCAATGTTCCTTGTGTTTTGGAAAAATGTATTAATGTGAAGCAGGAATTTGCTGTTCTTGTTTCTCGACACAAAGACGGAGTATTGGCAAGCTTCCCTTTGGTGGATATGGATTTTCATGCAGAGGCTAATTTGGTGGAATTTTTATATGCGCCTAGCATTCTATCAGATGTTCAACAAGCATTTGCTTTGGATCTGGCCAAAAAAATTGCCGCACAATTAGAAATAATCGGGCTTCTGGCGATTGAATTTTTTCTCGATACCGATAACCAAATCTGGGTAAACGAAATGGCGCCTCGTCCACACAATTCGGGGCATCACACCATTGAGGCTAATGCAAGCAGTCAGTTCGATCAACATTTTCGTTGCGTCATAGGCTTTGCACCAGGCGACACCCGAGCCCTGCAGGCATCGGTTATGCTCAATTTATTGGGTGAGGAAGGATTTGCAGGTCCCGTTGTGTATGAAGGCCTTAATGAGGCCACGGCATTGCCCGGCGTTCACATTCATCTTTACGGCAAACAGGATACCAAGCCCTTTCGAAAAATGGGCCATGTTACCATAACGGCCAACACCTTAGATGAGGCCAAGGATATTGCCCGAAAGGTGCGTACTTTAATTAAAGTTAAATCCCGCAATCATGAATAAACCACGTATAGCCATAATTATGGGCAGTAAGAGCGACTTAAATGTCATGCAAGCTGCAGCCGACATTTGCGAGCATTTTGAAGTTCCGTTTGAGCTTACCGTAGTTTCGGCACATCGTACGCCTGAGCGTATGATGGATTATGCAAAAAATGCGCGCAGTCGTGGGATAGAAGTAATTATTGCCGGCGCTGGTGGTGCCGCACATTTACCCGGTATGGTGGCGTCATTAACTACATTGCCTGTTATTGGGGTGCCGGTAAAAAGCAGCAATTCAATAGACGGTTGGGATTCACTTTTGTCTATCGTACAGATGCCTGCTGGTATTCCCGTTGCCACCGTTGCGTTGAATGCATCTGCAAATGCGGGCTTGCTTGCGGTGCGAATATTGGGATGCAACAATGCTGCGATTGCTGCAAAGTTGGAGGAATACCGCAATCAGCTAAATGAAAAAGTAATGGCAACGCTCGACTTATCCACAGGCATGGGGCATAAATTTTTAGTTAAATAATTTCTATGAGCGGATATTCGCTTCATCAATTCTAAATATCGTTTTATCTTATAGCCGGCATGAAGCTACATACGATTTTATTTACAGTGCTGGTCTTGGTTCTCTTTAAACCAGCTTCAGCGGGACAGGATCCTTTGCCCGTAGGGGCTCGATCGGCAGGTTTGGGGCATGCCTCAATTACCTTAAACGATGTTTGGTGCTTGCATCACAATCAGGCCGGATTGGGATATATAAATCGTTTTACCGCGGGCGTTTATTATGAAAGCAGATTTCTAATGCCTGAAATGGGCTTAAATGCTGCCACTTTGGCCATGCCTTTGGGTAAAGGAGCGCTCGGCCTCAGTTTTCGTTCGTTCGGGTATAAGGCGTATCAAGATGCTAGACTGGGATTGGCTTACGGTCGAAAATTTGGCGAAAATCTAAGCATTGGCATGCAGCTCAATTACCAGCGCATAGCTTTTGCTGATGTTTATGGGCAACAATCCACCTTCACGGCCGAGGTAGGAGCAATGTACACGTTTGGATCGCGGCTCACTTTGGGTGCTCATGTTTACAATCCCGGTCAGGCTAAACTGGCCGAATATGATAACGAACGTGTTCCGGCCTTAATTCGCTTTGGTGGTCAATATCGTTTTTCAAAACAGGTAATGATGGTGGCCGAAGTGGAAGGTGCGTTGTATGCCAATCCCTCTTTAAAAACAGGCATTGAATATGCTCCTGTACCCGCATTATTGCTTCGGGCCGGATTAAGCAGCAACCCCCGTGAAGGTCATTTTGGATTTTCGGTTTTGATGAAGAAACTTCAACTTGATTTTGCCGGCAGTTTTCATCCAGTTTTGGGCTTTACTCCTAAAATGGGTTTGACTTTCAATCCCGTGTCTTCAAATGGGCGATAAGCAATTTCAACTCATTATCTGTGCTTTATTGTTTGGTTTTTATGCCGCTGCTCAGCAGGTAATTACCGATCCCAATACCGATAATTTCATAGAACGGAAAATTGAAACGCTTACCGAGAATGCTTCCGAAGATATTGACTACACTACGGTGTTTGAGTCGTTAAACTTTTATAAAGAGCATCCACTAGAATTGAACAATGCTACGCAGGAGGAGCTCCAGCAATTGTTTATGCTCAGCGATTTTCAGATTGCTTCTTTAATAAGCCATCGCGAAAAATATGGAAAGCTTTTATCGATTTATGAATTACAGGCGGTTGAAGGTTTTGATCTACCGCTAATCTATCAGCTATTGCCGTTTGTGAAGGTAAATCGCGACTTAAACCGGCTTAATATTAGCATTCGCGAAATTTTAAAGTACGCCAATCAGGAAATCACCATGCGTGTTGCTCAAAATGTCGAACAACAACAAGGTTTTAGCCCCGTTGATTCGGCAGAGTTGGCAGAAAATCCCAATGCGCGATTTTTAGGAAGTCCGCAACGCATCTTTACACGGTATCGGTTTCGTTACGGCTCGTACATTTCGGCAGGTATTACTGCCGAAAAAGATGCTGGCGAAGAATTTTTTAAAGGAAGTCAAAAGCAAGGCTTCGATTTTTATTCGGCCCATTTTTCGTTACGTAACATCGGGAAGTTAAAAGCGTTAAATATTGGCGATTATCAAGCTCAGTTCGGGCAAGGCCTAACTTGTTGGACAGGTCTTGGCTTTGGAAAAACCGCTGATGCGATGAACATCAAACGATCGGCCTTGGGTTTAAGACCCTACACCTCGATTAATGAAAATCTTTTTTTACGAGGCCTCGGAACTACATGGCAAATAAAGGATTTTGAACTTACTGCTTTTGCATCGTTTAAAAAGTTAAATGCTAATGCCACTCAGGTAGATTCGGTAAGTCAGGATATTCAAGCTTTTTCGGGCTTTAATCTCAGCGGATTGCACCGCACCCCAAATGAATTGGAAGATAAAGGGGGTATTACTGAAAGGGTAATTGGCGGACATGTGGCCTATAAAAAGCGCAATTTTAATTGGGGCTTGACATATGTAGATTATCGTTACAGTGCCGATTTAGTAAAGGCTCCCACCTTGTACAATCAATTCGATTTTAATGGACGCCACAATTCTAACCTTGGTGCCGACTTTAACTGGGTGTATCGAAATTTTAATGTTTTTGGCGAAGCGGCACGCAGTTTAAATGGCGGATTGGCTGCTACTGTTGGTTCAATTGTCAGCCTCGATCCACGACTTTCAATCTCTGTATTACATCGCAGGTTTGCACGTGATTATCAGGTAATTTATTCCGCTACTATTGCTGAAGGTTCTCGGTCTATTAATGAATATGGAACTTTTTTAGGACTGAATTTCAAACCGGCAAAAGGGGTGAACATCTCTGCCTATTTCGATCAATGGCGGTATCCGTGGCTAAGGTATTTAGTGGATGCTCCATCAAACGGATATGATGGATTGGCGCAGATTAATTACACACCGTCAAAAACGCTCGATATGTATTTTCGTTTCAGAGAGCGCATCAGGGCACGCAATACTACTGCAGATTTAGACGAGATTATTGATTTTCCCTTGCAGCAGCGTCAGCAAAATTTCAGATACGATATCGTGTATAAAGTTTCGCCCGCAGTAAAGTTACGTAACCGCATCGAGTGGGTGCGTTTTTATTCCATTAGCGGTAAGCTCGAAAACGGATATGTGGTTTTGCAGGATGTAATTTGCAAGCCCATGTCTTTTCCTTTAAGTTTTTCGCTTCGGTATGCATTGTTTAAAACAGACAGTTATAACTCTAGAATTTATGCCTACGAAAATGATATGCTCTATTCCTTTTCTATTCCTGCATATTCGGGAATAGGCTCCAGAGCCTATATAAACATGGAGTACAGCTTGGGCAAACGATTAGATATCTGGTTTCGATACGCCCGCTTCTTCTATACTAATTCAATAAGTTCAGGCTCAGGGCTAACCGCTGTGCAGGGGCCTGTGCGCTCCGATTTTAGGGTGCAGCTGCGGTTTAAATTTTAAGCTTAAAGCTTAGCGTATTCTGCTCGAACAAAAGCGGCAATTTCGTTAATATACGCTCCCGAAAAGTCGAATTTTATGCCTGCAAGCTCATACAATTCGGGCAGTGTTAGGGTGTATCCGGCTTCGAGAGCCTTGATGTAAGCGCTAAGGGTTTGTGCAGGATTTTCTTTATAGTTTTTCCAGATGGCAATCGAGGCCAATTGAGCAATGCCGTATTCTACATAATAGAAAGGCACTTCAAAAATATGCAATTGTTTATGCCAGCTGTGTTCCTGAAATTCTGCAAAATCGCTTCGATCCACTACCTTGCCCTCGTACCGTTGCAGTAGATGGAGCCAATGCGATTTACGTTCTTCGGCACTGTGTTGCGGATGAGTGTAAAGCCAGTTTTGAAAAGCATCTACGATAGCTATCCACGGAAGTATGGACAATATTTTCTCAAGCTGGTACTTACGTGCCCGCTTTAACTCTTCAGCATCCGCGAAAAAATGTTCCCAATGCTCCATCGAAATTAACTCCATAGCCATGGAGGCAACTTCAGCTATTTCGGAAGGTGTTGATTTAAATGCTCCCAATTCGAGGTTACGACTCAACCAAGAGTGAACGGCATGACCACCTTCGTGCATCATGGTCACCATGTCGCGCAGGGTTCCTGCCGAATTCATGAAGATAAAGGGAAGTGATGATTGGTGCAATGGATAATTGTACCCACCGGGAGCTTTACCGATTCTCGAATCGAGATCGAGATGGCCACGATCCTTCATGAGCCGAATTACCTTTCCAAATTCAGGCTTTATTTCTTCGAATAGCGCAATGGTCTTTTCAATAAGTTCAGTCGCATTTTCGTAAGGATGTAAAGGCGATTTTTGCTCGGAATCTACGTCCATATCCCAGGGCTTCAATACATCATATCCGAGCGATTGTTTTCGTTTTAGATTAAAATCGTCAATGAGCGGTACAATATGCTCTTCGATACTGTTATGAAAGTCAAAACACTGTTCGGGTGTATAATCAAATCGTCCCAGCGAATCAAACATATAATCTCTAAAATTGGCATATCCGGCATTTACTGCCGTTTGATGCCGAAGCCGAAAAAGCTGATCAAAAAGTTCGTTCAACTCATTTACTGCGAGGAGCCTGCGACGATTGATTTTTTCAAAAACTGTTTTACGTCGGTCACGATTAGTCGATTTTAATTCAACAACGGCCTGCTGCAAAGTTTTTTCAACTCCGTCAATGTCAACGGTCATCGCACCACTTATTTGACCGTAGGTATTGCTCAACGTTTGAATTTCAGTGAGCAGCGGAATGTTTTCCTCTCTAAAAATTTCTACTTCTTTTTTAACCGAACGTAAATAAACCGAATATCCTGTTGAAGTTAGTTCGTTTGTAAATGGAGAGTTGAGTAGCTTACGGTTTAATTTATCGCTGTAACCGGCCAGATGCGGTTCGATTTCTTGAATAAAAAATTCGAGAGCTTCGAGTTTCGTCTTGTCCTCGGTATCGCAGGTATGCCGAATGTAACGCCAGCCCATATCTTCCTGAAGGCGTTCTTCAATATTGCTGCGGTCTTTAAGCCAGGCTTCAAGCGCCGCTTTAGAGTCGAGGGGCCGATTAAGCAATTCAATAAGAACAGGCTCAACCTCTGCCCACGATTGGATAGCTGTTTCGGAAATATGTACTGCAGAATCAGGCACCGGTTTTACGCACAGTTTGGGTTTTTGCCATGCCTTTAGTAGATGCTTTTGGGGCACTACCTTTTGCCGTATCCTTTTGTTTGGCAGGCGATTTCTTTACTGCCGCTTTTTCTTTGGGCTTTTCTTCGCCTGCCGCTTTTTCGCTGTCTTCAGGTTCCTCGGCAAGATCAAGTATTCCTTTATTGTTTAGCAAGGTGTACCACGAAAACACTTTTTTAATATCGGAAGTATATACGCGATCATCCGCAAAATGAGGAACGCAGGATGCAAATACCGACCTCATTTCTTTGGGATCAGTTTTACCATCTGGAGCATCGGATCCGTTAAGCTTCTCTTTAATGGATTTGAATACTTCTTTTAAGGGAATGTCCTCATTGTTTCCGTAAATGCTAATATCTTCAAGCGAAGACACTTTGTCGTTTGAATAAATGGGCTGACGTTTGCCGTCAACCAACGATTCGGCAATTAATCCGTTTTTTGTTTGGGCCAAAATCTTGTACAGGCCCGACATTCCGGAAACAGAAATGATTCCTTTTAAATTCATAGCTTCTTTTTGAGGATACAAACCTATTTAATATTCGCAAGAGAACCAAGTTTTCTAGGGATGGTTTACCACGAATAATTTGGTGGCGCCCCCTTCTTTTCCGATAAACTGTACTGCATAAATACCATTTGGATACCTGGTTAGATCAATGTTTTGCTGCACGGAGAACCTTCCATTTTCCATAACGATTCCATTTACCGATACAATCTGATAAAATGTATCGTCAATACTCTTATTCTTAAAAAATAGCTGATTAGAAGCAGGGTTGGGATAAATGTGGATTCCAAAATCAGACATTGTATTTTGATGCAGTGGAATGCCCTCTTCCTGATAAAAAGTTTCGGCATTGAAGGCCTGTACGTTAATATCATCAATATCATCGCCTGCAAGTAAAGCAAATGCGATGGTTTTTTGCGTGCCCGGTTCAAGTGAAAAAGCAGGCCCTGCTGCGGTCATAATTACATCCGTGCCTGCGTCACCTGCTCCGGTGAATAAACGGTTATTACGTAGCGAAAAATTTTTTTCGGAACTCGAATAGCCATCGTACAGGTTTAAGCCTCCGCTGCCTCCCGGAACATTGTCGATGGCCTGAAAATAACTTTCAGGCACATTCAAAACACGAATCCCGCAGTATAACGAATCAATAGGCAATGTGTGAATATAACCGGCATGCTCCGATGCTTCATGCGAAAAGCCGTTCATGCCCGCATTAATCAAATCCCAGTCGGCAAACAGGCCAGCACTTAAATTAGACAGTGTTTGAGTGCCTATATTTTCAAAGGTATATTCAAGGATTACGAATTTACGATTGGGTGCGCTACTGTCGGCTAAAACTCGCTGTGAAATCTCAACGGGTATTTCCGACAATGTGCTGCCAAATTTACCGGCATACTGTCGTGTGCTTCCTTCAAAAGGGGGAATAGGCTGAATGCGCTCAATCGTGCTGAACTCCTGATCAACGGTGCCTACGCCACGAACTACGTCGGCTACAGAATTATCATTGAGTGCTACCATGAGCCCGCATTCGTAGAGTAAATCGCTATTGCCACGGTATTTAAAGCCAAGGCCACGGATGTAACCGTTGCCCGAAATGCCCGATAATCCGTATGATCCAACTGAAGTTTGAACATCGTTAACGGCAACATTCACAAAATCGGCATGGAGATTTATGCCAATGTATTGATCGCGGATGTATCCGTCTGAATTAAATCGGAGACGTATTACCGACTGCTGGTTTACTGGGCAATTCTCCGCGATTAAAAATTTGAGTACACCTTCGTTTACATTATAACTACTTAATGATCCCATGGCTCCCAGCGAAAGTTGGCTGGTAATCGGATTCAGATATCCATCGGCACATGAAATCTCCACATTTACAATATTTGCCGGGAAAAGATAATTGGTAATTACCCCTGACAATATAAGGGTATCGCCGGGAAGGAGTTGATTGGCCGCATTATCGGTAATTTGGGTTTCGTGAAAGCATGGTGCCGGTACACCCGATTCGGTGAGTGCTCTAAACATATTTAAACGTCCACCACCCATGCGATTTTGCCAATTTTGATTGCTGGATAATGTATCTACAGGATCGGCAGTTAATTTTAATTTTTCGGCAATTTGTCTGGAATTTAGTGTTGGAAATGCACTCGATAGTAATGCGGCAGCACCGGCCACTACTGGTGCAGCCATCGAGGTTCCGCCGCTCACGAGGTAACCGTTATTGGCCCAGGTTGAAATCACATATTCGCCCGGTGCAAAAAGGTCGAGGGTATATCCAAAATTGGAGAAATCGGCTTTGCTGTCTGCTGCGGTGGTGGCGCCAATCGAATATGATAGTTCATACGCAGCAGGATAGAAGGGGAGGTCGTTGTTGTTGTTGCCCGAACCACAAATAACCAGGCGGTCGAGATTTACACTCACGTAACGAATAATATCATCGTTAAATTCGCTGTATTGCGATCCGCCCCAGGAGCAGTTTACAATTTTACATCCATGTTCGGCAGCATACACCAACCCTTCGTAAGCGCCAGAAAGTGCGCCTGATGAATTGGCAATTTTTACGTGTATAAATCGGCAGTCGAAGCCCGTTCCGGCAATTCCAATTCCGTTATCGGTGCTGGCGGATGAAAGTCCGGTAACATGTTGGCCGTGAAAAGTGCCGTCAGATGTGGGATCAGCGTCGTTATTGCCGGTGTCCCATCCAATAAAATTATCCATGTAGCCGTCGTTATCGTCATCAACGCCATTAACAGGGTCGGCCCAGTTGCGCGCTATGTTTGAAACTAGGTCGGGATGGTTGGGGTCAATCCCGGTATCGGTTATTCCTACAACCGTTGCCGTATCGCCACGGTGAACATCCCAGGCGGCAAAAGCTGCTATTTTTTGAAGGGCGTATTGCACACCCACACTATCGTCGCTGGGCACATAACACAAGCTCGGTAAAAAATGGGGCTCTGCAGAACGAATGCAACCGGTTTTTAAAAGAATTTTAGCCAATAATTCAGGGTCAGCAGCATCAGGCAATTGTAAAGTGAATATATCACTGATGTCAGCATATTTTTGACCGAATTCGTTAACCGTCTTTTGAGGTTTTTGTGCATTGGGGAAACGCTTAATTGGTGCATCCAAATGATGGCGGTTTAAAAAGTCAGCAAATGCTGGAATACTTTGAGGTAAAACGCCCGAGTATTCAGGTTTTAGACGAAAATGCACCCGGCCACCCAGATAGGGGTCGGAATACGTTTTCGATGTCCATATTTTTTGAGCATACCCCGAAAGTGCTACAAGCAAAATCGGCATCAGAAATAACTTTTTGAAATGCATACTGCCTCTGTTTTCGTTCAATATAAAGTGCAATTTAAACAATTGCCGATGGTCAAGGTTCAAAAAAATAAATTGTTTTTGACAGTATTTATGGCAAAATAATTTACATTTGACAAAAAAACTGTCATGATTACGGCTAACTTAAAGTATTTGAGAAAGCAAATTGGTAAATCGCAGGAAGAGGTTTCTCAAGATTTACTTATGAAACGCACTACCTTAAGCGGTTACGAAAACGGTTCGGCCGAGCCCAGTTTGGACAATCTTTTAAAACTGGCAGAGTATTATAAAGTTAGTGTAGATCAGATGATTCGTAAACCGCTAGAGCAGTTAGGCTTTCAGCCTGGATTGGATAAAGACTGGATAAGCGGCACCAAATTACGGGTGGTTACTACCGCTGTTGATAATGACAACAACGAATTTGTAGAGCTGGTGCCCGTAAAAGCCCGTGCCGGCTATACTTCGGGCTATGCCGATCCTGATTACATCCGTGTTTTGCCTACCTTCCACATGCCTTTTTTAGCTTCGGGTAAGAAATATCGAACTTTTCCGATTATGGGTGATTCTATGCCCCCGGTGGCTGATGGCTCATGGGTTACCGGCGAATACTTGGACAATTGGAATTTTATCAAAAATGGGCAGCCGTATATTATAGTTACCCAAGACGAAGGCATCGTATTTAAAACCGTGTTTAATCATATTCACGATGATGGCACTTTGCTGCTTTGTTCCACCAATCCCTTTTACGAACCGTATTCCATATCGGTTGATTCGGTTTGTGAAGTATGGAAATTTACCCACTACATTTCTTCTGAATTACCTGAACCTAACCTGAGCAAATCAGAAATAAACGCAACGGTGATGAATTTACAGCGCGAGGTGAGCATGCTCAAGAATACCATGAAGCGCAAATAAAAAAGCCCCGAAACGTATTTCGAGGCTTTATTAATTCTTGGATTTCAGTTTTTACTTTGAAACCAGCAGCAATTGTTGGCGAACCGTGGTCCCCGTCACCAAACGAACCACGTAAGTGCCTGCAGATAATTCTGTTGTGTTGATGTTTTGCTGATTCAAGCCTTGAACTGCGGTATGCTTCGATGTTTGGAGCAATTTTCCATTCATATCAAGCACTTCAATAGAATAAAGCGTTGAAGCGTTCAAGTAAAAGCTTAGTGTGCTGGCATTTTCGGTAGGATTAGGAAACACCGAAAAATTGATTTGGTTATCGTTAGCGATACCCGACGAGCTTTCATAACAAGGGCTAGGCGGATTGCTTATGTAGGTTAATGTTCCAAAATCGATGTAACAAGCCAAATCCGGAAGATCAACAAAGGGGTTACGGTTTTCCTGCAGGGAGTCTAAAAAGTCGTTGCGTGCCATATCAAAAGCATCCGGAGGATATTGAAAATGCCATTTCTTCATTAAATTCTGATCTTGTGGATAAGTTATGTTATTTGACAAACAAACTTCGCCAATGGGATTGTTGAAACTGAAAAGTTGATTGCCTTCAGAATAACACACAGCCATATACATGAGTGATCTAGCAGCACGCCCTTTGTGTACATCACGTGGCTCGAATACCATATTCCCATTGGCATCGCGCCCAAGTTCACAATCTAAATAAACCTGTGGCGGGCTCATCGGTGTTACAATTTCTCCGAGTGGATAATTGCAGCGGCGTGCATTTACATTGGTTTGTTTTGCTGGATATAAATTATGATAATCGCTATATTCAGGCGTTTCTTGTGAATCGAAGGAAGGCATCCAGCTGTGTGGGAAGGTATGCTCGCGGCTGTAATCGTAGGCAGACCAATCGAAGGGTTCATTGTACAAGCGCTTCTCTCCCGAATAAACACAATCAACTACGCGGTTAAATGTTGTTGCACCCACTGTTGCCAGGGTGTCGCGTGTGGTGAATAAATTAATCATGGTAGGTGCATAGTTCGAATAAAACTGCACTTGGTGGGGATTAATTAGATTGTGTAAATCACTTACCAAGGTCGCGTTGGAAGTAGAAATACCTGCATACTCGCTTAAACTTTGCATGCTCTCAGGAGCTGTAATATTAACCGAGTTAATAGTGGTTAGGTAATTTGTATAAGTTCCTGAACCACTATAAGGAAATGCCGCGAAATGATAGGTTTTACCCGCTAGAACGTAGGTTGGAACAATAGATATATCGTTACTTTGCGGGCGTCCACTGAAAATAACTTTGGCATTACCAATGGTTTGCCCACGCTGATATTCCATTCCATCTTGCGGAGCCGTGTCAACTGCTCCGTTTTCGCTGCGTAATACCACATATCCTCCTAAAACATCACTTGAAAGAATGCTGCCCGTAAACGCTATTTGAGTTCGGTACGATTTGTTGATCGGAAATTGGATCGAACTTACCGCTTGCGTAGGCTCAGTTGCGAGATTTCCATTTACCCCATAAATCGTGTAGGTAAACTCGGGATTTGAAGCATCGTTGCTTGCAATGTTTATTTCGGCGGTATGGCTTGCCTGACCTGCATTGGGGGCGAATGCGAGTACTAGATTTAAAGATTGGCCGGGCAAAATTGAAGCGGGTAGGGCAGGTGATGTAACGGTGAATGCCGATGCATCTGCTCCACTTAATGAAATGGCAGAAATATCTAGCGTTTCTTGAGTGCCTTCATTTGTTATGGTATGCGTAACATTGCTGCCGCTGAACGGAGGCGCAACACTCCCATCGAGAATGTTATTAGCATTTACACTAACAGAAATGCTGGCCGTAGTGATAACAGGCTCGGCCACACTAATCTCATCAAGCCTAACATTGAAGCCCGAAACTTTGGTTTCATAATAAAAGCGTAGGTAGCGACTTTGTGGATTGCTGAAATTATATGTTTCGTCGAGGCAATTGCCGTTTCCAACAGAAAGTTCACCACCTGTAGTAGAATACGCTTTAATGGTAGTCCAAGTTGTGCCATCCACCGATTCCTGAACCAAAAAATTACCTTGCCATGCGGCGGTGTTTCCGGTATTACCGTTGATTAAATATGAAACAGGGCCGGGTTGTTCTCCAAAAAAGATTACCAGCGATTCTTCATCAAAATTCATCCGTAATGATGAATTGCCATCACATGAAGCAGATCCGGTATAGTTGGTACCGCCTGTTCCACCCAAGTCGTTGAAGGTCCATCCTGTTGGCGGAGTACCCGAGCTACAATCCCAGGATGTGGGCACTGAGGTTTGCGCTTGAGTAAATAAAGCGCTAAAGAGCAGGGCGAAAAGCGTAATTTTTTTCATCATTTTATTTTAAGGTGGAATAAACAAAAAACTTAGACGTATGCATTTGACCGATCCTGTCAACTAAAGTAACAAAATACACTCCCGCAGGTAAACGCTCTATTTGAATTATAGCTTCGTTGTTTAATATGGTTGTATTAACTTGACAAATCTGTCCTTGAGCCGAATAAACACAAATATTACTAATAGAATGCGAACTTCGCAGTTTAATCCAATCGGCAGCGGGATTGGGGAATAGGCTAAGTGCTTCCATGGGTTTCGAAAGCGTAGACTTTCCCGTAATTTCGCCGCCATCTACATATATACTGTCAATATTGACATTGCCTCCACCGTTTGTGGTATCGTTGCCTGAAAACTTATTGAAGAAATACAGTCGAAGGAAACGTGTTTCAGGATTGCTAATGTTAAATGTTCTTGAAGCACAAATATCAATAGGCAGAGCTTCAGCTCCGCTAATGGAATCAATTATGCTCCAAACTAAACCATCTGCCGATTCTTGTATATAAAAGGAACCGTTCCAGAAGTCAGCAGTTCCTACCATTCCTTTGACCAGAAAGCTAATAGATGTAGGCTGCGTGGCTGTATGAATAACTAAGTTTTCGTTTTCGCTGCCAAAGCGTAAAGAACCGTTACCCTCACATGCCGATGCGGGCGTATACAGTGAGTCAGCTCCTAAATCAAGCGTAAATCCATTAGGTGTAGCTCCCTCGCAGGCATAATATGCGGGTAGTACAACCTGACTTTTCAAGTTTAAATTACTCAACAATAGCAAAACCGAGGCAATGATGGATAAATGTTTCATGGTGAATGTGTTACTTTTTTGTGAGGTTTATTTGAATGGGAGTTTTGTCATCCGTTATACCGGTTTGAGTCAAAGTTATGTTGTTTTCGTTAAGGTTGGTGTAAGTAAATCGGTTGAGCAAGAACTTAAATAAGGCCTGATTCTGCGTATAGGTGAAGGTTAGCTCATCGGTACGCAAATCGTATTTTAAGCTGTCTGTTTTATTTTGTACGGTACTGTCGGCGAGCAAAACCGAGTAATTTAAATAAGCTCTACAGGTAGCCGAATAGGCATTTTCACAGGGGGCAAAATACAAGGCATACCCGCTTTCGGGGATATTTACCTCAGTGGTATCGGTGAGTATTGCTTGAGTAATTAAATAGGTGTTTCCTGCGAGTGCATCGGCGGCCTGCTGTTCCTTTTTACAGGAGCATAGAACCAATAAACCGCTTAAAAAAGCTGTAAAGACATATGATTTAATGAACGTCATTATTTGGTGCATTAGTTAAAGGTAAATGCAACAGAACTCATCCAACGTCTGCCCATGAGGATATTGGGTAATGCGGCCTGAGCATTTTGGAGGCTTCCGGCAGTGGTAAAATTCGAATCCTGTGCGTCGGTTATAGCAAAACGGTCGGTAACGTTTAATACGGTAAGACGTAAATCGATTTTTATCTTTTTTACCCAAAATCCATAGCCGGCACTTATGTCAAGCATACCGTAATCGGGCATACGCCAGGCCTGACGGCCAATAATCGGATTAGGACTTCCGTTTGCCGCAGTGAGTGCATAGCTTGAGGGGTTAAAGTTGGCGTAATTTCTTGAAAAATAGGTGTATTGCGGTTTAATGTAGGCTCCTTTCGCCGGTTCAATGCGCAGGCTGCCGGCAAAGGTGCTTTGCGCGGCATCGCCCACACGAATGCCCCTGGCATCAAAAATAACCGAGTCCGAAACATTGCCCGCCTGATCCAGCAAATAGGCACTTGCAATTTTATTCCATTGCCAATCGCCCAGCGATACCATTCCTTCTAAAGCAATTTGAGGCATAACTTTATAAATAAAATCCACCTCAATACCTTTATGGAGTGCTCCCAATCCGGTAACATTGGTGCTAACATTTTCGCCGTTTGCATCAATTAAAGTTGCCGACACAGGTCGGTTTTGCCAGAGCGTGTAATATCCGTTAATATTGGTGCTGAAGGTTTTAGAACGATACGAATACCCCAATTCCACAGATTTAATTAATTCATTTTTGATGTTTGTACGAAGGATGTTTCCTGTTGTAAAAACATTCGAAACCAAGGGTACACGCTCTAAATAACCGAGATTAAAAAACACATTCATTTTCTCTGTGAGATTGTAATTCATTCCACCCTTGGCGGTGAAACCTGTAAAGCGCACCCAATCGGTTTGGTTGGTTCTTAATCCGGGCGATCCCAAGTGATACACATCACCTGCAGCAGTGGTAATGGTATCGCCAAAACCAATTTCGTAGGTCGTATCTTCCAAAACCAGTTGACGCTTGAAGAAGTAATTATACTGTTTGTAAAACGATGTGGCGCTCGAAACGTTCACAAACGCACTCCAGTTTGGGCCGCGGTATTCGGCCATGGCAAAAGCTCCTGCCCATCGCACTTTTCGAGCATTGTTTTGCCTTACGGTATCGCCTTCAAAGAGTGGATATTTGTTATTTACATTATTGCTGAATGCCACGTTGCTGGTTGGCGTTACTAAATCGCCGCCCATGAGGTCGGTAATGAGCGAATAGGTTTGACCTGAGTAGGTGCGACCGTCAATACCGCCCGAGAGCTCAAGATTGGGCTGAGGTTTATAGGTAAATGTGATTAAGCTTCCGTACCATTGATGCGAATTATAAGCTTTTTCGAGGAAGTTTGTTGATTTACGAGAATTTTTAAACAGGGTATCGCCGTTGGAGATATACCCGTTGTAATTGTTGAAGGCTCCAAAAGCGTTAGTATTGTATATCCCTTGAATATTTTGCCTGCCCGTTGAATCGAGGTTGGGGGCATCGTACATGCGGGTTCCGCCGCCCATTCCATATGAGGCATACGCAATGGCAGAGATGTAAAACTTTTCGTTAACCTGGATTAAATCTTTAACAGAAACCACCGGTTTGTGATATTGATTGAGGCTGGTATTAAAAATTTCTTCTCCTGCTAATGAATCATTTCGAGTACGCCGTAAATAATTCCAACTGGGGTTGTATCTACGGCCGTAATTGTTGGTTAAGGCTGTATCTATACCCAATGCATAGGCTTGGTCGTTGCTGTAATTCCCTAGTGGAATGGCCACCCTAAAATCGCGTTGAGCCGATGTCTGAGGCGCTCCAAACCCTGAGATTGAAAGCAAGTGTTTACCCAGTCTTTTTTCAGCCTTGAAATAATAGAAAAACATGCGCGAATACAATTGATCTACCCAGCCATCGTTTCTGCGGTACGAAAATGCGCCGCTCACCGCCCAGCCATTATTTAATTTGCCTGTTGAAAAGGTAATGCCGGTGCGAAGATTGAGGTTGTTGCCTACTTCCTGTTTAAGGGTTATAAATTTCTTAGTATCGATGCCTGAAGTTAAAATATTCATCGAACCACCAATGGAGGGAATGGCCAGTTTTGATGCGCCAAGACCACGCTGCACCTGAACGCCGGTGGTTAAATTGTCCAATCCAAACCAGTTGGACCAAAAAACACGTCCGTTGGCCATATCGTTCATGGGGATACCGTCAATCATCACCAACACATTTTGCTGGTTAAATCCACGAATCGATACCCGCGCATCTCCGTCGCCACCGCCTTGTTGTGTAGCATAAACACCTGGAGTGCTGTTAAGGATCATCGGTAAATCTTGCGATCCGAGTTGTTCCTGTATTTTAATAGGGTTGATGTTGCTGAATGCCACTGGCGTTTCGCGTGCAATAGCAATATCTGAAACAATCTCAACCTCGCGCATTTCTTTAATCTTAAGATTAAAATTGAGCTCAAGGTTGCGCCCATTTACTGTAATTTTTTTCTCTTCAGGCAAATATCCAACGAAGGAACAGGTTACAGTGTACGCACCATTCTGCTCAATTTTAATGGAATAATTACCGTCCAGATCGGCGGTTGTGCCTTTACCCGATGCATAAATCACATTGGCTCCAATAAGCGGTTCGCCCGTAGTGGCATCAGTAACTTTGCCTTTTATGAAAAAAGGTTGTGCATTTGAGGCAGAAAAAATAAGGCAGCAAAAAACGAACGCTATACAGGCGTTAAAACGAATGCTCATGGCATTGCGAATTAGTGAACAACAGATAATTTACGCGTTGACGCTACAGCGTTTTTAAAGCGCAGTTGAATCAGATAGGAGCCTGTTCTGAAAGTGCTTGTGTTGAGTTCAAAGTTCAGACTAGGTGTCGAAAAATTTGCATTCTCAATAGAGCGTCCGTCAGCACTCAACACGGTGTAGCCGTAAATAGGCTCTTCGGCGGTGATGAGGGTTGCTTCGTTGGCAGGGTTAGGGAGGAGTTTAATTACACGGCCGTCTTTTAAAGTTTGAACGCCCAATAACTGGCAATTACAATTATGAAAACCTAATGAATCAAAGGTGTTAAGGGGTAAGGAATCCCATTCTGTGGCAGGATTAAAGGTCTCTGGATCGGGATTTATTTTAATTCCGGTCTCAACAGATGACTTACGCTTTAGTGTTTGATCGAGGGTCCAATAGCGGAAAAAGTAGGGTACTGAGCCATCATACCCTGCAGGCATTGAAGAGTAAGGTGCAATATCGGTCCAGCCTGCTGTGGGACTAAACGTTCCTTGCGAATTACTGGGACGTTCGCCAATGGAACCAAAAATATCCACATTAAAATAGGTGTTGCCTGTAGCTTTTTGAAGACTAATAGCATCATCCCCATTAAAACAGAGTGTGCGGATAATCCCAGTACCCGGAACACAGGAAGTGCCATACATGGCATCTGCCTTAGCCGCCAAAGCGGGATCGGGTGGAGTTTCTTGCCCCTGCAGTGTGGTGTTTACCACCACTACAAAGGTTGAATATGGGTTGATAGTACCGCTCAAATTAAGAATGCCATCGCCCCCGGGCTGATCGGCATCGGTTGATCCATTATCCCAGCGAATTAAGCGATATTGCGCTAAGTCGATAGGATTGGCGGTGGGGTTGTATAATTCGAGCGCTTTGTTAAAGAAGTCGCCCTCAACGTATTCGGAAATAAAAAGCTCGTTACACTGCGAAAAAACTGGGCTGAGCACTAACATCAATGCTGCCGAAGAAAGTAATCGTTTCATATTCATAAAATGGTTTGCAAGGCAAAAGTATATAAATAACTCGATTGGCTTCTACACTGTGTTTTGAATTAAGAATTAATTAAAGCTTGTTATTGCACGAACCTATCATAGATTAATAGTTTTATACTTATTGTTGAAACGCCTCGATTTTTCAACAAAATACGAAAAATGTCGCTGATAGAGGATAGATTTACCAAATAGGTTTTTTTCTACATGCCCATAAATGACATTTCCATCGAAAACAGGATATTCAACCTGCGCGAAACGCATGTGATGATTGATCGGGATCTGGCCGAATTGTATCAGGTCGAAACAAAGGTGCTTAACCAGGCGGTAAAACGTAATATCGAACGGTTTCCTACCTACTTTCGATTTCAATTGCTTCAAAATGAATTAGATGAACTGGTCACAAAATGTGACCGGTTGCTCGTTTTGAAACACAGCTCCACGCTCCCGTATGCATTTACTGAGCAGGGAGTGGCTATGCTATCGGCTGTTTTACGCAGTGATATTGCTGTTCAGATAAGCATACAGATTATGCAATCTTTTGTTTCGATGCGCCGCACATTTCGTAATTTGCATGGTGTTATTCAACGGCTCGAACATGTGGAAATGAAACAGGCTCAGACCGATTCAAAACTGGAAGGCATATTGCAGGCCTTGGAGAAGGATGCCATCCCACGGCAGGGTATTTTCTTTGAGGGCCAATTATTCGATGCGCATGTTTTTGTTAGCCAGCTCGTTAAAAAAGCAAAGGTAACATTGATTTTAGTAGATAATTACATCGATGAAACGACATTACTCCTGCTTAGTAAACGTAAAGAAAATGTGCTGTGTACCATTTATTCCCGTCCTAAATCGACGCTGCTTAAAGACCTCGAAAAACATAATAAACAATATCCGCAAATTTCATTTGTAGAAAATTGCAGCTGCCACGACCGCTTTCTCATCATTGATACGCAGCTTTATCATTTTGGTGCATCGCTCAAAGATTTGGGTAATAAATGTTTCGCTTTTAGCAGGATGGATGCCTTGCGATCGGAGATTGAGGCGAAATTACCTATAAAATAGCAGTTCAATTTTCTTAACAACATAAATCACTGCTTCTAAATTTGTACCGGTGTTTTTACATGAATTTCTAAAACGACCTGTTTACCATTTATGACAAATCGTGATCTAGAATCCTATTTCAATTCGGAATTGCCTTTCTCCGAAATATTAGCCCGCTTACGCGCAATTGTGAACGAATGTGGATTAACAGAGGTCAGCAAATGGCAATCGCCCTGCTACACCCACAAAGGAAAAAACATTTGTATTCTGGGACGATTTAAAGACAACTGCATTTTAAGTTTCTTCAAGGGCGCAATGCTTCAGGATGAAGCCAAAATTTTAACAAAGGCCGGCGAGAACAGTCAGGCGGGAAGAATTATTCGGTTTCGCACATGGGATGATTTCACCCGCGTTGAACCTTTTTTGAAGGCCTATATTTTCGAAGCCATCGAGATTGAACGTTCGGGTGTAAAACTAGCTCCCGAACAAAACCATGTTTGGGAAATTCCTAATGCGTTTAAAACAGTTTTTGATGCAGACGAACCGTATAAATTGGCATTTGAAGTCTTAACGCCGGGTAGACAGCGTGGGTATGCCATGTTTGTTGCCGCTGCTAAAAATGAGCAAACCCGTTTCGATCGCGTTGCCAAATTCAGACAGCGAATTTTGGATGGCTACGGTATGAACGATTGTACGTGTGGCCTATCGCGACGCATGCCCAATTGCGATGGCTCCCATAAGCAACTGAACAAGCTCGAAGCGGAATAATTTGAATTCGAAAGCGAACTAAAATGGCAGTTTGTTGTTCTTAACATTATGAAAACAATTCTTCTATCGGCAGCATTGATTTGCCTGTTTAACCAATGTACACGTGTGGTTTCTGCACCCAACGAAATTGTTATGACAAACTCATCTTTTTACGACTTCAAACTTACTGCAATAGATGGTAAAACCATCGATTTCTCCTCTTTTAAAGGTAAAAAAGTATTGATTGTGAATACCGCTTCTGAATGCGGATATACCCCGCAATATGCTGGTTTACAAGAATTACATGCCAAACATGGCGATAAACTGGTGATTCTAGGCTTTCCCTGCAACGATTTTGGTGGACAGGAACCCGGCTCAGCTGGAGAAATTGCTTCTTTTTGCTCTAAAAATTATGGCGTTACTTTTCAGATGATGGAAAAAGTAAAAGTGAAAGGTGATGCTAAATCTCCGCTTTATGCCTGGCTTACCTCAAAGGATGCAAACGGTTGGAACGAAGAAGCCCCCAACTGGAATTTCTGCAAGTATCTGATTGACGAGCAGGGAAAACTCATCCATTTCTTCAACTCGGGTGTAAAACCCATGAGCGAGGAGTTGGTTTCTAAACTGTAGTGCTGAAAAAACGTCTCAACACAGCGGCTAAGGCAAATACCAATGCATTTGTAACCGCAATGCATCCTGCAATGGAAGCATCGAGATATACAGCAATGGCATAGGCAATGATGCAGGAGGCAATTCCAAAAAGAACAGCCAGATAGATCATTCGCGTGAGCGATTTCGAAAAAAGTGCCGCTGTTGCCGCCGGGCCCGATAAGAGCGATACCACCATGATGGCGCCCACCGATTCAAAAGCCGTAACTGTCGAGAGCGATACCATGGCCATAAGTAAGTAATGCCAGAATACTGCCGATAATCCGGCTACCGTGGCGTACGATGGATCAAATGTGCTGATCCAAAAACCGCGATAACCGATAACGATTATAGCGATGAGAAGCAGATCCAAAATGCCGGCAATCCAAATCTGTCGTGGAATTTCGAGCCAGCCTAAATCGAACGGTACCAAGGCAATTTCACCGTACAATACACAGTCCTGATCAAGATCGGTTTGTCGGGTAAAGGCGCTTACCAGGATCAACCCTAAAGCGAATAAAAAGGTGTAGCTAATGCCAATGCTCGCGTCGGCGCTCACACGCATGCGCTTATGAATGAATTCAATAACCCAGGTTAATGCAAGTCCGATAAGCGTGGCTCCCAAAATCATGGGCCAACCGCCCATATTGCCGCTTAGCATGTAGGCCGCTACAATACCGGGCAACACAGCATGCGAAATGGCATCGCCAAACATGGTCATTTTACGCAACACCAAAAAGCAACCCGGAATGGCGCAGGCAACCGTTACCAAACAAGCTGTAAGAAGAATATATACATCGTTGAGGCTCATCGGCGAGGTGGAATTACGGTATTGTGCGGATCGATGGAAGGATTGCCCAACAACTGTTCAAGTTGGGCTTCAATCTCAGGCGTAATTACGTGTTCAATGGCTTCGGCGTCGTCGTGCACATGGTCGGGTGCGAGGTGCAAATATTTCTGCAAATACAACTCCCACAAACGATGCAGACGAACAATGCGTTGCGCTTCGGCCAGTCCGCGATCGCTCAAGTTGTACGATTCAAGTTCGTGGCTCAGCTTGCCTTGTTGAACAAGTTTTTTCAAGCCACTTTCGAGTTGTTCGGCTTTAAATGCACGATTATTTAATAAATCTTCCTTCAAAATGCGCCCTTGCATATTCCCCGATTTTTCGCCAATCTGGTAGAAGAGTTTGAGGATATTTTCATTGCGTATTTTTATACGGTTGCGGCGGTGAATGTACCAGCGAGCAGCAATGCCCCGACGCGGTGCCAGAAGCATCGAAATGCCGGCAATGCCCGTGGCAGTAACTACAATCCAGGGGCCTGTAGGCATTTGAGGAGCGCTGAATGATACAAATGAACCGGCATACCCCGCAAGCGCTCCGAAAATAGCCGACAAGACAAGCATTGCATTCAGGCTCTGTGTCCAAAAACGCGCTGCCAGGGCCGGTGTGATAAGCAGCGCCGCCATCAGTACAGCACCAACGGCTTGAATACCAATCGTTACTACCCATACAGTGCAAACCGATAATACAGCTCGCAAAACCAGTATCGGAAAACCACTCGAGCGGGCAAACTCTTCATCGAACGAAATGGCATATAGCCCACGTTTAAATACGATTATCACCGCTAAAATTCCTAAAGTTGTGAATTGAATGAGCGAAACATCAGCGGTCGAAATGGCCGCCGCCTTGCCAAAGATAAAGCGATCGAGGCCCGCCTGCGCCGCATTGCCGTTGTGCTGAATGAATGTGAGCAGCACGATGCCCAAGCCGAAAAATCCAGAAAGCATGAGCGAAAGGGCTGTGTCGGGACGTGCAATGTTGCGGCGACTTATCCACTCCATCATGCCTAGCGAAAGCAGGCCAGTTATCAATGCGCCCAGCATCAGCACTAAATTATTTTTTTCGCCCGAAAGAATAAATGCAAGGCAAATGCCCGGCAAAACGCTGTGGGCTACAACATCTCCACTGAGCGAACGTTTGCGTAAAAAGGTGAAGCTTCCTACAAACCCCGCAATAGCACAGAGCAATATTGTCCCTGTAACCACTAATTTGAGGTTGGGCTCCCGTAGTAGGAAAAAATCGCTCACTACATCGATTATCATTTTTCGCGCACCGGGAAGTTATGCTCACGCAGGGCATCACCCACTTGCGACAATACGGTGAGTTTACCGCTGTAGGTGTTGCGTAATAATTCGTCGGTAAACACCTGCGCAGTTGGACCACATGCTATAAGTGATGCATTGAGTAACACCAACCAACCAAAATAATCGCGTGCCGTATGTAAATCGTGATGCACCACCACAATGGTTTTGCCTTGCTCTTTAATGCTGCGCAAGAGGTTTACGATTGATGCTTCGGTCGAGGCATCGATGCCTACAAAGGGTTCATCAAGCAGATACACTTCGGCTTCTTGTGCCAAGGCCCGCGCCAGAAAAACACGTTGTTGCTGTCCTCCGGAGAGTTGCGAGATTTGGCGGTTTCGGTATTCGGCCATGCCCACTTGCTCGAGCGCCCAATCGGCAATTTCGCGGTCTTTTTTACGAATTAGGCCAAAAAGGCCTCGTTCCGGAAAGCGGCCCATCAGGGCAATGTCTTTTACCGTTGCCGGAAAGTCCCAGTCGATGGTTTGACGTTGCGGAATATAACTCACTTTTTTGCGAACAGCATTGAGCTCATTGCCTAAAATCTGCGCATGGCCCGAGTTGAGCGAAACCAGTCCGAGAATAGCCTTAACGAGCGTTGATTTACCCGCACCATTTGGCCCCATAATGCCAATCATTTCGCCTTGGGGCAGGGCAAAGTCAATGTTCCACAATACCGGTTTCTTGTTGTAAATTACGGTGAGGTTGTGCACTTCGACCGATGGGTTCTGAGCGTTTACAATCATGGTTGTGGATTTAAGGCAGCTGAAATGGTGCGTGCGTTATGTAGCATCATGCCGCAATACGTGGCTTCGGGAGTACCCGCATTTCCGGGGGCGTCAGAAAAAAGCGTTCCGCCTTTTTTTAAAGGATGGCCTTTCGCTGCACAACCTTCGATGACAGAGGCAATGGCTTTGTCGGAAACTGATGACTCTACAAAAACCGCCTTGATTTTTCGGCTACTCAGTAAATTTACCATTTGAGTAATGTCTTGTAAACCAAGTTCCGAAACGGTCGAAATGCCTTGCAAGCCTTTTACTTCGATGGTGTAGGCCCGACCAAAATAACGAAATGCATCATGCGATGTTATCATCAAACGCTGATTGGGTGGAATTGCCTTGATGAGTTCGATCATTTCGTTGTGTGTGCTATCAATACTTTGAGCATATTTCTTGAAATTCGTTGCAATTTCCGTTTTATGTTCGGGAAATTGTAGCATTAAATCGGAGTGCAGTTTATCGAGTGCCGCTTTCCAAAGTTGAAGGTCCATCCAGATGTGCGGATCGATAGAGCCGGCTTGTTCGAACGATGGAGCAGCATCGCCAGTTGGCAAAAGTGCATCGGGGGAGAAGTATTCGCCCAGCGGAATAACCTTTTTGCGTGCTGCCAGCTTTTTAAGTACCGCTTCCATTTTGCCCTCGAGGTGCAAACCGTTATAAACGATGAGGTCGGCATTCGAGAGTTTTTCGGTATCGCCCTGCGAGGCTTTATAGAGATGCGGATCTACGCCGGCGCCCATCAATGAAGTTACGTCGGCCCAATTACCACAAATGTTTTGCACGGCATCGGCAATCATACCGGTGGTACAGATGATTTGAGGGCGGATGTTTGCCTCCTTCCTTGGTTTGCAGTTGAAACCCAATACCAGCAATATAATTAAATGCACGTAATGCTTCAATTTGTAAATCATGAGTCAAAGATAGAGATAGATTGCACATCGTTGTGCTTCGAATCAGGCCAACAAATTGATAGGTCGATAATGCAGGAAGTTGATAATTAAATGGCAATTAATGTCATAAAAGTACATGCTCTACGACTAAAAACTAACGTCTAAACACACTCTATCGATAACTAATTTATGTGTTTTTTTGAAATTTAACAAAATGAATATCAATATAATACAATCTAAATATACTTTTGTAGATTAAATTATCATGCAAAAACGAAACTTTTCTTACATTTGCAGTGTATTATTTCCTAACCTAATCTAACCTAATATGAAATTTATTCAAACTATTTATTCGCTCGATGCTCTTCGGCATCTTCGTTTACGGTTTTTAAATTCCTTAAACCCGACACTCCGTTAAATTATTGCTTAGCATCTCAGTGCGCTGAAATTTAAACTTGTTCACACCAATATTGCTTGGTCTGTTCAGAGGAATTTTTATCGCTTGCTGGATGAACTATGCCCTTTTCGTTACCCTTTTGAAATTTTAATCCTAACCAAATATCTATGCAAACACAAAAAAAACGGCTAAATCCGTTAAACAGAAAGTTGATCGGCGCAATGCTGATAGTTCTGACAACCTGCTTCAGCAATGTGCTGAAAGCACAACAAGCAAGCGCTTTTGATGCGCATCTACAAAGTCTAAGTAGCGCTGCGCGCGAGCAGTTGCATTCACTGGCCTACGATGAGCAAACAACGGCTATTGCATCGGCTACCGGCATTTCGGTGGTAGGCAATGGAGCTGCTCAGGTGTTGGATGTAAACGCATCCGAACTTGCTGCGCTTAATTTTAATGATGCGGCTTTGTCGCAAGTGAAATTTATCCGCATTCGGATAAACAGTGCTTCTGATCTCGCATTGAACCTTAACCTGAGCGGAGCTGCTACCTTAAGCCAGCTTTCTTGCGTGTTGGTGATGAGCGCAGTGGATGCCACAGCCGCTCAGATTACCGATTCGGTTCAAGGTGTACCTGCAGGCGTTGCCGCTTCAGTGCTCACGGGGCGGGTGGCGTTTACCATTGCAGGCGATGGTGATTTTCTGCTGAATGGGCAGGAATTGGCCACGGCTACGCAGCATGGTGCCAAATCAATTGTGGTGCTTCTGAACAATGGCA
>JBKCHQ010000132.1:0-12995 GCA_046302715.1 Bacteroidia bacterium | reverse complement strand
GGCGCATAGGGCGCTCTCGAATGGGAATAATAATAAGCAAGCATCTCCCCAGCAGTTTCTCGATCAATTGCAGCGTAATAATCTTTGAAAAACTCGGCACTTCTCTGCAATTGTGCATTAAGCAGCTCTTTTCCTTTATCGGTATTCAGATCGATGCCGCTCTGAATTAATTCTTTAAATCCATTGGCAAAGTTCAAAAGTTCAATGCTAAACAAGCCTTCGGCATACAGGTCATATTCGTATTGCACCATGGCCAATTCCGTGTAAATTTTATTAAAATCTTTAAGGATGTTACGGTAAGATGCAAACTGTGCATTGGCTTCGACTCTGCTCGTAAATTTCTCCTCAAGTACTTTTTTACGGTCGGTGGCTTTAGCTTTTTTGAGACCAAATGCTTCGCCCGCCCATTTCTTGTGATAGTTTGATACCCCCGAATATTTATCGGCATATTGAATAAATACTTTACGGTCGGCACTCATGTATTTATCCATGATTTCGAGCCGCTTACCACGCAATTCTACTTTAAGCGGGTTGTTTTGATTTACCAGCTGATCTATCGCATACGAACTTAAATATTCGTTGGTGCGCCCCGGAAAACCATACACCATTGTAAAATCATTTTCTTTAATTCCACTCAAGCTAATTTCCATGTGTTTGCGGGGAACAAAGGGTACATTATCGGGCGAATAATCGGCCGGTTTGTTATCTTTTCCGGCATATATACGGAATAAACTAAAGTCGGCGGTGTGACGCGGCCATACCCAGTTATCGGTATCTTTTCCGAAGTTGCCCATGGTTTGAGGCGGTGCTCCCACCAAACGGATGTCGCGAAAGGTTTCGGTAACAAAAAGGTAATATTCGTTACCGTTATACATGGGCTTTACATTGGCTTGATAATGCGTGGTTCCAACAGCTTCTCGAATCAGTTGCGCCGATCGCTCATCCACCATTTTTTGCCGTTCACTCTCATCTTTAGCTTGCTCTAAGCCCGGTAAAATTTTTGACGTAACATCCTCCATCCGAATGATAAAGGTTACCGTCAAGCCCTGGTTGGGCAATTCATCTGCACGGTTCATGGCCCAGAAGCCATCTTTCAAATAATCGTGCTCCAGCGATGAATGTTCCTGTATTTGGCCAAAACCGCAGTGATGGTTGGTAAGCAAAAGTCCTTCCTTGCTAATGATTTCGCCGGTGCATCCGCGGCCAAACAACACCACAGCGTCTTTAAGACTTGAATTGTTTACCGAGTAAATATCTTCCGCTGATATTTTCATTCCCATTTTTTTCATGTCTTTTTCGTTTAGTTGTTTTAACAACAAAGGAAGCCACATGCCTTCATCGGCAATGGCGTTGAGACAATAAAAGAACAGAATTGAGATGGGTATAAATCGTTTCATGGTGTGGGAGAAAAATCGGGCGTGAATTTGGCGAATTTTCTGTATCGCTGCAGAATTATTTTCTTTCTTTGAGGCATGAAGTGGGTCAAAAAAAAATCCGTCTTATTTGTTTTTCTTTTAAGCAGCACTGCCTGGTCGCAAAACTATTTGCCACCAGTTCCGGCCTGGAAAGGAAAAAGCCAGAAACTGCAACGTGCAAGTAATGACGCATGGGCTTGTCCGTTTGAGAAATCGGATGGATTGCAAAGCGCCACTTACGACGAAATGCTCTTATTTTTCAGACAAATGATTCGATCGGGCGCGCCTGTGCATGAAGAAATGCTGTGCATGACGGCGTCGGGTGTATATGTACCGGTGTATTACTTTAGTAAGGAGTGGCCCATAAATCCCGAAAAGCCGCTGATGTTGGCGCAGGGCGGCATACATGCCGGCGAAATTGATGGTATGGATGCGGGAATGATGTTGTTTCGCGATCTGGCTTTTGGCCAATTGAAAGACTTGGCGCCGGATGTTACCATCGCCTTTGTGCCGGTGCTAAATGTTGAAGGTTTTTTAGATCAGTCAGAGACGCATCGAATCAATCAGCGGGGACCGAAGCTGCAAGGGTGGCGTTCGAATTCTTTAAACCTGAACCTCAATCGCGATTACGTTAAAACCGATAGTCCCGAAATTCGGGGCATGGTTGCACTTATCGATAAGTTAAACCCCGATGTGTACCTCGACATCCATGTTACGGATGGGGCCGATTATCAATATGACATTACGTATGGATTTGTCGAAAACAGCGTGTATTCGCCTCAAATATCAGGCTGGTTGCAACATAAACTTCGTCCGGCGGTCGATCAGGCATTACAAAAAATGCGACAAATACCGGGCAACCTGGTGTTTTTAAGGGATGAGGCCCGACCTGAAGCAGGCAATATGCAAACGTATATGTCGCCTCGTTTTTCAAACGCCTACGCTGATGTGCGTCACACGCCGGGAATTTTGGTTGAGAATCATTCCTTAAAGCCCTTTAAGCAAAGGGTTTTAGGAACACGTGTTTTTTTGGAGGCGGTGTTGCGTATGCTAGTTACGGAAAAACAAACGCTTAGAGCGGCTATTAAAGCCGATGCAACGGCTGCTACCGAACCATGTGTACTCACCTGGGCCGAGCCCGAACCCACCGATTCGGTTTCATTTTTAGGAGTAAAGGCGCTGAGTCGTAAAAGTACGGCAGCCGGCGGCGATGTAACTACATGGAATGCAGAACCTTACACCTGTACCATACCGGTTTGGAAAAATAAAAAACCTGCGCAGGCGGTAAACATACCATTGGCCTATGCCATACCTGCCAACCGAAAGGAAGTAGTGGAACGGATGAAATCGCATGGAATCCAATTTACCAGCGTTCGTAATGATTCTACCGTTAATGCCGAATCCTATTCGTTTGATGAGGTGAGTTACTTGGGTAAGATGCCCTTTCAGGGCCACATGCGCCTGCAAGCAAAAAACATAGAAAAGCAAAGTGGGAAACGCATTATTCCTAAAGGAACATTAATCGTTTCAACAGCTCAACCTTTGCGACAATTGATTTGTTTCATGCTGGAGCCCGCATCGCCGGAGTCGTTTTTTCAGTGGGGCTTTTTTCCTGATGTTGCGGAACTCACCGAGTATTTTGAATTGTATGCCATGGCACCTATTGCCGATAAAATGATGGAGGAGCGCCCCGACCTTAAAAAGGAATTTGAGGCAAAATGTGCCGCTGATAAAGCTTTCAATGCCGATAAAGAGGCTCGATTGCGTTGGTGGTACATGCGCAGCGATTATGCCGATAAGCGGTATTTGCAATACCCGGTGTATCGATTAATACGTTAAGGAAATGCGAAAACCATCTTTAATTTCATTACAGGAGGCCGAACAAAAAGCTGCTGAGTTGTTTGATGCCATCGTAAATCGTGGCTTGATAAAAAGCGGCATTACCGAATCCGAACTCAATACGGCGATTTTCAATCTTGCCGATGATTTGCAGGGCATTCGTAAATTTTGGCACAAGCGCATTGTTAGGGCCGGAGCCAATACGCTATTGCCCTATGCCGAAAATCCGCCCGATTGCACCTTAACCGAAAACGATATTCTGTTTCTCGATTTTGGTCCGGTGTACGAGGAATGGGAAGCCGATTACGGCAAAACCTACGTGCTGGGTAAAGATGCTAAATTACACAAACTGGCAGTGGACGTAGAGCGTCTGTGGGAGCTTGGAAGCCAATACATAAAGCAGCACTTTCATGAATTAACCGGTGCCGAAACGTATGCTTATATCAAAACATTGGTTGAGCAAAACGGCTGGCGCTATGGCAACGAACATTGCGGCCACTTAATTGGGAATTTTCCGCATGAGCGCTTGAGTGGCGAAGAAAAGAGAAATTACCTGCATCCCGAAAATAGCAGTTTATTGTGCGAACCCGATTTAGCGGGCCGAGAGCGTTTCTGGATTTTGGAAATGCATATTATCGATAAAGAAATTGGCAGGGGTGCCTTTGTGGAAAAAATGATCATGATTTAAATTTCAAAGAATGGAAACAGCATTAATTACTGGTGCATCGAGCGTCATTGGATATGAACTTGCCAAGATACATGCATCTAAGGGCCATCGGGTCATTGCTATAGCAAGGCGCACCGAGCTTCTTGAAAAATTAAAAGCAGAATGTGCACAAGCGGGCAAGGGCGAGATTGTGGTTTGGACGATGGATTTGGCGCAGCAGGATGCGATACATTCAATCATGCATCGTCTTGAAGCCGAAAATATGGAGGTTGATTTTCTAGTCAACAACGCCGGTTTTGGCACCTTTGGATTACTGGCGGATACCGATGCCGTGCAAACTGAAGAAATGCTCAGGCTAAACATTATAAGTTTAACAGCGCTCACCCATGCCATTCTGCCTAAAATGTTGGGGCGGGGCAAGGGCTATATCATGAATATAGCCTCCACGGCTGCTTTTCAGCCGGTGCCACTCATGGCCGCTTATGCGGCCAGTAAATCGTATGTGTTGCATTTTTCGGAGGCCTTGGCAAACGAGGTTAGGGGTACGGGGGTAAGTATTACGGCATTGTGCCCTGGCGTGACCGAAAGCGGCTTTAAAGAAGCGGCAAAAATGGAAAACAGCGGTTTGTTTAAGCGCAGGGGCATTCCCAGTTCTTATGAGGTGGCCCAATTTGCTTATAAGGCGATGCATCAGAAAAAAACACTGGCCATTCACGGTTGGATTAATTCCTTTCTGGCACGGTCGGGCGGCTTTTTTCCACGTTATCTTCAGGTTCTAATTGCACGTAAGGTGGCAGAGCAATAATTAATTTAAAATTGTAACTACGAACACCCTTAATTTTGACCGACCAATTCAATCTAATAACTATGAGATCTAACTTTTCAAAATATTTGTATTTATTCCTGGGTATTGTTATAAACATTCATAACATTAACGCCCAATTATTATGGGAAATTAGCGGTAATAATTTGAATCATAAAAGCTATCTATATGGCACTATACATATTGTTCCCAAGGAAAAATTTGTGGTAAAGCCTCATGTTGAACAAGCTTTTAATGCATCAACTCACCTTATTCAGGAGGTGGATCTTAATTTATCAACGCGTGAAATGATTGATATGGCTCAAAGCATGACACTTCCAAAAGGAACCACACTGCAAGGGCTGCTGGGTGATGCCGAATATCAGAAGCTGCAAACATATTGCATCAACCAATTAAAAATGAAAAAGAAGAAATTTAAAAAATATAGTAGGTTAAAGCCTTTCTTTTTTTCTTCGCTGCTCCTGGTAGAACAATTAGGAAAAACCGAAGGATATGAAAAGTATTTTTCATCGCAGGCATCGAAAGCAAAAATGACTGAATCGGGCCTCGAAACCATGCAGCAGCAAATGGCAGTGGTAGAAACGATTGCGCTTAAAGATCAGGCGCAAATGCTGGTTGGTTCGTTAGGTAGTGAAATGACCGAATTTAATCGTTTGCTCGAAAAGTATTTAAATGAGGATTTAAATTCAGTTCAGCAGCTTATTGAAGAAGAAACGGATGATATGGGCAGCTTTAACGAGAACTTTTTGGTTAAGCGCAACGAAAATTGGATTCCGAAATTGGAAGCGTTTATGGCCAAAGAGAGTTGCTTTATCGCGGTGGGAGCAGCACATCTGCCCGGTGAACGCGGTGTTATTAATTTGCTTAAAAGCAAAGGATATACGGTGCGCCCGGTATTAAATTAAGATTACCAGTAACTAAAATTCTACTGGGTATGCATACAATCTTAATATAAAGTTTTCAATTTGCTAGTCGTTTTAAACGTTTGTAATCGTTTACTAACGGATATCTGTTGCGGAGGCATTAGCTTCGCTTTGGGCAGGGGGGGATAGGATTCCTACAAAATCAATGCGCCATTTGCAAATCGAAATTTTAACAACATAAGTTAATTTTTCCAAAATATAAATATGATCCATAATTAATGAACTGTTAATTGTTTAATATTCAATTGTTTTTGATAATAAATGAAATGTTAGATATATCTTTAAAACCCACCAAAACGAAAGGGTTAATGCGTCATGTAACTTGAAATAAATTGCAAGTCCGAGTGGCTCAAACTTGCTAGGGTAAATCGGATTATTGTTAGGTTTTATGGGGCTTTCAAGCGCTAAACATTAGAATAATTTGAATTTCAGTATTTAAAACTCTTTGCTGTTCCTGAAGCGGAAACCATTTTTGCTCCTTTTGGAAAGTTCCCTAACCAAGTGGAAGACTAATCCAAGACTTTGTTTTTTATTCATTTTTATCATGGCCTAATATCCAAATGAGGGAGGATACTATTCGTTAATTTTTGCTCAAAGCTTATATTTGTGTCAGTATCTGATATTGTGGATAATAATTAATCAGACTTTGATTTTCTCTCATATATTTGCCTTTACCTACTCAGGCAAGTTACGATGAAAAATAATTACGAACACTTATTCTTTATTGCATTCTTATTGTTTTCGGGTTCTGTATGGGCTCAAAACTGGAGCCATAAGCCTTCCGAAGTCAAAGGATTCATTGAAAACAAGGCTCAATTTAACCATTTGCGCACCGCTGGTGGCGAAGTTCCAAAATACGTTTATGATGGTAATAATGAGGATTTCCTCATGGGTATTAAGGGTTTCACTATCAAAATGCGCGAAATTCAGTTTAACGAAATGGCCGAGCTACGTGAGGAGGAACAGCGCGAACGTGGGAAGAATAAGTTCGATAAGCCGGGCGAATATGCCGAGGAAGAGCGCAAAGAACGAATGGAGCGCGATTCGAAAGTGATTCGCGATGAAGTTACCTACGAATGGATAGGCGCCAACCCTAATGCTACATTGCTGCTTGATGAGACTAACTCCTATTATCATAGTTATTGGTACACCGATGCAAACGGCCAACAAATCAACACGAGCAATATTCGCTCAGGCAAACGATTGTTATGTAAGGATTTGTATCCGGGTATTGATGCTGTGTACGAATTTTATCCCGAAGGTGGCTTGAAGTACAGTTTGATTGTGCATCCCGGCGCAAATCCCGCACAGGCGCAATTGAAAAGTTCAAAAAAGGCAAAGCTAAGCGAAAACGGAAGGCTCGTTACGAAGACACGTTTGGGCGACATTACCGAGCATGCGCCGGTGTGTTACTATACCGATGCTCCCGAACATATTGTTTCTTCTCAGTTTTCCTACTCTAACCGCACCACTTCGTTTAATGTGGCGCATACACAAATAACGAAAACGCTAGTTATTGATCCTTGGATTCAGAGCCCTACTTTCAATACCAACTGGGATTGTGTATGGGAATGCGATCGTGATGCTGCCGGAAATGTATATGCCATTGGCGGTGTAATGCCTTTACAGCTTATTAAATACAATGCAGCCGGGGTGTTGCAATGGACCTACAGCACACCTTACGATACTTCAAACGGTTGGCTTGGTACCATGGCTACCGATTTAAACGGCAATACTTATGTTACCAATGGCACAGCAGAGGCCATCCAGAAAATTAGTCCGGCTGGTGCAGTTGTGTGGAACAACGCCAATCCGGTTGGAGGAATCAATCTTACCGAGTTTTGGAGCATTAGCTTCAACTGCGATCAAACCGAATTGTTTATTGGCGGAACGGGTGGCGCTTTAACACCTGTGCCCTTTGTTTACAGAGTTAATGCTGCCACAGGGGCAGTGAGTAGCTCGCAACAGGTGTCATTCTCGCCTTCATTATTTGGATCGGATGGAGGAAATGAGGTCAGATCGGTTACAGCGGGTAAAAACGGTCGCTATTATTATCTAACACATGATACGCTCGGGATCATTCCTCAAACCGGATCTGCTTGTGGCGGGGCATCACAGAACAATTATAAAACACCCAATGGATATAAACTCGGTTATAAATGCGAGAACTTCAGAGCCAACAATACCGGTATTCAGGCGCTGAAATCATTTGGTGATTTTCTATTTATAAATCGAGGCGACAGGCTTGAAAAACGTGATTTTATAACTGGCGAATTGTTAGATTCAGTAAACATCCCCTCAGGTCAATTCAATGTTACAGTAGTCCCTATTTTCAACATTACTATTAGCGAGGTGGGAAATAACGGTATCGACATCGATGACTGCGGTACTATTTACGTTGGCTCTACCAATGGCGTTTACTCGTTTAGTCAGAATTTAGTGCAGCAGGGAAATTTTCCGACAAATTTTAAAGTCTATGACGTAGCGGTTTCTGATGCCGGAAATATTATAGCCTGCGGATCTAATGGAGATGCCAATGCCAGTGTGCGTTCGGGTAGTGTTCAGTCATTTTCTGCAAGTGCCTGTGCGCCTCAAGCCGAAGTATGCTGTAACGCTGCCATTTGCGAAGTGCCCGAATTGTGCAACGATGATGCGCCTTTTCAACTAACGACCGTAGGCTCGGGCGGCACCTGGACAGGCACAGGTGTGAGTGCAAGCGGTTTGTTTAATCCTGCGAATGTGGGCGAAGGTACGTTTGAAGTTACGTATCAGCTGGCTTGTGGTAGCGAAACGGTAAGTATAACCGTCAACAACTGTTCTGCCATGTCCGTTTGTGAGGAAACCGACGGAACCTACTCCGTTGACGGAGGCACCGGACCCTATTCATGGGAATATTTTACGCCGCAGCAAACCATTCAAATAACCAATCAGGCGCAATGTGAGGCTTGTGGCTACACTTGGTTCTTTGGCTCATGCCTCAATGGTTTCTTTCCTGCCGAATCATGCACCGTACCCGAATCATGGACAGAATATGCAATGGGAACCAATGCGCCGCCACCAACCATTTTTCCATCTCGTGTAACTAATAGTGCCGGAACGGAATATATTATTAATTCGGGCGACGAAATAGTTCCCTGCACTGAGTGTCCCGCCGATACCATTGATATCACCATTAGCGCTTGTGAATCCTACACTAATCCACTTGGCGCAGAGTTAACCCAGAGTGGAGTTTATTCATACACGCTGCAGAATGCTGCAGAATGTGATTCCATCATCAGACTCGATTTAACCATCAATAATCCCACCTCATCAACAACTACGCTGAGCATATGCAGCGGACAATTGCCATACACCTGGAATGGAATTACCTTCACAGCTGCAGGTGTGCAAAGTGCTACTCTGCAAAGTGTTGCGGGATGCGATTCGTTAGCCACCCTTAATCTGACGGTGAGCAACCAATTAACTTCAACCACCAATCTTACGGTTTGCGAGGCCCAGATTCCATATACATGGAACGGAATTACCTTTACCGCACCGGGTACACAAAGTGCCAACTTGTTTACAGAGGCAGGGTGCGATTCGGTAGCTACGCTTATTCTTGATGTAGCTCAACAATTAATATCCAATACCGATATAGCCATTTGCGATGTTCAGCTCCCTTATACTTGGAACGGAATAACATTTAGCGAATCGGGTTCGCAAAGTGTTACACTTACTTCAACTGCAGGTTGCGATTCCATTGCTACGCTCAATTTGAGTGTTAATAGCTTCGTGCCATTTACCGATGTGCAGACGGCATGCGAAACCTTTACCTGGATTGACGGAAATACCTATACTAGTTCTACTAATGTGCCGGTATATACAATAACGGGCGGATCTGCTGCCGGCTGCGATAGTGTTATTACCCTCAATCTTACCGTAAATCAAAATGCTACGGGGCAAAACTCAATTACTTCATGCGGCCCGTATACCAATGAAGTAGGGCAGGTGTTTGAACAGAGCACCAGCTATAACTTTGTGCTTCCAACCTCGGAAGGATGTGACAGTGTGGTTACCGTAAACATTACCGTATTGCCGCTCCCCGATGTTACGGCTTCGGCTTCAAGCACATCTATTTATGTAGGGGATTCGGTGCAACTCGATGCCAATGGTGCCGAATTTTATCTTTGGTCGCCCGAAACAGGTCTTAATTGTACCAATTGCGAATCGCCAATTGCTATGCCGCTCGCCACGGCTACCTATGTGGTTACCGGAACCGATACAGCGGGTTGCGCTACATCCGATACCATTCGTATTGAGGTTGATATTCGTTGTAACGAGCCCTTTATTCCAACCATTTTCTCGCCTAATGGTAAAGGTCCTGTTGCCAACGAATTGCTTTGTTTGTTTAGTAATTGTGTTGATCAGCTTAAATTTGTGGTGTACAATCGCTGGGGCGAATTGGTTTTTGAAACCGACGATATCACTAAATGTTGGGATGGGTTTTACAAGGGTACTGAAGCCAGCTCGGGTATTTATGCCTATAATTTATACATTCTTCAATTGGATGGTAACGTGGTAAATAAAACAGGTACAATAACCTTGGTGAAATAATTTTCTTCAAGCAGTCTACCTCTCAAATTTTTTAAAAGGCTTAGCTTATTTCAAGCTATTAGTGTTCATAATGCGATTATTCGCCGGCTTCAATGGCA
This sequence comes from Bacteroidia bacterium, assembly GCA_046302715.1. Taxonomy (GTDB): domain Bacteria; phylum Bacteroidota; class Bacteroidia; order M30B66; family M30B66; genus CAMCXT01. The sequence continues at coordinate 2,637 of JBKCHQ010000132.1, read as the reverse complement.
GCGCATACCCAATAGCATGCTCCTTTTTTCTTAACACCAATATGATAGCCATAATTCAAGTGCTGCGCTTCACGAGGCAAATTTTCAAGCCATGATTTGTAAATTTCACGAGCTATTTGTGTGGCATCAAAACTATCTTCTTTAAATCCGTACAACACCGTAATTGCCGTATGATCGTCTTTCCCGAAAATTCGATTAATTAAACTCGGTTTAACCAAAGTTTGATCAGTTGAACTTACAATGCCTTCAACATCAACAGTAGCTTTAAGAGATTTGTTTTTTGTCTGATTTGCCAAAATTTCATCGCTACGCTCCAAACATTTCTTCGAAAGACGGTCCGATCGCTTCCATTGATCGGGTAGTGAATCCCGTACTTTTAAGTAATAAAATTCATTTCCCAATTCCTTTTTGATATAGCTTACACTGAATTTAGGCGATTTATCACTATTGGTGCCGTTAGTGTTATCTGAATTACGAGCATAGTTGTTTTCGCTAACCATTACCTGCGATCCTGTGCTTATATTATCAGATTGAAGCATGGGTTTTACGTCTGCCAATAAATCCGTAACCAAGAAATCTCCATAGTTTTTTTCTTCATTTTTACGCAAGATGAAAGCCGTTCCATGTGCCGTATACCTTTTATCCAGCATATTTCGGTTATGACCTTCTGAATTTTTCCATAAGTTAAATGCTACCATGGCTATTGCTTCAGCACTACCTTCAATATACGACATTATGGCTATATTTTCGCCATACAATAAATTCACATATTCTTCGTAAACAAATGCAATGCGTTTTGAGGGCGATACACCGCTGAACATCGCCTTTCCTTTCTTTTGGCTATGCGAAAATTCACGATTTACAGCCATATATACAGAGTGGTTTCGTGCCACCAGCCAAAGACTGTCGCTAAATGTAATAGGTTTAATACGTTTAGATTTACGGTATTCATTTATAAGTATGTGAAATTCCTGTGCACATTTATATTCGAATGCGGCAAGTGTGTCCTGCTGTAATATTTGTTTTAAATCCTCAAGCTCATAAAGTTTTCGAATGCCTCCATATTGAGCCCAAATAAACCCCGTTGATACGAACAGAAAGGTAAAGGTTATAATACGATTACACATAATTATTGAATTTTTCGGATAGTAGAATAACGTGAGAAAAAACGAATATTGTGTGATCTTCAGAATATAAATGTATTCTCATGAAAAATCTTCCCTCTCCATTTATTATGCCAAATTGCTTTTCTGAGAAAATTAGTACTTTATAAATTCATTATATAAGATTTAATATGTTTTTTTAATTATTTTATTCCATTAATAGTTAATCAATCATCGACCTCAAAATCATTATTAGTGCCATTAAATGAATCAAAAAATTGAATTACAATGTTTGCTGAACATCATTTATCGGACTTTTTTATAATTCCGATTCCATTAAATATAGTAAAGAAAAATATCCCGGCTTGAGTTTCAAACATAGACTCGACCATTAAATTACCAATTGTCAAAAAATAAAAACCCAAATAAATTAAATCCCCCTTTCCTATGGCTTTTTGAAGAGGCATAATTATAATCCATAAAAGCAAAATGATGCCAATAATTCCTGTGCATAAAAAGGTCTGTAAAAATTGATTGTGTGCGTTTAATTTATGTTCGTTTTTAAAGTCTGGGGCTACACGTTGGCAGTATTGGTATAAATATTCATTAGCACTACCAGTGCCGCTTCCGAGCATTACATTATCTTTAATGGCAATATAAGCTCCTTTCCAGAGAATGAGCCGCTCCGAAGTACTGCCTATTTTAGGCGTATTTTCCTGATGGCCTGATACAGATTGAAATGCTGTATTTAATCGATCTTTTACCTGAGGAATTAAAAACAAAATCCCAAACGATAGCATAATAAAAATCGAAAATGTTGATACAGCAGTCCATATATTTTTTTTTACAAAAAATAATATGTAACAATTGTACAAACCCATACCGACAATTGATAATATACCCATCTTAGAGTTGAGCAATACAATAAACACAAGCATGAGTAACGTTATGGAATTTCGGGCTTTACGAGGCAAAAATTGTGTATTCCAATTCATGTAAATCAGCCATAGAGCAAATGTAAGATACATGGCCAAATAACTGGGATGAACAAAAGGTGAAATTCTATCTTTGAAAAATAAATTATTGCCAAAATCATGTAAATAGGCTCCATTAGCAATTTCTGCCTTCATTTTAATGTAATTAAATAGCGCTCTGCCAAATAAATAAATGCAAGCTATTGATGCCCCACAAACGAAACTCTGGTATACTTTTGTTAATTCATTGCTCTTTAATTGAAATGCAGAAAATAAAAGCGGAATTAAAATAAAAGATAGCTTAGTGGTAATTTCAAATTGGCCGCTGCGGATATCCTTAGACCAAAATAAGGCGATTACATGCCATGCATAGAATAAGACAAGCCCTAAATAGGGAAGGAAATTATGTGTTGAAAGCAGAAACTGCTTTCGTAATAAACCGAGTATCCAATTTATGGCTAATAGCCCTATTATTACTGAACAAAATCCAGGATTAAAAGGCAAAACAAATACGAAAATTTGTAAAAGAATAAAATGAAACCAAGGATGTTGATATTTTC
>JBKCHQ010000131.1:0-22912 GCA_046302715.1 Bacteroidia bacterium | reverse complement strand
AAGCTCCATGGGTGCGGGAGGAAAGATCGATCCTATTGGATTAAAGGTAAGCGATATTTCAGAAACCAAGCATTGTAATCTGGCGAAGTATGTGCGTAAACGCCTTATTCGCATGGGCATTCGCAAGGGAGTTGATGTGGTGTACAGCGAGGAATTGGCCGATCCTAAAAGAATTATCGAAGCTCCTGAAGGTAATGCCAAAAAAAGTTTAATCGGAACTATCTCATACATGCCGGCTATATTCGGATGTACGGTAGCCAGCGTAGCTATACGAAACATTGCCCGGGTAAAATCATACGATCCCGGTGCCAATAAAAAGGAGCGCGATCCGTTTAAAGTTAAGCGCCGCTAGAGGGAGGCAACTTATCGTCGCTCGCGCTTGGTGCTTTGCCGTCTTTGGCTTCTTTAAACTCGCGGATGCCTTGGCCGAGGCCTTTCATCAGCCCCGGAAGTTTAGAGCCTCCGAATAACACAAGGATTCCTAACAAAATCAATAGAATTTCTGGGCCGCCAATTCCGCCTAAAATGATGAGATTCATGGTTCTAATTTATCTTTTATATCAGACTCAATATTTCGCAATTCCCGCTGAACTCCGGCTTCTTCTTTAATTTTATCGGCCTCACGGGCTATTTCCTGTTTAATGCTGTTGGATGCATCGCGTATTTCGCGCATTCCTTTTCCGAGGCCGCGTGCAATTTGAGGCACATTCTTAGAGCCAAAGAAAATGAGGGCTACCATCATGATGAGGAGAATTTCGCCTCCACCCACTTCAAAAAAAAGCAACAAATAACGGTGCATAAAAAAGGCAGGAAAACTTGATGAATTCCTGCCTCAAAGGTAATATTATTTTCTGCTCTTATTCCTTTACAGAAACGGATTGATTTTTTTCGTTGTTCAGTCGGTTGCTTCTTCTGAAAAGGTCAACTACAACCGGCGATGCCACAAATAATGAGGTGTAGGTACCTACAATAACACCAATAAGCATGGCAAACGAGAAACCGCGAATAACTTCTCCACCAAAGAAGAACAGGATAATCAACACCCCAATGGTGGTTAAACCGGTTACCACAGTACGGCTAAGCGTTGAATTCAATGCATTATTAATTACCGTTGCCATATCTTCTTTCTTGCTACCGTGTTCGCCTAAGTATTCACGAATACGGTCGAAAATTACTACGGTATCGTTAATTGAGTAACCAACTACGGTTAAGATGGCCGCAATAAAGGCCTGATCGATATCCAACGAGAATGGAAGAATTCCATTAAAGATAGAGAAAATCGAAAGGATGAAAATTACAACATAAGCTAAAGCTGCTATGGCTCCAATACCGTATTGCCATTTGCGGAAGCGAATGAGGAGGTATGCAAACAATATTATGAGTGAGAATATGATGGATAATACCGCCGAATCTTTAATATCTTTTGCCACCGTTGCTTCTACTTTGTCGGAAGAAATAATCTCCGGTGCTTTGCCGGTTATTTTACCCAATTCACTCACTACTTTATTTGATACGATAGAGTCAGCCGAAATCGAACGATCTTCAACCATGTAGTCGGTAGTAACCTGAAGCTGGTTACCTGAACCATATTTTTTTACATCAGGCGATTGTTTCAAAGCGGCATACAACTGCGATTTTGCTTTTTCGGCAGATACTTCTTTGTCGAATTTCAACACGTATGAACGGCCACCTTCAAAGTCAACTCCATATCCAAACCCACGGAAAATCATAGAGGCCAAACCGATGGCAATTACAATTAATGAAATCATGTAGAAGCGACGACGCTGATTGATGAAATCAAAATTTGAATCCTTAAGAATGTTTGCCGTAAGCGGAATAGAAAATGCAAGTTGCTTGTTGCGCGCATTAAAGAATTCAAATACCAAACGTGAAATAAAGATGGCAGCAAATAAAGAAGTGAGAATACCAATTACCAAAGTGGTGGCAAATCCCTGAATAGGTCCCGAACCAAATACATACAATACCACCCCCGTTAATAACGTGGTTACGTTGGAGTCAATAATGGCCGAATAGGCATTTTTATATCCATCGGCAATGGCCAGTTTATAGCCCTTTCCGGCGTTCATCTCCTCTCGAATACGCTCATAAATAAGTACGTTGGCATCCACCGACATACCAATGGTAAGCACGATACCAGCAATACCTGGTAGTGTTAATACCGCGCCCAACGATGCCATTACGCCCATTAAGAAGAATAAATTGGCAATAAGCGCCACATCGGCCACCAATCCACCTCCGGCGTAGTAGAAGCCCATAAATAGGAACACCAACAGGATACCCACCAGCGATGAAAGTAAACCGGCATTAATGGCCTCCTGCCCGAGTGATGGTCCTACAATTGCTTCCTGAACGATACGCGCCGGCGCATCCATTTTTCCAGAATTTAAAATGTTGGCTAAGTCTTCAGCTTCTTCAATGGAGAAATCACCGGTAATCTGCGATACCCCTCCCGAAATCTCCTGCTGAACATTAGGCGCAGAATAAACATAATCATCAAGCGAAATGGCAATGGCTTTATCTACATTTTCACCGGTCATCTTTTTCCAGATGCGCGCTCCTTCGCCGTCCATAGTCATCTGAACTTCGGGTCGGTTGTTTAACTGACCATAACTCAAACGTGCATCCACAACGTGGTCTCCGGTAAGTTTAGGTTTATTGTCGCGTGGAACTTTAATAGCGAATAATTCAATTACAGGCGACTTATCTTTTCCTGATTTTACACCCCAAAGTAACTTTAGGTCGGCAGGTAAAACCGATTTAATTTCGGGCTTGTTGAAAATGGCGTTTACTTTAGCCGTGTCTTTTGCAAGTGCCACAGCTACTGCTGCACCGGGCTTGTACATATACTGACCGTTTGGCGACTCCTGATAAACGTTTTGGTTCAACACCGCATACAGTGGATTTTCGCGGATAAACTTTTCGCGGTCTGCTTTTTGAGCCGCTGCCGAATCGGTTTTCCCCGAGTCTTTTGATGCTTTAGCCAACTTTTCTTCTAAAGAAAGCGAAGTGTCGGACTTGGCTGAAGTTGAATCGTTACCGCTCTTCTTGTTCGAAGCGGTTGAGTCGCTCGCTGATTTTGTAGCAGATGCGGTGTCTTTAGGTGTTTCTTTGTTAAGTCCGTTTAATTCACGCAAACGCACGTTTACCTTCTCGAGATTTGCCCAAATTTCTGCGCCGTTTTGATAAGTTTCCCAGAACTCAAGTTTTGCAGCTCCCTGCAGAAGTTTACGAACACGGTTAGGTTCTTTAACTCCAGGCAGTTCAACCAAAATACGATCCGAACCTTCGAGGCGCTGGATATTCGGTTGTGTAACCCCAAATTTGTCGATACGGTTTCTTAAAACGAGGTATGCATTATCAATCGATGATTGAGCCTGTTCCTTCACTACTTTCAACACTTCATCGTTGCTCATCTTCGAATTAATTTTACTCTGCATATCCTTGTTGCCGAAGAATGCAGGCGACGAAAGTTTTGCCTTGGCATCAATTTGCTTAACCGCATTCCCAAAAAGGGTTACGAAATCTCCACCATTTTTTGCCTGCTCATCGGTAGCCTGTTTCATGGCTTTTAAGAAGGTAGGATCCTGGCTGTTGTTTGACATATTCCGCACAACATCAGCAACAGATACTTCTAGCATCACATTCATCCCCCCTTTAAGGTCGAGCCCTAGGTTGATTTCTTTCTCTTTTACTTCGGCATAGGTTTTACCGAGGTACACTTTTTCGAGTGAAACCGAATCGAGATATGCTGCGGCTTTGGCAGTATCGCCACCTGCATAAGCCCAGGCATCGTCTTCAATTTTACCTGCCATGTAGGTGAACGATAGTTCATATAAACACACCAAACTCAAGAGAATGGCGAAAAAACTGATGGCTCCTTTGTTTTGCATCGCTAGTTATTAAAATTTCTTAAAATCGGAGCGCAAATATAGAACAATGTGCGAAAATGTAAGCCCATCTTTTGAATAAAAAATGGCAACTTTGCACTTTACTTGTAATTCGATGAATCTAAAGCCACTGATTACTCTTTGCTCCTCACTTTTGTCGGTGTTGGCTCCCTCGTATCTGTTAGCGCAGCAAACCACTCTGGCATTGCAGCGTACTGCCAATGTCGAAGTGCTCGATGAAGAAAACAATGCATTTTCGTTTCCCTGGACAGGCGGTTTTAATTTCAATCAGCTGAGCGCTTGCGATTTGAACAACGATAATGTGAAAGATTTGGTGATTTTTGACCGTTCTGGGAATCGCTTGATTCTGCTTAATTTTAATGGCACGTCTGAAAATCCATCCTGGCAACACAACATCGATGCGGAGCCACTTTTTCCGAAATGCGAGAACTTTCTGCTTATGCGTGATTTTAATTGCGACGGGAGGGAGGATATATTTACCTATTCTAATTCGGGAATAAAGGTCTATAAAAATGAAGGATTTTCGGGTTCGGGTCCGCAATTTTCTCTATACACGCCCCAGCTTCGCAGTTCGTATAATTCACTGATGGTAGATGTGTATAATTTACCCGTGGACATTCCCTCTATTGATGATATTGACGGAGATGGCGATTTGGATTTTCTTGTGTTTAATCTGTTGGGATCATGCGTTGAATACCACCGAAATATGGCGCAGGAGCAGTTGGGCCGTTGCGATACCTTGGTTTTGCGCTTCGAATCTGATAATTGGGGCCGGTTTACCGAGAGTTTTTCAACTAACGAAGTTACACTAAACGATACCTGCAACAGTTTTGGCGGTGGACGTTATGACATCCGCCATGCCGGCTCTTCCATTGCCTCATTTGATGCCGACGGCGACGGGGATAAAGAATTGTTACTGGGCGATATCGCTTACCGAACACTCACTAAATTAATAAACGGCGGAACACCCACCAATGCTCAAATTACGGATCAGGTGGGCGAATACCCTGATAATAGTGTGGCTGTTAATCTGGCCATATTTCCGGCGGCCTATTTTGTAGATATCAATCAGGACGGGAAGCGTGATTTGATTGTTTCGCCCAATTCGGCAAGTGGTTCTGAAAATTATCGTTGCTTTTTGTACTACAAGAATGAAGGTGCTGAAAATCAACCTGTATTTAATTTTCAAAATAACACGCTATTCTCAGCGCAAACCTTAGATTTTGGCGAGGGTTCTATTCCGCATTTCTTTGATTATAACGCCGATGGAAAGAAGGATATAATCGTTGGGAATTATGGGTATTTTCTGCCAACGGGCGATTACAAAACACAATTGGCTTTACTTGAAAATACTTCTACCGCCGAACAGATTGGGTTTAAGCTGGTGAACCGCAATTATACAACTGCAGGCACTTTGGCAGGTATTGCGGTTAATTTTCATCCCACAACGGGCGATTTGGATGGCGACGGCGATGCCGATCTGCTGCTGGGCGCTTCGGACGGCCGGCTTTATGAATACGAAAACACCGCCTTGCCTGGCAATCCTGCAAATTTCGTATTTGCCGATCCTTTTTTTGAGGATATCGATGCCGGTACTTATTCGGCACCCTGTATTGTAGATTTGGATCAGGACGGAAAACAGGATTTACTTATAGGAACACGTGAAGGTACGATTCAATTTTACCGAAATACCACCAATGGTTCTTCACCTGTGATGGAGTTACAAACCTTGAATTTTGGAAATATTTCCACCGCACTGCCCGGCGAATCTAATGGATTTTGTACCCCGTTCGTTTTTCGTAAAAACGGGCTATTCTACCTCATTTGCGGATCGTCTTCGGGCGTTATACGTTTATTTGGTCCTGTAGATCTTACCTCTGGCGCAACGTTTCCCCAGCTCGACAGTGTGATTTTGGGAGATCGCCTCGGCATTCGAACAAGCATTGCATTAAACGATCTCGACGATGATGGAAATCCGGAGGCTGTGGTGGGTAATTATTCAGGTGGCTTGCTGTTTTACAAAGGCATTTTTCCCACCTGGATGGCAAGTAGCAATGATGAAGTTGAGTTTAATATCTATCCCAATCCGGGCACTGACCAAATTACCATTGACTATGCGGATGTTTTGCCAGCAATGGTTTCGGTGTATGATGTGAGTGGCCGTTTATTTTTTAATAAACCTTTAGACGCTACACGAAAAGTAACCGATATGCCGAGTGCTCCCGGCGTATATTTCATAAAAATTCAATCCCGTAACGAAACACGATGTCAAAAATGGATACGGAAATAAATGCTCATTATTGGGCGCAGAAGCTCGATTTGCAGCCCCACCCAGAAGGAGGATGGTATAAGGAGATTTTCAGAGACAATTTAAGTGTAGTTCCTCAAGTAGACGGGAAAACTGGAGCGATGTACAATGCGGCAACCGGCATTTATTTTTTAATGGACAGTACGCATTTTTCGGCTTTTCACCGCATACGGTTTTCGGAGGGATGGCATTTTTATGATGGAACAGGTATTTGCATTTATCTGCTTCATGCTAATGGAAGACTTGAAACGGTAACAATGGGCCGTGATGCCGAAAAGGGTGAGGTGTTGCAATACTGGATACCGCCCAATACCTGGTTTGCATCGCGTGTAGAAAAAGTTGGGGGCTATGCTTTATGCGGCTGTACCGTAGCACCCGGATTCGAGTTTGCCGATTTTGAGTTGGCGCAAAAAGATCAGTTGTTAACTCAATTCCCTCAACATAGCAGTATCATTAAGCAGCTTACAATACAGTAAATGGCCATTTAGCGTTTAGGTTTACCTGCGAGTTGCTTTTCGGTGGTGTACCAAACTATTAAGTCGGCCTCTTCATTATTTGACACTTCAAAAAGCGTGGTAGCGTCTTTAAAAAGTTGCGGATTGTCAACAATATACCACAGGCCATACGATAAAGCTTCGTCTGGCCTCTTTACTTTATACACCCAAATGGTAGCTTCTTCGGGCTTTGCAGTAATGTAAACCTTATATTTCACATTTACTGAATTTTTAACAAATTTCATTATTTGCCCTTGAACGGTATTGGGCAATGCGCAAAGGGCAAATTGGAATGCCAATAAGAAGTAAAATCGGGCCATACACGCTTCTTTTGTTGATGCTGCAAGGTAAAGAATATGCATTAAAAGTAACTGGTCGCTACAAATTAAATTTGTAACGACCAGTCGGAGGTATTAAGCTTTATTTCTGCGCAAGTGCCGCATGCAGATCTTCCAGTGTTCTGGGTTTAACTAATCGTTTAAAACTTATTTTAAAGGGTTCCTTGCTGTTGGCAGCATGGTGGTATGCGCTTAATAGTTGCTGATTGTCCACTTCGGCAATACTTAAATCGCTGTAAACGGTTACGAGTCGAGCGGTTTTATCTTCCTCAATGGGTAAAACAAAAGGATCACTAAAGTTAAGTTCAAGCGCATTATTATACAGCGTGCTGATAAGGTAAATTTTTTCTGGATTAGTCGCTTTTACATTTTCTCCAAGCAATTGGATATCTAAAGTAGTATGGCGTGCAGCAGGGTTATTGTATAGGCGGTCGCAGTTATAGATTCCATTTTGGTCGATGCTTAGCGTTCTTTTATAGGCAGCGAAAGCCTCATAACGCTGATTCAATTTTTGTATTTGTGCCATTATTTCGGCGCTGTTTTCAAGCCATTGGATAGGTTTATTTCCTAAAAGCTGTTGGCCGGTCATAACTATTTTTGCCTTTATTACTGTGGTGTCGGTTTTTTGATCTTCGAATACTTTAATGAGGTATTCATTGTTCGAAATTTTACTCGCCATAGCGTAATGCCTATTGCTTCTGTCATATGTGTAGTTTTTTCCAGCCCAGGCTGGGAAAGGAGTATTTGATAGGTTTTCCCATACCAATTCGCTTGGATAATAATAGTTGCCGTTATAATTAACAGTGCCCCAAGAATCTATGCCATAAATAGGAATTCCATATGGGCCATATTTTTTTTGTAACTTATTAAGGCTTGAATTATTAAGAATGTTCCAGAGGTTGTTGTTGTTCCATAATTCAATATCTAACAATGAAAACCCATTAAGCACAAAATAATTTTTATCGCCAAACGGGGTTTTACTTTTCAAGGCATCAAGTTCTTTTTTTACTTCTGCTTTATCTTCGTTTTTACGGATGGTTTCGGGGGCTATTTCCTCCCATTTTCCGACTCTTTCATTGAAAAAGTAATTGGCATAACCACCAGCGTCTTCATTGGATGCTAATTCGGCAATTATGGGTCGAGTTTTATCTATCTCAACTTCAGTTCCTTCTGCCGATGCGTCGAGCCTGAACATGCCCGCCGATTCGAAGGAACCTTGTTTACCTGTTTTAGGATCTTTAAATTGCATTGGAACCCCCGATGCCATTATACTAGCAGCATCACGCATTGGGGTGTACGATACCTTTACGGGTTTTTCGATAGGATTTCCGCTTTTGTCAATAAAACTGTTGGCTTTAATTATTAATTCACTTCCGTCGCTTAAAGCTAATACGGTATCCTTTTTAGGATTTACATTAAAATCCGTTGAAGCCAATTTAATGTGAGGAAAGGGAGGCTTAATGGCAGATTCTTGCTGCGGTTTTACTACTTCAATGTCTTTATCGGTGTTTTGGCAACTCCAAAAAATCACTCCAATAATAATTGCCGAGGATATAATAATTCTTGAGGCATTTTGCGTATTCATAATATATAGATTTTAAGGGGTTACTTAGTTAGTAAATATCAATTCAAAAGCGAACTGTGATTCTTAAAGAAATAAGCAGCAACCTCAGCGTATGCATACTGTTCCCCTTTGAAATTAACACCATAAGGGAAATTACGCTGCGTTTTTATCGCCTGCAGATAGCTTAAACTTTTTAAAAAACCAGCATTATAGGCATTGGAGTAAAAGCTAACTTTTTCAATTTCATCCACAAAGGCAATCGATGCAAAACGCTTGTCGCATATGGCGATAAATGCCTCTAAATATTCAATACATTTATTCACAGACTGCAAGCGTTTTATCCGTTCATTCCTCACGCCACGTTCGTTTAATTTTAAATCGTATCGTAGAAAATAAAATTTAGATTTTAATTGCTCATCTTGTAAAACCTGATTTTCAATATGCTCTGCAAACGATGGTTTCATCTGAAAAGGGCCGATTGAAAAATCAACTTCATTTGATCCTGCTTTGATATAGGCTATGGATAAAGCTTCTGTTTCAAAATAATCTTTAACCAGCGAATAGCGCATTAGTTCTGGAAAAACAACAGCGGCCGCAAAGGCGTTTGATTTATGAGTTTTTTTACTACAACGGGTTAGCGCGCTTCGATGGAGTGTTACAAACGCTTTTGCATCCTTATATTCTTGCGGATAACGCTCTTCAACACTGGGTATATTGGCTTCTGACCATAAAAAATGAACCGGGAGTAATAATGAGATGGCTAATTTCATATTTTGTGAAACGCAACTAAATATTCAATTAGTATATTCGCATAAAAAATTCATCTTAACAATTATTTAAAGGTTTGCACCAATACAAATCGTTGAAGCGCAGTTTATCCGTATTGAGGCTTTTGGGCATTTTATTTATACTGCTTGTTCTCTTTCCTGGCTGTGGCGCCAAGAAATCAGAAGATTCAAAAACAAAATCGAATCAGCCCCAAAAGCAGGAACGAAAACCCGATATCGAAAGTGTTTTTAAGTCTGATCTTCAAAGGTTTGGGAATTATCTCGACTCTGCCTTTAGTCAATTCCCTGAATTACCAACGGAGATAAAGAATTCTTTAGATACCGTGCATGTTACGTACAAAACCCCTCATGATGGTCTGCATAAAGGAGTTTTAATTCTGCACGCTTCACTTAAAGAAGATATTAGAAGCGTATTTGAAAAATTGCTCGAATTGGGATATCCTGTGCATAGCATACTTCCAATGTCGCAATTTAACTGGGACGATATGGAGTCAATGCGTTTAAATAATACGTCCATGTTTAATTTTAGACGTGTTATGGGAACACGAAAATTTTCGGACCATGCCTATGGTCGGGCCTTGGATATTAATCCAATGGCAAATCCATACTTTAAATTCGGCAAAATGCTCCCCGAAAACGGCTATTACGAATGTGATTCAGTGCAAAGTATTTGTAGCACCGATACTGTAGTGGCCTTGTTTAAATCGTACAATTGGAATTGGGGTGGTTATTGGAAATTCGAAAGAGACTATCAGCACTTTTATAAGCGCTAATTATTTAACTTTCAGCTTCTGACCAATTTTAAGCTGATTGGCATTTTTCAATTTATTCAGCTTCATAAGTTTGGCCACCGTGGTGTTATGTTTTCGTGCAATACTTGAAAGTGTTTCGCCTGATTTTACAGTATGAATTTTACTTCCTTTCTTAGCTTTGTCTTTCGCCTTATCTTTCCCTTTTTTCTTCCCTTTGCTTTTTGATTTATGTTCATCAATTTCATCACTATCCTTAGATGACGAAGTTTTTGCAGCATGTTTAAAATGCGCATTTTCGGCATAGTAAAACTCACTCTTCTTTAAACTAACCAAGGTGTCTCGTAACGCCATGTTTTGCGTTTTGTCGAAAATCTTTTCAGGATCAAAAGGGCTGCTATGTAGCCGTGTTTCGTAATGAAGATGTGGGCCCGTGCTTCGTCCGGTGGTGCCACCGAGACCAATAGGCTCTCCTGCCATAACCAATTGCCCGGGATGTGCAATTAAGGAATCGAAATGTCCATACAAGGTTTCGATACCAGAAAAGTGCCTTATAACAACGGCATTTCCATAGCCATGATCATTAAACATCGAATACCGCACTATTCCGTTAAAAGATGCTCTAACGGTATCGCCAATTTGCAGGTGGGTATCCATGCCTTTGTGCATGCGCCCCCAACGCCATGAAAAGGGCGATGTGAATGATCCATACCAGCTGTAACATGCTTTTTCATTGCAAACAACCAGTTCTAAGGTGGTGTCTGTAGGCAGTACTTCATGCGACTCATTGCCCCAAACTTCATCCATTTGCCAAAATTTGTTAAATGCAGGATGGTGTGTAATAAGGGCTTGCGCAACACTGTCCTTTTGATTTTTCTGCAGTAGATGGGCATGGTCGTTTACCCAAATGCGAACTTCATCAAAATTTTGATTGATTATCAGCTTGTTGAATTCCTTAAGAAAAATAAATGGAGTATTTCGGGTTGTTTCTGGCAGTGTGTTCTCTATTATATTGCCCGACTCACTCAAAGACATGCTTTGTGCTGCGAGATCAAATGGTGTAAACACTTGATTTATCAATAGAAATAACAAATAGAATACTTTATTTTTTACTTTTTTCATATAATTCCCCGTAAAGATAATAAACATCGAGTACATACCCGTTTCTGTAGTCGCCGGTGCGGTCGAGATCAAACATATTTGCCACATGGGGTAAGTTATCATTGACCCAGGCACGGAATCGATTTCCTTCTTCGGCCGATTTAAAGGGGAGCATTTCTTCGGCATCCATGCCTTCGAGTTCTTTATAGTATTTATCGCTTTGATACAGGATAAAGAAATTGGCGTTCTGTGGCACCCACCAGCGAACAAATTTGGAGGCATATGCCGAAACTCTTATGCACCCAATACTATTTGAGCTTCCCAGCATTCCACGAGCCAATTCTCTTAAAGCCACCTCATGAATACCATTTTGGCGCACGGCACTCGGATAGGATTCGTGAGGCTTCATCAGCAGGAAGTTGGCCAATTCAACTCTGCCTTTGTAAAAAGTAATTTGATTGTTCCCGCCCCCCACGTTATTATCATGTTCTATATCGATGGCCTCATATTTTCGTTCTTGCTCCCAATTTTTCGAGGTTATTTGATATAAATCTCCGTAATACCTTCGGCGATGGCCTATAGGCAGATATTGAACCAGGCCTCTTCCGTTACCGAGGGGCTCATAATTCTTTCCCGAGATGGCAAAACGGGCTACTTCAACCAGGGTATCTTCTCGTGCCTCGCACAAACAAAGACGCTGGCCAGCAGCGTAGGCTTTTGAATTATTAACGTTGAATTTTCTGCGAAGTGCAGGCGTACGGTATTTCCAAACCTTATTAACGAAATTAACCAGTAATTTTCGTTGAGTGGTATCAGAAATTGCGTCAAGTGCCTTTATAATTTCATCTATATTGTTGCTGCTTCGCTCCTCCTTTTCTAATATATCCATAATTTTAGCGTCAACGCCTCTAAAGTCATACATCTCTCTTAAAATAGGATTTATTTCTTCAAATCCACGAGATTTTAAGCTATCGTCGAGCACATTCATATCAGCTACCAAATATCGGTTTCGATAGGGATGGTTTCCTGTAAGTGTTTGATTAAATAGCTCTAAAAATGTGAATCCAGTTTTCGAGTCAGGGTTAAAATATGAACTATCAGCTAATAATGGTAAATAACACGAATTGGTTTTGGCGTATCGTTTAATGATATCCTGCGTTAAATCTGATACTCGCTTTTTTTTACTAATAACTGAATCAATACTTTGTGTAGAGTCGGTTGGTATTTTATTTCCGTTTCCAGATTCGTCGCCATTACAGCCCGAAAGGAATATTATTATTGGTAATAAGACTATAAATATTGGGCTCATCCATTTAGGCATATTCTCAATCTAAAAATATGAGCCTGCAAAGTTAGGTAAATATTATTTTATAACAAATTGCGAAATATATTCGATTAATAATTGCAGAATTCTCAATAATTTGTGGTGTGGCTTAATGTATTTTCTATTTTTACATTGAATTATATAATAAGCCAATACTCAATATGAAAAAAATAGTGTTGTTTTTTGTCTTACCATTAGGCATACTTGGAATAGCATCATCATTTTTATTTCGACAGAATGATTTGAATTTCGATAAATTAGAAGATCTTCGAAATAAAACTCAATCTAAAGACAGTATTCCTTTGCTTATTGCCGGTTCATTTTTAAATAAAACTGATGGAATACATTTGGAAGAAATAAAAAAAGGTTTTATTCAGAAAAAAATATATTGCACACGTGATATTGCTGAATTTTGCAGGAATAAATTTCGTCTTGATGCTGCACCGGGGGTTATTTCTGTGCGTCAATTTGATCATACAAATGATTCTCTATTACTATTGACGACCATTGACTCAATAACACCTCAGTTTTTAGCTTTAAAAATAGATGGCATAAGCTTTTTCGATCAGCCTGAGGCCTACAAATTATGGAGCTTAACTGAACATTCATTTGATTTTAAAAAGGACATAACTAGCTATGTGCATACGGGTGTTACGGCTATTACCCGCTCTGCAGGCAGCGTATTAGATAGAAAAGGTATAGATTTTTATTTGAAAAATATTGAGTCCTATTTTAGTTCTGCAGAGCTTATACATATAAGTAATGAAGTTAGCATTCAGCAAGAATGTGATTATGGAGCTATGAAAATGAAATTTGCCACGCGTGCCAATCATTTTGAAATAATAAAGCGTTTACGAGCCAATATTATTGAACTAACGGGCAATCATAATTTAGATGTGGGTAGCGAGCCTTATTTAAATTCACTTAAATGGTATGAGAATAATGGTATGCATTATTTTGGCGGTGGACGTTCGCCTTCTGAGGCCAATCGCCCGTTGGTTAAAACCTTGAAGGATGGTAAAAAAGTAGCTTGGATTGGCTTTAACGAATTGTGCCCCTGCGGCGAATGTGCCGATAAAGGAATGGGCGCTAATCGCTATCAGCCCGAAAAAGCTAAGAAGGTAATTGATTCGCTTCGAAAAAATGATGTTTCCTACATTATTGCCTGCGTGCAGTTTGGCGAAACCGATTCGTACTCCCCAACATCCACTCAAAAAGCTATTTGTAAATATATTATTGATTGCGGTGCGGATGTAATTCTGGGATCGCAGGCACATCAGGCTCAAGAAATTGCCTTGTATAAAGATAAAGTAATATTTTATGGTTTAGGAAATTTTTTGTTTGATCAGATTCATCGTATTGGTGTGCGCCAGGCATTTTTTCTGAAAAGTTATTTTTATAAGGGACGCATCATACAATATCAGCCTGTGTACACCTTTATGAATACTGAACGTCAGCCGAGTATTGCCAGTTCAAAGGAAAAAGCTGAAATACAAAATAGTATTTTGAAAAAGAATAATTTTTTACGATCAAAATAGCGCATATTTACAGCCTTAATCAGCATTATTTATGCAGCTATTTAATTGTAGGGTAGTTATTTTATTTGTTTATGTGCTTGTTACAGTTCTGGATGTTCATGCACAGATATCATTTAATGGATTACTGGCCGATTCATCTAAGAAAGTTTTGGTGGCAGCGCATCGGGGCGATTGGAAAAATTATCCTGAGAATTCGATTCCTGCTGTTCTTTCCTGCATTCGTGTCGGAATTGATATTGTTGAAATTGATGTTCAAGAAACGCGAGATGGTAAGTTTGTTTTGATGCATGACAATACAGTTAACCGTACAACCAATGGTAAAGGCAAGGTTTCGAATTTAACCAGTGAACATATTTTAAAACTTAGGCTCAAGAATAGGTTTAACGAATTAACAGAATATACGGTGCCTTCGCTGGATACTATTTTGCAGCTTACCAAGGGAAAAATAATTGTAAATATTGATAAAAGTGCTGGTAAATTTGATAAGCTTATTCCAATAATTAAAAAATATAAATGCGGCAGTAATGTCATATTGAAAGGCACAGGTTCCTACAAGTTATTTAATGATTATCAGCTCAATAATATTGATTCAATATGTTTTATGCCCATTTTTAATTCTAAAAACGAATCTATTGATACATTTTTAATTCAAACTAGACTTCCTGTTGTTGAATTAATGCTTTCTAACGATACTTCTTATGCCTCGAAACCAAAGGGTTTGGAAATGTTTCGAAGAAATAACTGCAGAATTTGGTATAATGCTTTATTCGAAAGTATTTCAGGCGGTCATAATGAATCAAAGAATGCCATAGAATCGTGGGAATGGTTTATTCAACATGATGCATATATTATTCAAACCGATTTTCCTTTTCACTTGATGTCATATTGCGTCAGTAAAGGACTTCGACCGCCGAATCCACTTTTTCAGTTAATGTCTTTAACTGAACTCCCTAAACTGGATTCGAAAGTTAATTCTAGTAATTCTATTAAAAATAAGGATAGTAAAAGCGAATCCGATAAAAAGACAAGCATACGCAAGCCTCAAAAAAGTAGTTCGTCTATTTACATTGTAAAAAGTGGTGATACTTTATCAAAAATCGCATCAAAAAATGACATTTCACTTAAAACGCTGCTAAAGTTGAATTCAACGCTAAAAAAGGATTCTAAAATATATCCCGGTCAAAAAATAAAAATTCGTTAATTATTTTTTCTTAAAACCTAAATGCGTGTAAACTACACGTTCGCCACCATCGGCCGGACGAGTTATGATGCCATAATTTTTTAGATACATAGAAGAACTGCCACCTTGATCGCATGCCATAGCATGGTGGCATCCAGCTTCGAGAAGTATTTTGCCACACTCTTCCATCGTCATACCCATACTGTGATCGGGCTTACGTCCATCAACCACCATAAGATAAACGTACTTGCCGGTAGCATCCATTCCAACTACGGTACGTGGATAAGGGTTTCGCTGTGTGCCATCCTTAGGCGATATAGCTAATTTGCCATCACGAAGCAAATCAAAACGTCCCCAAATTACGTTATACATTTTTTCATCAAATGTTTTAACAATCTCTTTTTCGGGCGAGTAATATATATTCCCGTTCTTATCGAAATACACAAAAGGTCGAATGTCTGAATCTTCATTCAAAATTACACTGCCATTAACGACGTAGCTTCCTGTCCAAGGACCTAAAGGTGCCGTTTTTCCAGGGGTAGTTCCAGCTTCACCATTAACGGCAATATCTAAATCAAATCGTTTGGCATAAGTCGAAATCAGTTCTTTAACACGTATCGCGGTGTCTAATACCGGCTCATAATCGTTTAAGCTAAATCGAGCTACGTAAGCCACCGCTTTTCTTTTCTCAGCTTGTAGTTGTACGATTTCTATGCCGTCCTTATTATGCATTTCTATGGATTTAAGCATGCCTAGCTCTCCGATAGGCTTGGTAATTTTAATGCGATTTATGCTGTCGCTTGGAAGGCTTTGTTTATTGTCTTTAGAAAGTTGCAAAAGGATATTGTTTTGCGATGAATTTAGTTCATTCATATGGTTTTTATATTCCCATGCAGATGCGATACTTACTGAAATTGAGAGCAGGCAACTGGACATAAAAATCCATGTTTTAGTATTTCTTTCAATAGGTTTTTTAAAAAAACCTAGCACTTTAAAACTCGTTAACCACAAAATTAAATTTATCATAATACAAATAGTTATTTGAAATGCCAAAGGTAATGCGTAAATTCTATTTACTAAAGCTAAAATATCATCCAGTAAAACATTAATCTGGTCGCCCATGTTTTATTTTTTCGGCAAAAGTATTAAAAATGTCAATATTTTTTCTGGTGTTTATTAATATTATTTGACCTACCGAATTTGCATAACCTCCGGATAGGGAATAAGCATTTCGCATACGGATGCCACATGATCTTTCATGATAATGGATAAACCCACAATCAATGCTGCCGAAATAATTGCTGTAGGTATGTTATTATTTTTTATTTCCTCCCATTCATTAATTTTAGTAAGTTGAAATAAAGCTGTAATTCCGCCTGCAATAATCAAAAACGAAAATACCATCCCAATCATTAGAAAAACAAATATAAATCCAAGGCTGGTGCTTACAGTAGTTGTCGTTACTGCACTTTGGTTCATAAATCTTACCGCATTAATTCCAGGTCCAATTACAGAGGCCATGAGCAGCGAATTTCCAATTAACACCCCTGCTTTAAGGGTAGCATAGGCGGTATTCATTAATTCAATTTTAAACACACGCTTTAAATAGGTGTGTAAGATTTTATACATGAGAAATAAACTGGCAATTCCCATGATAAATGCAATAGCCGCTTGTAGTAGAATTAAAAGATCCATGTTTTTTTTATTGATTGTTATAAAGTGCAATGTTCCAATTTGCCATATTTGTATGATCGGGGCTAATCATGCCCAAACGAAAGCCTTTAGCGGTGAGCTCTACTGCCGTATGTCGCATACCACCGATACTTTTAACATTTCGGCTACCCGTTCCTATGCCAACGCCTAGTATTGAATGTCCGTAAACATCGCTCACCCAAATACTGGCCGCTATTCCCAGCCTCGATAAAAGTGTGTAAGCCAAAAGGCTTCGTGTATCGCAGTCGCCTTTTAAGTTATGAATAAATTCATAGGGACTTTGCACTCCCGCAATAACCTCGGCAAGACAAGGCTTGTTACTGCTATGATATTCTTGTATAAATGGCGCCATTTTATTTGCCTCCTCACAGGTGCCATCGTGAATTAGGCAGTAAGGAATTTCTTGGATGAATGTAATAACCATTTCTGAGGTTTGAAGTGTATTCAGCTGCTTTTTTTCACGTTCTTTGCTAAAGTAGGTATAAAGCGAATCAAGTTTGCGTGAATCGCGACTCGAAAATTCAGTATAAACACTGTTCCAATAGCGCAGTGCGTCGTTGGTTTTAACATTTGAAAATGGCGCATGCAAGCGCTGTGATGCCTTGAATAATTCAGATGATGTGGTATATTTTGCATTGTATTGTTGGATTTCAAAGTCTTTCCAACGAATATGGTGTTGTGTTAAATAATCCCAGGTGTCAACCGGAGCAAGGGTATCCTGCTTGGGATTTAATTTCGGTTTTGAATTTTCAATATTGGTGTTGTCTTCGCTTGTGTCAGTACCACCAAACCGTACTTTGAATGCCTTTGCTAAAAGTCCAATAAAGGCATATAAGATTAGCATGTACACAAAGAATTTAAATATTCTTCTTAGATTGCTTAAGCATCCTTTGAAGCCGATATCAGTCTTAAAATTAGGCGAGCTAACCTCGGGATTTACCACCAAATCGGGTATGGCAATAGTGGATTCTTTTGGTTCTTCACTAATGTTAATTACTGGGTTGAGGTTTTGCTGAGGCGCTGTTTGCGGTACAATACTTTGTTTAAATGGCACCGAAAAATATATGGTTCCTTCGCAATAACCGGTTTCGTAATTAATACGAATATGTCTAATGTCTCTAAATTGACTTTTCCCTTCTCTCCTTTCTCCGCTTTGGTTGCTTAAAACGACATGTTCCAGATCCTCAGAAAAGGCTATTTTTTCGTTACCATGGATAACGACATCGCAGGCATTAAGTTGAAACAATCGTAGAATTGAAAAGCGACTTTTAGCTTTTAGCCTAGGTAAATAAATAAAATCTCCTACCCGTTCGCGTTCAATTTTCCGCGTTTCAATAACTTCGAGCGAATCAATGTCGATGCATTGCCATTTTAGCGTATAAAACGAATTATTTCGAATTTGCTGTTCATTTACCGGTTTAAAATAAGCCCGGTACCTGCCTCTAAAATGCATGTAATCCGTCATGGCTTCCTCGGTATATTCTTATTGTCTTTTTTAATAGGTTCTATCGCTTCGGTATTGCTCAGTTCAACCTCTACTCTTCGATTAATGGCGCGTGCCTCTATGGTTTGGTCGCGAGTTTTGGGTTGTGTTTCACCATATCCCTTGGCTTCAATGCGTTCGGCATCAACTCCAAGATTTATCATAATCTGTCTTACCGTTTCGGCTCTTTGCTGCGATAGAGCCAGATTAGCTGCTGCATCGCCTACATCATCGGTATGTCCTTTTATAAGCGCCTGTAAATTGAGGTGCTTATTCATGTAATCGGCCAGTTCCTGAATTGATTTTATGGAGTAGGGAAGAAGTTTCGAACTGTTTGTGTAAAACTGAACATTGGGGAGTTCGATGACATCCGTTTTTCTTAATAACGCCGTATCGCCTAACTCTTTAATTTGTTGTCCATCCTTTATATAAACTGTATCATGCACCACTCGTGGGGTAGGAAGGTAATCAGAGGTGTTGTTATTGCATTTATTAAACAATGAAAATAGCGAACCCAGCAAAAAAAGCAAGGTTAAGAGTCCGCAACCCGGCAAGGAGCATCCTTTTCCGAAACATCCTGAAAACCCGTGTATCCCAAACAATTTACCCGTTGCGCATCCCTGATTTGTTGAGGCAATGGGAGAAAAACAACCGTATCGCTTTTTTAAGCTAAGCGTATCGTCGCGTTGTTGAATTGCTCCGATTTGTTCGGTTTTTAGATGGTCTTCTAATTCTAGCACTTTACAAAAGGCATCACCGCTAATTCGACCATGATGGTATCCGTTCTTCTGTGCGATAAATTCCCAACCGGAGTAGTGCTCGCTTGCTGGATTGGGCTCAAATTCGGCGTAAAATTCGGTGACGAGTTCGGCAAATGCAGGTTGGTTATCGGGTTCGAATTCGAAAATTTCGTCGCGAGTTTGAATTAGGTGTGGTTTAAGTATGTACTTTTCTGAGTTATCCTCTTTAAGAAAGCTTCGTTGAAATGAGCGTGCACCCTCAGAATATCGATTTTCAAGTGCAAGGTAATACTCATCTTCCGAAATTTCACTTGGGTTTTTTAAATAAAAGCGAGGAATTAATTCAATAGTCCCACTCCTAACACCATGTTTATCTTTGATTTTAGGAACATGGAATTGTGCAGTAAGCCTACCTTTATAGTATCTGAATTTTGCTTCCTTCATTTTTTTAAAGTATTCAGATACGTATTAAACGCTTGTGAATTTAGGAATATTAGTGTAGATGATTTCTTTAATCGGGTATTGAACGGCGGATTTTCATATATAAGTTTTTCTTTTAAATCATAACTACTATTAAACTTACGATTTATTATATTCTGCGATTCAATTAGATGTTCGTAAAAGTCACGCTCTGCAAATTCTTGCTGTATTTTTTGGACTTTTGAAAGATATTCGAAATTTTTAATGTTACGAATTTTGGTAAGCAATAACATGGGTGTGATAATCCATATGCCGAATAAAATTAGCGCAAATTTGAATGAATAATCATGTAAGAGTATTTCAAATACCTTGAATGGGAAGCGTGCATCCTTGGTATTTAAAGTTTTCATGTTATAATTATCTGCGTTTGTAAGAGCTTCTTGCCTTAGCGTATTTTGAATACGTTCTGATTTATTGTGATGCAATAAAGTTGCCGCCGGAAAAGAGACAGCTACTGCAATAAGACAAACAAAAATAGTTCTAAAAAGGCCCGAGGCTGATGGTAATAGGGATTTTAATGCATTGGATTTTTGGGCTGTTTGGATGTCTTCTGTTTCATGCAATGAACGAGTAGTTAGTGTGATCAAAGCCAATCGATAGATTGAAAAATGAATAAATCCCAGAAAAAATAATGCTGCTACACCTCCCCAAATAGAACCCGAAAATAAATATCCAAAATAAGCATCGCTACACACCATTAAAAGGCACACCGAAATCAATGACCATAGTGCCATACGATATGCATTTTGCTCTTTATTAGAGCATAGCATCAATTGGTGTTTATCGATACCCAATAAAGAATAAAGCATATGCAGAATCAAGCTTTGTTTTCGCTGCGTTCGTCATAAAAGGCCGATGGATTTGATTCAATTTCTTTTTGTTTAATTCCCGACCATGTGCCAATTATCTGCTTGCTTAAGGCCTCTTGAGCTTTTAATTGTTCAACCTTTTCTTTTCGATCGTTTTCAACTTCAAGGAAATTAACTTTTTCCATAATTTTCATTCCATCTCTACCCTCAAATACATATTCCTCTTTAACAATTCCGTTTTGTACATACATACGATAATTATAATTTTCGACCATATAATCATATGGACCTTTATTCATCATCATTTTAAAGAAAATAGGCCCCATTTCTATGGATAAAAAGATGAAGGTTAATGCTATTCCAAGCCAAAAGCCTATGTCGTGCGCTATACTTATTCGTTCGAGCAAACCATCCAAACTTTCGGCTTGCTTTTTATTCACAACGTTTAATTCATTTTCCTGTTCTTTCAGTTTTTTTTCGCGATTTTCTTTTAATGCTTTTAACTCGCTGGCATGTTTTTGATCGAACTGATTTATTTCATTTTGCTTTTCATTTTTAAATGATTCTAATTGTTTGGCTCTTGGCCCGTATCCCGCAGTGCCTGCGCGGCCCTGCATCTGATCGATATATTCCTGTTCTGCCTCTTTAAGTCGCTGTGTTAAAACATTTCTGTCGCTTTCGAGCTTTTTTATATCGCTATCAATTTGTGCAATTTGTTCCTTGAATTTAGCATAGGTATTTTTATTGAACTCATCTAATTTTTCCTGCTGTTTTTTTCTCAATTCTACATTTATTTCGGTTTCAATAATCTTCAATTCCAGGGGTTTTGAAATGGTTAGCCCTAGAATTAATGCGATAATTAAACGGGGAATAGCTTGACCAAATTCTTTTAATGTGATATTATCGGTTCCATCACCCTTTCCGGTGGAAGATACAATAAAACGGTCGAGGTTGAAGATGAGTAATCCCCAACAAATGCCAAATATTGCAGAACCAATGGTCCATTCGATAGAATGTATATCATCTCCTGCTAAGCCTTTTGGTCCAAAAGCGGTATTAAAGGCAAAACCTCCCGCAAAAGCGGCCAGAAGTCCGGTGCTAAAAACGATGCCTCCTATGCCAGCATATTTTACACGGTCTTGACTGGGCGATAACAACAGAAATCGAGGATCGGCTCCGGCGCACCACCATAAAAAGCGTGTGAACCAATGTGCTGTATGTGTTGGATTTTCAATTGTTGCCATAATGAAGGATTATAAGGGTTGTGAGTTCTTGTAATGTTTAAAATCAGTCTCTAATGATGGATGTATTGCTTGGTTTACATTTTTAAAATTCAAAGACATTTTGGGTATTATTACTCTTTCAAAATTTGTTGCTTCTGGTATTATTTTCGGAATTGTTGCTTTGAAAGTTCTCATTTTGATTTTGGGTTCCTTAGTTAAAATATGAGCTTCTGGTTCTCGCACCCTTAACGCATCAACACGCATCGGAAGGGTAATTTTTTGAGGCCAGAATCTAAAGCCACGAAAAATGTACAGGGTTATTGCGGGTGAATTTATATTGGCGATGTTTTTGAATTGATCTTTACCTTTTCGAAGAAACCACCGTTTAAAGCGATATGGGCGTTCGGTGCGCTTGAACCAGAAATATCGCTGCTGTCCATTTTTGAAATACACCAAAACCGCCCAAACACGAGGCATATCCCACGATAAAGTAAAGGCTTTGTCGTGCCAGTGAAGCCAATGCTTAAATGTAGGATTTTGCATTTCAGGTTTCAGGATATTGGTGAATATTATGGACTCAAAAATATCTATAAATTGCCATAAAAGTTACGTTTAGGGTAATTTGTTATTGTTCAAGTTATTAAGGATGTCAAAGGCTTGAATTTGTAAATCATTGTCCGTTGTATCATTGATTGCAGGGTTTTATTTTACAATGATTGGATATCAAGCCTCAGTTATTTTAGCATGATCACATATTCTATATCGGCTAAACACTTAGGTGATTTATTGATGAGTTCAAGTGTGGTGCGATGAATTGGGATCAGTAACTTTCCCCACAGATTTTGTTACTGATCCTGAAAATGTGCTTCCATGCGGAAGCTATTCAAATAAAAAAAGCACCATTGAGGTGCTTTCATCAGAGTGATTCCGCTGGGATTATTGCATGAACCCATTAAAACCGACGTGCAGTGGATGAAAGCTAAAATCGGTCTATTGTTTTTTTTAATATCCCGCTGCTTTGCAGCGTTCCCATTTACCATTCCTATTCATCACAATGCAAGCTGTGGATTCTATGAATGGTAAATGGGCTTCCTTCCGGAAGCTATTAAAATAAAAAAAGCACCGTTGAGGTGCTTTCATCAGAGTGATTC
>JBKCHQ010000130.1:0-17852 GCA_046302715.1 Bacteroidia bacterium | reverse complement strand
CATTTAAAAGACCGAAACTACGCGGTGCATTATTTTATGGAAGACCAGCCCTTGGGTACGGCAGGCTCCATCTATCTGTTAAAAAATGTGCTGAACTCCACTTTTTTTGTATCCAATTGCGACATACTTATTGACCAGGATTACCGCGACATCTACAATTACCACAAAGAACAGGGCAACGAAATTACCTTGGTAGGCTCGCTGAGGCATTATAAAATACCTTACGGGACCATTGAAATGGGCGAAGGCGGCCAGCTTCTTTCCATGAAAGAAAAACCCGAAATCACTTACATTATCAACAGCGGGATGTATGTGTTAGAACCATCTGTACTCGATGATATTCCTAACAATACGTTTTTCCACATCACCGAATTAATTGATAAGGTAAAACAGCGCGGCGGTAAGACCGGCGTTTTTCCGGTTAGCGAAAAATCGTGGTTCGATATCGGCGAATGGAATGAATACCAACAAACCTTAAAGAGCTTTGAACAACGAAGCAGGTAATGCCACCGCGGCCCGGTTATTATACCTGGGCAATGTTAACAGTCCCCTCATTCGCAATCTGGCCCTTGAGGTAAAAAAACAACGCCCCAGCACCATCATTGATATTGTTTCGGCAGCACCATTGGATGCCGCATTAGACCCTGGCCCCTTTAATCAAATTTGGGCATTAGAACAGCCCGGTTATTTAGCACGAATAAAAGGACTCAAGCTGCTCAGTATGATGTTGGGCTTTAGGCAACTCATTTCAAAGATTAATTACCGCTACGATGCCGTTCATATGCTTTTCTGCGATGTTGGCTATTTTGCCTCACGATACATGATACGGTCACTTACGAATCATTTTGTGATCAGTTTTTTTGGCAGCGATTATTATGCCTCATCCCCTTTAATATTGCGTCTAATCAGCAAAATAGTGGTCCATGCCGATGCAGTAACTGCAGCCAATCAGAAAACAGCGTTAGCCGTACAACAAGCATTTAAAATAGCCGACAGCAAATTCAAACTATGTCGATTTGGCTTGAGTCCGCTCGATACGTTAAAACAGCTTTCTGGTAAGGATAAAGCCGCAATTAAGGCCTCGTTAGGATTTGGGCTGCAGGATCTTTTGGTGGTATGTGGATATAACGCCTCGGCAAATCAGCAACACGAGACCATGATTGAAGCCTTGATTAAAATTAAAAATGAAATTCCACCCGAGGTACGCTTCATATTTCCCATAAGCTCAAATGCAGGTTTAGAACGAAAAAAACACATCGAAAACCTATTACAGCAATCAGGATTAAGGTACAGCACTATTACTGCATATTTAAGCGACCAACAATTGGCTGAATTGCGCTATGTCACCGACATTATGGTGCAGTTGCAGCGCACCGACCAGCTGTCGGGCTCTATGCAGGAATCCTTATTTGCAGGCAGTCATGTAATTACGGGCAGCTGGCTTCCTTATGCTATCTTTGATGAATTGGACGTTAAGATGATAAAAATTGACCGCGTTGAAATGCTGGGGGATGCATTGCTTAAAATTATTTCAAAAGGAGCATTCCCTTCTGAATATGCTGCACAAAATGCTGCGGCAATCTGGCAACTTAGCAGCTGGGAGAAAAATATCAATTCCTGGTTAAGTCTATATAAGGCATGATATCGGGCCGCTTCATAAAATCGTCGTTGCTTTACACCATGGGAGGGGCCATGCCTATGGCATCGGGCCTGTTGCTGTTACCCTTTTATACCGATTTACTGGCACTTGAAACCTACGGCATTCTCATGCTTTATGTAGCATTTAGCTTGTTTATTCAATTGTTTACCACCTATGCGCTCGATGCATATTTGGGCATTCACTACCTGGAGCTGCAACACGATGCCGAAAAATCGAAACGACTGGTGGCCGAAGTAAGTGGTTTGTTGCTCATGATTGGATGTGGCATTGTTTTGTTCGGATTGCTCCTGGGCAAACCCTTATTCGATCTCAGTTTTAACCACGAAGGGAACCTAAATTTTTTCCCTTGGGGCATACTCTCTGTGGTGGTAGGGGTACTTAATGGCATCTTTAAAGTTGCTACCAATTTACTGGTGTACCGACAGCAAGCATGGACGTATTTTTTATACAACCTGTTTAATTTGGTTCTAACGGTATGCATCTCGCTTATCGGCCTCTACAAATATCCGGGCGAACTCACCGGTCCTATTTGGGGAAGGGTGCTTTCGGGGGTTGGTATTGCCGCGCTGGCGCTCATTTATTTAGGCCGAAATTACGGCATACGCTTAACTACCGGCGCATTAAAAGACCTTAATAAATTTTGTGCGCCCTATGTGATGTATATGCTCATGATATGGATTCTGGCCAATATCGACCGATACATCATAAACTCGGTATTGGATGCAGAAATGGTAGGGCTTTTCGATTTTGCATTACGTTGTGCCATGGTGATTGAGTTGCTGCAAAACGGACTTATGGCTGCGGTGAATCCTCCTGTTTTTATGCTTTGGAAAAAAGAGGGTACCAACTCCACATCAATTGAAACCAATAGGTATTTTAACGGATTTACGGCAGTGTGCATTATTCTTGCGGCATTGTTTGCCTTGGCAATCCCATTGGCAGTGCCGCTTTTTGTAAAAAATGAGGCATTTTATCCTTCGCTCATACTCATCAATTTATTGCTGAGCGGATTTGTGCTCAGAGGGATCTACCATTATTTTTTATCCCCACTATTGTATCTGAAAAGAACGAATCTCTTGCCGATGATATTCGCCTGTTCGGCTGCAATTCAAATTCCACTTACCTGGTATATGGCAAAAAATTATGGAGTTGAAGGGGCTGTATTTGCTAATATTATTGTTAAAGGCGTTCAGGTGTTTTTCTTATGGATTTTTGTGCGGGTGCGGTTTTACTTCAAATTCAATATGCTTAAATTAATCGTATTGCCCCTCTTATTTATTGGTGCGCAGGTAGCCATTTGGCAGGTATCGCATACCTTTAGCTGGCCATTGCAGGCAATATTGTTAACCGGTAGCATGGTCGCCATTGGGCTAACGTATTACCCCGAATTGAAATTAACCCTATCTCGATTTAAGAAGAATTAAATAATTTCCTATTCCAACATTTCAAGAAGGAACGATTGGGGGCTGTGCATAGATAGAAATATATAATTCAGATTTTTTGATTGCCGAATAGTTATTCTTGTCCTTTTAATTTATAATTCATTAATGTATCGATAAAGATATTTTTTATAAAGCCCAATGAGTCAATCTGCGGCAGATTAATATTGTTTTAAAAAAAGTGGGTTGGAAAAAATAAAACTCGAAGCGTTAGATAATAGTTTTATAATTGCCTGTCAGCTTAATGGTTATTATTTCATATAATATGCTTTCCAATAAGGGTTTACAGCTACCAAAAGGGGCTGTTTAGGAGCGCTTCACTGTCAGCCAAGCACAAACTTTGATAGAAGCACAAAACTTAATTAACCATATAATCGCCCCTTTGGGGTAAGGCGCACTTAGCAATTGATTCTTTTAATTTATCCAATTTGAATACATCCATTAAATACCTATTTAATCTCCTCCACAACTTGAACTGCATGAACTACCGCTGTCGCTGCTATCTCCTGAATTGTCATCAGAACTATTGTCAGCTGAATTATCCCAGCTTCCACCAGCTCCTCCACCACCAAATTCACCCCCTCCAAATTCGACATCACTACTTGTAGCAGATGGGAACATTGAAATAAGAGGGGCATCTTCAGCATAATTATCCGAATAGCTAGTACTATACGAGTCACTAGAATCATTTTGATTTTTCTCTGGCTTTTTAATTTTTTCGTTTTTCCCTGTAAATTTAGTAGTGTCCCATATCTCAGATGGTGGTTCAATGCCAAATTCCTTTTTATAAAGTTCGATGGTTTGAAAATATTGTGATGCGAATGCTTCTGTCTGACTGCCAATATTTACTAATTCCGGATTATGATCAAAATCATATCGAATTACATCCTTGCAAAATTTCCTGTAACCCGAGCTGAATAATAAATGTTCGTGCCATACCTGATCAATAACTTTTGATGGGGTCACACTAAAATCACTAATTACGCCCATGTAAACAAATTTTTTATATTCCCATATGGCTTTCGAAGCGAAATTTTTCTTCCAGTTAAGTTTTCGGGAAAGTTTATCAGCAAATGCTTTTGTAAATGGGTTTTGGCCTCCAAATTTTGCACTTATTTCATCCCATAGACTAGTGGGAACCAGATGGTCAAAGTGGTAATTTACAATATTTAACCAGAGTTCTTTTTTATTCATAATTTAATTATTGTTTGCTTTGTTTTCTGCATCCTTGTAATTCGCCTCTAATATAGAAGCAAATTTTTCGCCAGCAATAAAGGACATGCTCTTTGTTAAATGAATATCAAATTTTTCTTTTATTACTTTAGCCATAGATTCATCGAAAATCCTCAAAATAAGTCGGAGATCAGGTTGAAAATATCGAGCATTTAAAGCAATTTCGAGATTTGTATAATCATCATTTATTACCGAAATCAAAGCTCGACAATTTTCTGCACCTACATCTTGCAGAACATGAGGTAGACGAGCATTCCCTAGATAAACATCAATGCCTAGATTACGGAAGTATTCCATATTGGGCGAATCTTGATTGGATTCGATTATTATGATTCTTTCACCAGACTTTTGTAGTTCATCTGCAATAAAATATCCAAGTCTCCCTAAACCGCAAATAATTACGTGATTTTTGTAGTAATACTTTTTTCTACCCACTGATCTTTGCGCTTGTCTTTTTATTATTCTATCAATAAGTAGTGAGAAAATTAGCCAAATGAAAATTGTAGAGCAAAGAATTAGAGCAATCCCAATAAGCTTACTAAGCGGGCTAGAATTTAATAGATTAATATCTCCATAACCAACTGTTGCAATTGTAACTACAACAAAATAAAAAGCATCAAGCCAAGATAATTGCTCACTCAGATGAAAATATACTACCGAACTGAATACGATAAGTGAAAATAAAGAAATCAAAAACCTCAATAGGGAGTTCCTTGATTTTTTTTTAGGCTTAACGCGAAAGGGCTTAATTCCTTTTTGGGTACTTCTGATTATAGGATCATTTAGAGCCTGAACAAACAAAGGAGCTACTATTTTAGCTGGATTTAGTATGATTAATCTGGAGTTAGCTTTTTCTAAATGCGGCCTTAAATTCTCATTAAACAATGATGTAGTAATTGGAATTGTTGAATATAATGCCATTAAAGCAATAACTATTTCAAGATTGTCCTCGTCTTTTTCGAATAGAATGTAAGTCATGGAAAAAGACTTCATGTCCATCTTTTGAAATGCCTCTTCGATTTCGCTTATAGTAAAGGATTCTGCGCTTTGACCATTAGAGGAAAGACTTGGTATATGCGTCACATTCGCCCCCATTTGCCTTACAAACAATTTTGTTCGATTAGCAATGTGTCCAGATCCAAGAATTAATACCGATTTACCTTCCATATTTCGTTTGTCTGTTAAATGTTTCCAATTTCATCATAGAGTGAACTCTAACGGTTTGTGAACAGACGCCGTTTTATCAATGGCGGTGGTTCGCTGTTACCTAAAGTTTTAAGGCGAGTTATTGAACTCTTCTGTTAAGTAAAATACGGTGTCAATAAAGTAAAGCACTCCGTTTCTTGTCAAAACATTTTCATCATGTAGATCTTCCAATATTATCCCTAAACTAGGATTGAAATAATCATTGTTTCGGGTGTTTTGAAAACCATTTGAAGTCAAGAACTCATTCAGTTGGCTTAAATCTGTATTGCTTGTAATTGAAACATATGCTTGCTGTACAACAGCATAAAGTATTTCATTATCATAGGTAAAGCCAAGCAATTCATATGCTGTATCGGCAAAGAAAAAATTATGTAAAAGCAAGTTGAGAAAGTAATCCCGCCAACTATTATAATAAATACTATCGTTTAACTTCAAGACATGATCTGAGTTTTTTAAATATACTTTTTGCTCAGCTCCTTCACTGATATACTGTGTGAAGTCAATGTCATTTATCCAAAGGTCATTTTCAGTTACATAGCTGACTAATTTCTTTGCTTCTTCTTTTTTGAAATGCTTTGGGTTTTCAATTTCTGAGCTTGGCTTCGAGCCTTCTGTAAGGTAACTGGTGACTGATTGGATAATTGTTCCAAACCTAACTTGGCTCTTTCCTGAAATGACATCATAAAGTTCTTGTTTAAGTTGCGTTTGCACTGTTACAAAGATAAAATTTCTTACAACAGTGTGAATCTTGTGTTTGACGGCAGATTTCTAAAATTTCAGGTAACTACCCACTACCCACAGTTCAATCATTCAAACACCCTTAATACATGTATAAAATTCGTTTGCTTTCGAAGAACGAATCGGCAAACCAACGTTGAAGCGGAATGAGTTCGAACGGTCGTTTACAAACACTTGCTTCTTCAATAAGATCGCCGCCCTTAAGGCAAATCCAGCCGTTTTTAATGGTATGCCGCGATTGTGCCTCACGCTTTTTATACGTCCATCCAATGAGTTCCGACATGGGTGCAACGGCACGTGACACAATGAAATCAAATTTGCCGGGTAACTCCTCTACCCTACCCACGTGCATCTTTACATTTTGCAGCGGTAAAGCAGAAGCTATAGCCTCCACCACCGTAATTTTTTTGCGAATCGAATCGCAGAGCGTAAAGCTGCATTCGGGAAATAATATGGCCAGTGGAATTCCTGGAAATCCGCCTCCGGTGCCAATGTCTAAAATACGGGTATCGGGTTTAAACGAGATGAATTTAGCAATTGCCAAGCTGTGCAAAACATGCCGTGTGTAGAGATAGTCGATGTCTTTGCGTGAAATCACATTTATTTTGGCATTCCACTCGCTGTAAAGCTCTCTAAGTAGGGAAAACTGATGTTGCTGCGAGGCGCTTAAATCGGGAAAATACTCCACGATTGTTTGTAATCCGTCTTTAGCCTCCATACAGGGTGCAGCGCTATCTAAATTCGATCCTGTTGATTACGAATGATATTATATAAAAACTCGCGACTTCTAAATAGTTGCGCTTTTACAGTACCCAGGGGCAAGTCGAGTTTTTCGGCAATTTCTTCGTATGAAAGCTCTTGAAAATAACGCATCTCCACCAATACTCGGTAACGGGGCTTCAGCTTTGTAACCAGCGACTGCATCAATACATTTTTCTGCTTTCGAATCAGGTTTTCTTCCGGATCGAGCGTTTCGCTGCGCACATCCATGGTCATTTCGCCTCCGTCATCGCTCATAAACGATTTATCGAGCGAAACCGTGGTCATACGCTTTTTTCGGATAAAGTCGATGCAATTATTGGTGGCAATACGAAACAACCAGGTACTAAATGCATAGTTGGGTGTATATTGTTCGATGTTTTTGAACGCCTTGCCAAAGGCTTCAATGGTTAAATCCTCGGCATCATCGCGGTTGTTCACCATTTTCATAAGCAAGTAGAAAACAGACTCTTTATAACGGTCGAGCAGTTCCGTAAATGCAGCCTGGTCGTGCTGATCAACAGCCCGCTTAACCAGCTGCACATCGTATTGTGCTTTGGCCGAAAGATTAGCTTCTAACTCCATGTGCGTTGTTTAACAAATAAGGTGGCGAAAAAGTACGCAGGATGAATGAAAAAACCTTGTAAAATTTCAAAAAAAGTTGACTTCCATCCTAAATCTCTTTCATCGAGCTTAGCGGCAGCCGTTTGCAAAACCGATACTTGCACAATACTACGGAACAAAAACACACCTGCAAAAACCATCCAAAAGCCTGGAAATAATATAGCTCCGAGAATTAAACCCACATAAAAAACATAAAAACTCAGTGGATACATCAATAAGAACATCTTATGCTGCGACTTATAATATCGTGCAGTAGAATGATGCCGCTTCTTTTGACGGAACCAGGTTTTCCACGAAGTTTTAGGCTCCGAAACGGTAAACGCCCCTTTATCTATCACCACCGAAACGTTATTGGCCGTAGCCACCTCATTGATAAATAAATCATCATCGCCCGACCAAATGTGCATGTGCGATGCAAATCCGCGTGTTCTAAAAAATAGCGAACGACTGTAAGAAAGATTACGCCCCACCCCCATATAAGCACTACCGGCAAGTGCCTTTGACAGGAACTGAACCGCTATAAAAAAGGCATCGAATCGTATAAATTGATTGAGAAGCCCCGGCTTTTTAGAATATTTGCCATAGCCCAAAACAATTTCTTTTCCCGCTCCATAGCCATTTACGGCGTGGGTAATCCAATCGGAAGAAGTGGGAAAACAATCGGCATCGGTGAGCAGCAGAATTTCATTTTTGGCGGCCTTTATACCAATGGTTAATGCGAATTTCTTACCGTGCTCGCGCCCTTCTACCTCTTTAATTTCGCGCAACACTAAATTGGAATGGTGACGACTAAATTCCTCCAAAACATCCTGCGTGCCATCAAACGAACAGTCGTTAACCACGACTACCTCAAAATCGGGATATTCCTGTTTCAATACGAGGGGAAGAAACTGCTTCAAATTTTCTTCCTCATTACGGGCACAAATCACTACCGAAACAGCTGGATAATTAACAGGATGTGGCTTTAATTTAAATGCCGACACCCTCACAAAATAATATAGGTAATAGAATAGCTGCACCAACAAGGCTGCACCTAGTATAACTAGAATACCCGTTAATACATCCAGCTGAAAATCCTTTACCATATAAGCAGTGTCATTAAAAGCGCAAAAGTAGGATGAATATTGCAACCTAAACTGCATCGGAATAGGCTATCTTTGCCCAACTTTTTAACAAAATATGCACTTTGACCTAAAGGCAACAGATCAGGCATCTTCGGCGCGCGCAGGCTTGTTACATACTGCGCACGGCACCATTGAAACCCCGATATTTATGCCAGTGGGAACCGCAGGAACGGTCAAGGCGGTGCATCAGCGTGAATTAAAAAATGACATAGCCGCGCAAATAATTCTCGGGAATACCTACCACCTTTACTTAAGACCAGGTATTGAAGTACTTCAAAAAGCAGGCGGTTTGCACCGTTTCAATGGCTGGGATCGTCCCATTCTTACCGACAGCGGCGGCTACCAAGTATTTTCGCTTTCCGATAACCGCAAAATTACGGAGGAAGGTGCTGTTTTTAAGTCGCACATTGATGGCTCAAGACATTTATTTACCCCTGAGCGGGTAATGGACATACAGCGGAGCATTGGTGCAGATATCATTATGGCCTTTGATGAATGTACCCCCTGGCCTTGTACCGAGCAATATGCGCGTGAATCGATGCATATGACCCACCGATGGCTCGACCGTTGCATTAAACGTTTTAAAGAAACGGAGCCACTTTACGGATATGAGCAGCATTTATTTCCGATTGTGCAAGGCAGTACATACGATGAGCTGCGACGCATCAGTGCCGAAGAAGTAGCTGCTCGCGATTGTGTGGGAAATGCCATTGGCGGACTTTCGGTGGGCGAACCGGCCGAAGATATGTACCGAATTACCGAACTGGTGTGTGGCATTTTACCGGCCCATAAACCACGTTACCTCATGGGTGTTGGAACCCCCGAAAATATAATCGAAGGCATTGCAAGGGGAATTGATATGTTTGATTGTGTTATGCCCACGCGCAATGCCCGAAACGGCATGCTGTTTACCAGCGAGGGAATCATTAATATTCGAAATGTAAAATGGAAAGATGATTTTTCACCCATCGACCCCCTAGAACACACCTTTGTGGACTCGGAATATACCAAAGCATATCTTCGGCATTTATTTATTTCGGGCGAATATTTGGCCGGTATGATTGCATCTGTTCATAACCTGGGTTTCTATCTTTGGCTGGTCAAAGAGGCACGCAAGCAAATAATAAACGGTACATTTACCTCCTGGAAATCTCAGATAATTCCTAAAATTACCACAAGACTTTAACTCCATCCGTGAAGGCATTATTTCCAATTATCGATCGGTACATAATCCGAAAGTTCCTGGGCACTTTCGTGTTTACGATTGCATTGATTGTTGTTATTGCGGTAATTTTCGACCTCACCGAAAAGGTGGACGATATTTTTGAGAAAAACATCCCGATTTCTGAACTGGTTTTTGGCTATTACCTCAACTTTATTCCTTACTTCGCCAATCTCTTCACCCCGCTTTTTGTATTTATTGCCGTAATTTTCTTCACCTCAAAAATGGCCGGACGTACCGAAATTATTGCCATTTTAGGTTCGGGGATGAGTTTTAGGCGAATGCTGAGGCCGTATTTATTTTCGGCAATCCTCATTGGCGCTTGTTCTTTTTTACTTAATAGTTTTATTATTCCGCATGCCAATAAAGGACGCCTCGAATTTGAGTATCGCTATCTGAAATACAATTGGAAGCGAAACTATACCAAGCTACACCGTCAAATTGCGCCGGGTACTTTTATTTTCCTCGATAATTTTGCCAAAGACAGTAAAACAGGGTACCAATTTACGCTCGAACAGTTAAACAACCGAAAACTCACGCAGCGCATTACCGCCGATTATATCAAATGGGATTCTACATCACAAATGTGGGATTTGGAACGGTTTTGCCACAGGAAATTTAAAGGGAAAGAAGAAAGCATCCGTATGGGTGAGCGTTTAGATACGGTACTTAATTTCAAGCCAAGCGATTTCGATATTGCCGATGACGATGTGCAGATGATGGACTTTTTTGCGCTTAATGGTTTTATAGAGCAAGAAAAACTCAAAGGAACCGATTTTATTGACTTTTACATTCTCGAAAAACACCGAAGGTTTGCCAATCCTGTTGCCAATATTATTCTAACATTAATCGCCGTTGCCATGGCAAGCCGTAAAGTACGCGGCGGTATTGGTATGCATATCGGCATTGGTATTGGCATAAGCTTTACCTATGTAATGCTCATGCAGATAAGCTCAGTGTTTGCTACAGAAGGAGGCCTAGATGCCGCTATTGCAGCCTGGGTTCCAAATATTATTTATTTGTTTTTGGCCCTTATTTTATTGGTTAAGGCGCCAAAATAACCCCATGGTGTACGTGCCCTTCAATTTGAGTTCCTTCGCTGGTTCGACGATTCCCCTGTGAGCAAACCCCTCACAACTAGCCACAAATACTCAATACGAATCCAGGCGCAGTTTACGCAAACTTTTGGCCTTCCAGGCCATCAGTGCAGTAATAAAAAGCGTCATGCTGCTGCCAAACACTACCGAGGGAATTAAGCCCAAAAAACGGGCGGCAACTCCCGACTCAAATGCACCAATTTCGTTTGATGAACCAATAAAGATTGAATTTACCGACGATACCCTGCCCCGCATAGCATCGGGCGTTAGCATCTGTACAATCATGGAGCGAATGAGTACCGAAACCGCATCAAATGCGCCGCTCAACAAAAGAAAGACAAACGATATCATATAAACATCGGAAAGCGCAAAACCCATCATGCAAACACCAAAACCAGCCACAGCAGCCAATAGAAATAAGCCTGTATACCGCATCGGAGGCGTGCGGGCTACCCATGCCGCAGTAAGTACAGCACCCATCGAAGGAGCCGCCCTGAGCCAACCTAAACCTTCGGGGCCGGCATGTAAAATTTGATCGTTAAAAAGGGGCAACAAGGCTACAGCACCACCAAACAGTACCGCAAATAAGTCAAGTGTCAAAGCAGAAAGAATAACCGGTTTACTACGCACAAAATCAATACCTTCTCTTAAATTTATCCAAATGCCGGTTTTACGTTCATGGGATTCCTTAAATGCCGGTACCCAAAAGAACAGAACCAGCGCCATTAAGGAACACATCAAGGTACAGAGGTAACCGGACTCCAAACCACGATAAGCATATATAAGTCCGCCAGCTGCTGGTCCCGCAATGGAAGAAATTTGCCAAAATGAAGTATTCCAAGCTATCGCCTGCGGCAGCAATTGGCGATCCACCAATTGCGGAACAAGCGCCTGCATAGATGGTCCACCTGTAGCACGCGCCACCCCAGTGAGTGCGACTAATGCATATAACGTTATTAAGTCGGGCTTTAGATCAAAATGGCACAGCAGAAATAATATTGACGAACAAAAGAAAAAAAGAGCCGCTGAAATGAGTATCAGTGTTTTTCGTCTATAAATATCGGCCCAATAACCCGCCGGAAGTATTAACATCATAAACGGAACGGCCTCGGCAAGTCCGATTAAACCTAATGAAAAAGCACTTTTATCTAAACCATATACTTGCAAGCTGAGCATTAGCGCTTGCACCTGAACGCCAAACGTGAGAAAAAAGCGTGCCCCTAAAAATGTCGAAAACGAACGTATTCGAAAAACAGTTGTCCCTTTCATTTAGGAGCTAAATGTAACCAATTGCTAAGCATTAAAACGATTTGCTTAATTTACCTGCTCAATAATTTAATTGCTATGAGAATTATTCTTTTGTTTATCGCTCTGTTTATTGGGCATAGAGCACATACACAAGCCGAAAATGAAATACGCAGCTTACTCAACGAACAACAAAAAGCTTGGAACAACGGTAACCTTGAAGCGTTTATGGAGCCCTACTGGAAAAGCGATAGTCTGAGGTTTATGACTCAGGAAAAGATTACTAAAGGGTGGAAACAAACCCTTGAACGCTACAAAAAAGGCTATCCCGATAAGGCATCAATGGGGGTATTAGAATTCGACATAGTAAGCATCGAAATATTATGCGACGATGCGGCGCTGGTAACTGGACACTGGCTGGTAAAAAGCGGCGATGAGCGTAATGAGGGGCATTTCAACCTGCTCTGGCGAAAAAAGAACGGTCGTTGGGTGATTGTGCTGGATCACACCAGCTAAAACTCCACCTTTAGTTTCTTTTTCTTTTTTCCACGTTTTACGTGTAAAGTGGCGGTATCGCCTTTTTTAAATTTACTCAAGGCCTCCATATAGGTTTGAATTTCGGTTACCTTGTAGTCGCCAATAGCGGTAATCACATCCCCATCCTGTAAACCTGCCTTTTTACCCGGTTTGCCATCGAGCACGGCCTCTACTTTAAGACCTTCGCCGGCGCTGGCATACGAAGGCATGATACCCAGCGTAACTTTAAAGGAAGGCGTATTGCCGCTTGAAGGATTGCGTGTTTTTAAAAAACTGAGCCGCCGGTCGCTTGGGAGCTTATAGATAAAATCGGCAATAAGCGTAAGGACCGCTTCGGTTCCTTGAATGTTTATTTTGTCGGCATCGTCGGAGGGTTTGTGATAATCAACGTGTGTTCCTGTAAAAAAATGAAGTGCAGGCACCTCTTTGTTGTAGAATGAGGTATGATCGGAAGGCCCCACGCCGGCTGAATCAACAACAATATCGAGTGCCGCCGAGCGGTATGTGTTCAATAGTGAAACAAACTCTGGTGCTGTTCCTGCCCCCGAAACCGTAAGCGCCGGTTTTGTGGTAGACAATCGGCCAATCATATCCATGTTAATCATGCATTGCACCGTTTTGAGATCGATGGTGGGTTTATCGCAAAAATTTCGTGAACCAAACAAACCCAACTCTTCGCCTGAGAAGCAGATAAACAGGAAATTAAAAGCTTCTTTTTCATTGTTTCCTGCAAATAATGAGGCCAGTGCCATAACGCCCGCTGTTCCGGAGGCATTGTCATCGGCGCCGTTGTGAACCTCTCCATGGGCATGCGCATCCAGCGAACCACCGTCTTCGCCCAACCCCAGGTGATCATAATGCCCACCAATCACCACCGTGTAGGCCGACCCATTATCAAGATAAGCCAACACATTTCGAGCAATGCCTTTACGCCCACTCACCCCGTGACTGCTCACCGTAAAATCAAAGTCCTGATACCAGCTCCCTTCAGGGCCTTTAGGAGCCAATCCCAACTTTTGAAAGTGTTCGGCAATATAGGCCGCTGCTTTTCGTTCGGCATCAGTTCCTGTGCCCCGACCCATGAGCGAATCGGCCGAGAGCCACTCGATGTGCTTTTTTAACGTTGCGGCATCAAGGTATGCCTGACCCGAAAGCCAAGCTGCACTTAAGCAAAATAAGAAGGATAAAACGTAGTTATTTTTCATTATTCAATCCAGTCGGCTATAAAAACATTGGTATCTCTGGTGCCTCCATTATTTCGGTTCGATGAAAAAACCAGTTTTTTACCATCAGGTGAGAACATCGGAAACGCATTAAAGTTGCTGTTGGCAGTAATTGCTTCCAATCCGCTTCCGTCGATATTTATCATATACAGCTGAAAGTTATACCCACGTGTTGAGGCATGATTGGAGGAGAAAATTATTTTCTTGCCCGAGGGATGATAGAACGGTGCCCAGTTGGCTTTGCCCAGTTGGGTAATTTGTTTTAGATCGGAACCGTCTACGTTACAGGTATAAATTTCCATATTCGTAGGTGCCACGAGCCCTTCGGAAAGCAGCTGCTTATATTCGGCGATGGCTTCGGGCGTTTGCGGACGAGAGGCTCTAAAAACGAGCTTTTTACCGTCGGGCGAGAAGAATGCCCCGCCATCATAGCCCAGGCCAAATGTTATTTGTTGAACGTTACTCCCGTCAATATTCATGGTATACAGCTCGAGGTCGCCACTGCGATCGGAGGTAAATACAATCTTATCGCCCTTAGGCGACACCGTAGCTTCGGCATCGTAGCCGGGATGTTGTGTTAATTTGCGATTTACTTTTCCGTTGACATCGGCCACATAAATATCGAAGGTATTGTAAATGGGCCAAAGGTATTTGCCGTCTTTACGGGGCGCCGGTGGTGGCGGACATGAGTCGGCAGCTTCGTGCGTGGATGCATATAGTATTTCGTTATTCCCGGGCATGAAATAAGAACACGTAGTACGTCCCTTTCCGGTAGAAATAAGTTTACGTTCGGGCTTATCATCTGCCAAATTCAACATAAAAATCTGATCACAAGGCACGTTATTTTTGGGGTCAGTTACTTGTAAGCAGAGCATTTTATTGTCGAAACTAAAGTACGCTTCGGCATTATCGCCGCCAAAACTCAACTGTCGGATATTGGCAAGATGCTTTTCGGGTAACGTATCTTGAGCGCTTAAAAATGTGAGGCCTAAACATACAGAGCCCATTAAAGAAAAAATTAGACGCATTTTAATAAATGAAATTCAGTTATACATCATGAAACAATTCTACCATCCTCCATGTGCACCTTGCGGTCGGCCAATTTGGCCAGTTCCTCGTTGTGGGTTACGATTACAAAGGCTTGCCCCTCTTCTTCTCTTAGTTTCAGAAACAGTTCGTGTAGTTCGCGTGCATTTTTTGAGTCAAGATTGCCGCTGGGTTCATCGGCCAAAATTAACGTAGGATTATTGATCAATGCTCTTGCAACGGCCACTCGCTGCTGTT
The DNA here is from genome assembly GCA_046302715.1 of Bacteroidia bacterium. GTDB lineage: Bacteria > Bacteroidota > Bacteroidia > M30B66 > M30B66 > CAMCXT01. Next base: position 2,461 of record JBKCHQ010000130.1, on the reverse strand, counting down.
CGCCGCCCGAAAGTTCGGAGGGTTTATGCTGGGCGCGGTGCCCAAGATTAAGCTTATCGAGAAGATGTATTGCACGATTTTTAAGCGTATTACCATCAGTTCCGGCAATCATCCCCGGAATCATAATGTTTTCTAAGGCAGTAAATTCTGGAAGCAGCTGATGAAATTGAAATACAAAACCAATGGTTCGATTTCGAAAAGCAGAAAGTTTATTATCGTTAAGTTTAAAAGGATCCTCTTGGTCAAACAAAAGTGTGCCCGAATCGGGTCTGTCAAGCGTACCTAATATTTGCAACAAGGTTGTTTTTCCGGCTCCTGAAGGCCCGGTAACTGAAATTATTTCGCTGGACTTAACCTGCAAATCAATTCCTCTCAAAACCTCTAGTTTTCCAAACGATTTTCGTATGCCACTAAGTTGAATCATTAGGGCTGCAAGGTAAAACAAATTTGCCGAGTTACAGGCGATGTGTTAACATCAAAATCGAGCAATTATTCGTGGAATTGTTAAGCATAGTTCCAATAAAATATGAACTTTGCAGCATGAAACGTGTGTTGCCTTTTTTACTGCCTATTGTGTTATTAGCAGGTCTTGGATGGATGTATTTAGCATCAGGAAAACCTAAGAATGTATTTAAGGAATTGCCCATTCTGGGTAACCACCGCATTGATAGTACAATAACACCGAAAGGGATACAACGAGATACGCTGTTTCACCGCATACCTAAATTCAGTTTCCTGAATCAAGATAGTGCATTAATTACCGAACAGCTGGTAAAAGGCAAGGTATATGTTGCCGATTACTTCTTCAGCACCTGTCAAAGCATTTGCCCCATTATGAGCCGACAAATGGAACGAGTGCACAAGGCCAGACCTGAATTAATGATTCTATCGTTTACGGTAGATCCTGAGAATGACAGCCCAAAGCGATTAAAACAATATGCTGAGGAGCACGGTGCTAACACAGGACGCTGGCATTTTTTAACCGGCAGCAAACCCAAACTTTACGAACTGGCGCGCAAGGGATATTTACTTGATGCTCGAGAGGGTGACGGCGGTGCTGAAGATTTTATTCATACCCAAAACTTTGCGCTCATTGATAAAGGAGGACGCATCAGAGGATATTACGATGGAACTGATTCGGCCGAAGTGTCGAGGTTAATTACCGACAGCGGCTTTCTCCTTCAGGAAAAGGAAAAATAAAAGCCGGTAATTATACTCCCTTAATTACGCTTAGGTGTTGGAGCAATTCCTTTTCATAAAACGCTTATGCATTTATGTAGACTGCCGTTAATTAAAATACACACTCAAAAAAGGCAAACCCAATTTAGCCTAATATTCTAGGCATATGGGTGATGTTTTATAAGCTGTAAAGCCGCCTCTGCCGAATGAATCGGCGCCGAACAAAAATTCTCCTCGCAGGGATAAAGATGCAAATCGGCATGCTGCTTTTCCTTAAACCAGGTACTTTCGGCATCGCTTGCATGATAAAGCAGCACATCAGGCCTGTAGAATGGACGCAAAGCATGGGTTAATGCCTCGGCTTGTTCGCCCGAAATAATAAACGACTTTGATTTCCACTCGTGCTCCAATGCCAGGTTTAACCAATTTGAATAGCCCGAAGCATAAGCCTTCATTTCTTTCTGAACGGCAGCCAGCATAATCTTAGAGCGTTCTATCCAATCGACATTTGCAGTTAATGCACCCAAACGATAGAGCAGTCGGGCCAATACCGAATTAGACGCCGGCATCACATTATCGCTTGTTTCCAATTGCCTGCTCACCCACTCCTGTTGGTACTCCGAAGTAAAGTATAGTAATCCGCTGCCCGCTTCCGGAAATTGATCCAAGGCATTTTGCAACCAATTCACCGCTTTTGTGAGATATTCCTCACCCGCCCCAGCTTCAAAAAGGGCATAACAGGCTTCGGCCAGCCAGCAATAATCTTCAAGAAAACCATCGATGTGCGCTTTCTCATTTTTCCAAATACGCAATAAGCGGTTGTTGCTCACCACCATATTCCGCTCAATAAAATCAATATTACGTTTTGCCGGATCCAGCAACGCAGCATCGTTGAGCCACCTTGCTGCATTGGCAAATCCGGCCGCCATCATGGCATTCCAACATAAAATTACTTTATCGTCGGTTGCCGGTCTGTTGCGCTTAGTTCTTAATACAATCAATGCCTCACACAAAACACGTTGCTCGGCAGTGTAAGACGTGGGATTACTGCGCATGAGAATTCGGCGTCCTTCCCACATGGCGTCTTCGCCGCTGACAAAAGTTTGGTCGAGCAGACTCAGTTGTGCCAAACTTAGTTGCTGCAATTCAGCTTCGCTCCAAGTATAAAACAACCCTTCCTCACCATCGCTATCGGCATCGAGTGCCGAATAAAACGCTCCGTTTGAGTGGCAGAGCTCACGCTCCACAAAACGCAGGGTATCATAAACACATTCGCGATACA
>JBKCHQ010000129.1:0-6237 GCA_046302715.1 Bacteroidia bacterium | reverse complement strand
CAGGTAAAAGTTACCGGCGTCGTTAAAGATGCCGAAACTGGTCGAGGATTGGCGCATGCATTTGTGATTAATCACCGAACTCAGAACGGCGTGTTTTGTGATAATAGCGGCAGATTTAGTATCGAAACCAAGGCGAGCGACAGTTTGCTGGTTTCGCTTATTGGGTATCAGTTTAGCAAAATCATTCTCAGCGATTCTATGGCTAAACAAGCCTATTATGTTGAAGTAAAGCTCCGTGTTAAACCTATTGCCATAAAACCTTTTGTAGTAAAGGCGCCAAAAACATACGAGCAAATTTTAACCGAACTGGCCAAGGCCGAGCAATTAAAGCCCGAAGCCACGCCATTGGTAAATGCGGTCGAAAGTCCGATAACGTTTCTTTACGACCAGTTTTCGAAAGAGGGAAAGGCCCGCAAGAAAATTGCCGAGTTGCAAGCCGAAGATGCCAAAATGGAGCTACTACGCGAACTCTTTACCCGCTACATGGTGGCGAAGATTATCGATACCGACGAAAACGAACTCGACGATTTTATCCGCTTTTCGGGCCTTAAAAACCAGTACACCACCTTCGATACCGAGTACGAATTGGTAACCTATGTAAAGCAGCGTTGGGCCGATTATAAGGCGTACAGAGGCATACAGGATTGAAAAAACTCTTTTAGTAATCGGCAAAATCTTCGGTTACCCGCTGTAAGTAGGCTTTGGCTTCCTTTAGCAGAATGGTCTTCCTGTTTTCGGAGGCCACACGCACATATTCAAGCCGACTTCCTCCCATATGAAATACCAGATGCTCGCCAGGTTTTATCCAACCAATGCCCTCATCGAAAGTATAGGCGGCAAACTCCTTCGAATAAGGATTCATAAGATTATTGCTCCACGAAAAGGAACGGCTGTCGAGGCTCAACTGGTTCAATAAAGTCGCTGCCAAATCGAGCTGCGAACAAACTCTATGGTTTTTAATGTTTTTATATTCAGTCTTTAAAGCAGGCCCATAAAACACCAAAGGAATCCTTCGGTAACCGGGCGAATGGTAGGCCGTATTTAGTGGTGTACTGTGATGATGATCCGACACAAAAACAAACAAGGTGTTTTTAAACCAAGGCCGCGTCGATGCCTTTTTTATAAAATCGCCGAGCACCGAGTCGGCATAATGCAATCCATTGAAATAGCCGTTAGAGCTGCCCCCTGTTTTTATGCGCCCATTAACCGGAATATCATAGGGGCCATGCGTACTTTGGGTGAAACTCGCTGCAAAAAAGGGCTGCTTCATGCCGTCCATTTGCTGCAGCTGGCGCTCAAACAAATCGCCGTCGTGAACTCCCAGTCTGCCCCGGTAACATGATGACGGAAAATCGGCTTCCTCTTGTATTTGGTCAAATTTGTTATGGTATATATAAGACTTTATATTTCCATAAATAAGCTGTCCACCAAACACAAATGCACTCGAGTATCCTTTCTCTTTTAAGGGAGTAAGTAAACTGGGCAATGCCGGATATTTGGAAGGAATGGTAACAATAGATGTGCGGGGTTGTGCCGGAAATGCCGAAAAAACTGCCCCCATGCCCTGATCGCTTAAATTACCCGAGGCATAACAACTGTCGAATGCCAGGCCTTCAGAAATAATGCGGTCAAAATTAGGGGTTAATCCACTAATTCCACCTAAAGCACCCACTGCATTGGCCGACCATCCTTCGAGTACAATAAGGCAGATGTTGGGCTTTGTGTTTTGAATGAAGAGTATGCTGGTATCTTTTTGTGGTTTGAAAAGTGCATCTATTTTATTTCGAGCCTCCTGCGATGGAAAAAAGCGGTAGGGCTTTACTGCTTCCATATGCTGAAGCACATTGCTCATTAGATAAAACACCGAATTGGAAGCCGCATCGTTCAGCATCATGTTTTTACTGTAATAGGCATCCGATATTTGAACGGGAATGGGCGACCATCCTCCCCGAGCGGCTGTAGCCAAAACAGGAGCAAACACTAAAAACGACAAGGTAGAAGGCTTCCAAAGGGGCTCAAAATCTATGGTCCATTTTGTAAAACGCTGATATAACCAGCTTCCCAAGGCAACAAATGCAGCCACTCCAATAAGTCCAAAAATAAGTTGCCCCCACGATGCGGTATGAAAAACTTCAGTAGGTTGGCGTAAAAACCATAGGGCCTTGGCATTCAATTTTTGATTCCACTCAGCATACAGCGGAAGTTCGGCACTGTAAATAAAAGCCACCAAAAGCAGAAGAACCTGATTGATACGGTAAGCAAGTTTAATTAGGACCTTGCGATGCCTGCTTGATAAAAAAAGACTCAACAATACAGCAGGAGCGCTGAGATAACAGGCCATCGCTAAATCTACCCTAGCACCGCTAAAAAAAGCGGTAAGCACTTCGAACCCGCTGCTCTGACTTAATTTCTCGTTGTGATACATCATGAAAAACAGCCTGCCCAGAAAAAATATCACCATCCACCAAAGCAGATGCGCCGTGCTCCATAACGGAATAAAGGCAAACTGTTTTAATCCCGACGATTGGCTGGCCTTCATTGGGCGTAAATTACTTGCCCTTTTTCTTTACTTCTTCAACATAGCGTCCTGCCAAAATATCGGCATAGAACTTCTTGTCTTTTAAGATTTCGATGGCTCGTTTTACCTCGGCATCACGCTTAAACGAGTTTTCAATGCGGCCACGCTGATAGTAATACCGGCTTACGATTTCATCGGCCAGTAATTCCGAAATTTCGGTACGTGCCTTTTGCAAATCTGCCTTTTTATCGCGCAGCATCTTATCTTTTAGTGCGTTATATTCGGTCTCAAATGAAGCATAGTATTTTTCGCGCTCAGCAGCTTCTTTTAATTTATTGAGGAGCTCCTCACTCTCCGTTTCGTATTTAACTTCTTGATTGCCAATAAATGCAATAAATTCATCGTAAAGATCCGTAGAAACAACAAACGTTTTAGCATCACCAATTTGAGGGTTTTTAGATCTGAATTGAGTAGCAAAGTCAAATAGTAAATTATCGCCGGCCACAGCACGTGTAACAGGAGCATATTCTTGGGGATCGATACTCACATCGGGATTTACGCCACCACCATCGTACACCTTACGACCATTGCGTGTTTTAAACTCCCGAATAAGCGAATCGGGTACCGTGCCAACACTGCCGTCTTCGTTGCGGTGCGAATAATCTTTAGCCTGTATGCATCTACCCGATGGGATGTAATACTTGGAGGTGGTGATTTTAATTTGTGTATTGTACGTAAGTGGCCTAGAAGTTTGCACCAAGCCTTTACCAAAAGATCGTTGACCTACAATTACTGCCCGATCTAAATCCTGCAGCGAGCCACTCACAATTTCGGAAGCCGAAGCCGATGAGCGGTTTACCAGAACCACCACGGGGATGCTTAAATCCACTGGATTATTAAGTGACTTATATGTTTTATCCCATTCTTTAACCTTACCTTTTGTGGAAACGATATCAATGCCTTTATCTACAAATACGTTCACAATGTTTATTGCCTCACGCAAAAGCCCGCCGGGATTTCCTCTTAAATCGAGAACTACTCCTTCTAGATTTGGATTTTCCTTGAGTTTTGTGAGTGCATCGCGCACCTCTCTTCCGGCATCTTCGGTAAAACCGGTAAGTTTTATAAGCCCAATCTTATCGTCAATCATACCATAATAAGGCACGTTTTTAACCTTAATCTCTTCACGTATGATTGTTTTTTCAATCGGTGCCTCAACGCCCGGACGGCGAATTAAAATTTTAACCGGTGTTTCGGGAGTGCCTTTTAACACCTTTACCACATCGGAGGTAGATTTGCCTTTGGCCGATTTGCCTTCCACTTCTAAAATCATATCGCCGGCCATAAGTCCAGCCTTGGCAGCAGGCGAATTTTCATACGGCTCTGAAATTACGATATAATCTCCCTTTGTGCGAATCATAGCACCAATTCCTCCGTATTGCCCGGTGGTCATAAAACGCGCATCTTCGATATCGTCTTCGGGAATATAATTGGTGTACGGATCGAGCGATTCGAGCATGGCATCAATGCCCGTTTTGATGAGTTGACCGGGATTTACTTCATCCACATAATAGAGGTTTACCTCGCGAAATAAGGTGGTGAAAATGTCGAGGTTCTTCGATATTTCGAAATAATCGTCTTTAAAACTATACCCTACAAATGCTGTTAATGCTATAAAAACGGGAATTACGATTCGCGCTATGTGTCTTTTTTTCATATTATTAAATTGCAAATTATGGAACCGGGTCGTAGCCGTGTCCCCCCCATGGGGCACAACGTAAAATCCGTTTCAAGCTCAACCAGGACCCCCTAAACGCACCGTACTTCTGCACCGCCTCAACACCATAGTGCGAACAGCTGGGATAATAGCGGCACGCAGGGGGTAGGGCAGGAGAAATAAATTTCTGATAACCTTTAATTATCGCAATTACGATTCGTGAGGGAATCCTTCTCATATCTGAGTCAACAAACGTTGTAAAATTAGAATTATTTTATCGCTAAGGAAGTTAAAATCGGGATGATCTGATGCGGTATAGATAATAAAAAAATCTAAAGAGACGCGTTGATCTTCGAGCCTTTGTGTTAAAATATGCCGCTGCAATCGGATGCATTCTCGGCATTTTCTTTTTATTCGGTTTCGGTCGTGCGCCAATCGAACGACTTTTTTAGGTACGGCAACACCTATGCGGTTAATACTTTGCCCCGGAATAATAGGCTTTATTTGATAAATAACCTTAAATGGAGATTCGTAAAACCGCTTTCCCGAAGAAAAAAGTTTTTCAAGTTCTTTGCGTCCTCTAAGAATTTCGGAACGCGAAAGGCCAAAATCAGGCATTAACGACTTTTATTAACGAGCTTCAAATAATTTTCAATGGCCATGGTCATTGAAGGTGCCTGAGGCTGCGGGGCGTGTATGTCTAGGATTAATTCGGCTTCATGCACTGCAGCAGCGGTTGTTGCGCCAAAGGCAGCAATACGGGTATTGTTTTGTTTAAAATCGGGAAAGTTCTGGTACAAGCTTTTAATACCCGATGGGGAAAAGAACACGAGCATATCGTATTTAACATCCGAAAGATCGCTTAAATCGCTGCATACCGTGCGGTAAATAACCGCTTTGGTGTAATTGATTTTTTGCTCATCGAGTATTTCAGGAATTTCATCCTTATGAATGTCGGAACAAAGCAGCAGAAACTTTTCTGTTTTATTCTTTTTAATAACGTCGATGAGCTCTATGAACTTTTGATTGCCGTAAAAAATCTTTCGTTTACGGTATTGAACATATTTCTGAAGATAGAATGCCGTTGACTCGCTGATGCAGAAATATTTCATGGTTTCGGGCACAGTGATACGCATTTCGGAACAAAGCCTGAAGAAATTGTCTACTGCATTTCTGCTGGTAAGAATTACCGCAGTATGTTCGAGGATATTGATTTTCTCTTTTCTGAACTCTTTTGCCGAAATGCCTTCAACGTGAATGAATGACCTGAAATCGATTTTCACGTTCATTTTTTTGGCCAAATCAAAATACGGCGATTTATCGGTTTCGGGTTTGGGTTGCGTCACGAGAATCGTTTTTACGCGCTGCTCTCTCGACCCGGAAGTCAATGATTCAGCAGCTTTCAGATTCTTATCAGAACTCATGAGTCTATCCTTTAAATAATGGTTTTCATGGATTTCGCAATCAAGAAAACGGGTAAAATTTCCAAAGTGCAAAAATACAAAAACAAGTGAAACTTCGACACATGTGCGCTGCGCCAACCCGAACGCAGTCCAATTAGAATACTGAAACAATAAAATATCAGAAAAAACAAGCCTCCCAGATAAATCCCCAGCTTTACAAAATCGGCATCGGCGATTTTTAGCACCAAACTAATGGGTATTAAAACAAAAACAGCGAGCCCGTTCATGAGCAAAATGCCATTGCGATAGTCCATGGTTTCGTCTTGACAATTAAAAAGATAGCCCAAAACCTGAACCGCCAGTAATTTGCCTAAAAGCAACAAAGAGGTAAGTATTAAGAGTCTGAAATAAAGCGGTATTGCGGTAAAAAAATCAGGTTCTACCTCAAAATAGCTCACTGTTTGGTAAAGGAAAACGGGAAAAACGAGCAGAAAAATAAGCATCATTAAAGCCAAGGCACCACGATTGGTAGCGCTTTCTTCGTCGCGCAATTTTCGGATGCCACCCAAGCGAAAAATATTGGCTAAAAGCGACATAAA
>JBKCHQ010000128.1:0-4808 GCA_046302715.1 Bacteroidia bacterium | reverse complement strand
GTAAAACTCCAGCGTCGCGTATATGTGTTGAAAAACTGGAATCCTACTTTCCAGATAAATGTGGCTTTGTTAAGCGTGTTGTCGGCCGTAACGGCGAAAACGCCAACCCGAAACATTTGACTTTTAATGCGGAACGGTCTTAGAAGCCCAAAGAAAATTTCGGTATGGGCAAAATTCTTTTCGGGGATGGTCAAAAATCCAATGCCGCCAGCCTCGGCTAGTTTTAATCGGTTCAATAAAGGTATTTTGTTAAGTAGTAAGCCATTAAACTGATGCACATAATTGGCCCTTAAATAAGCGTTTGCAGTGGATAGGGTAGGGCCCAGCAACTGAAACGATCGCGTGGGATCTGAAAAAAACAAAACATCGGAGCCCCTAAAGTATTTATGTTCTAAAATGCGGAGGTTTTTCTGGTTAAAAAAGGTGCCGCCCAATACCGACCATTCGGCATTGCCCAAACGGGCCGGTTCAAACGTGTGTCGAATGCCCAGCTCGATGTAATCGAAATTAACCTCGCTTTTAAAAAGATTCGGAATACCTTTTCTATAGGTGAAACTTAATTCGGGCCATTTACTTCCAAGAATTATTTTCTTCTTCTTTTTAATGACGAATTTTTGGCGATACCGGTATTTTACATCGAGCCGAATTTCAGATTTAATATAGCGCTGAAATTCGAGGGGATCATTAAGTTCTCCGAACAATGTCGATGACCATTGCTCGAGCTTTAGGTTGGTAAGCGGCTTTTGATCGGAATATTCAAAACTGAGCTCGGCAAAAAGTCCGTTTACTACCTCCATTCGCTGCGCCACACTCAGCGTTTGTGCCCGCACAAAATTACTTCGGCTAAACACAGAGCCCAAAGAGGCAAACGTGTTGATCATTTCATAATAATCGCCGCCTCTAATAAAAGTGCGCACAAATTTTAAAGGCAGATAGGTGAGGCCAATACCTAATTTACCGCGTACATCTTTATTCGTAAAACCATAATCAATATCGCCTTCGGTTTCGAGCACTTTAGCATTATCAAATTCCTTTAAAAAAGCGCCTCCCAAACGGTGACGGTACCCACCAATTCCGTAGAACACCATCTGTGAAATTAGGGGGTTTATGTAAAAGCGATAATTCTTTTTATGATTGCGATATCCTACACCGCTTAAGGTTACATCCCAAAAGGTAATACGGTTATAAGCCGAGTCTCGTTCGTTGTTGTATTTCTCACTTGCTCGATACTTGCGAATGCTGTCGCGTTCTTGAATGTATTTTAGTTCCTTTTCGAGCAGCGGTAATCGTCGTTGAGCGGCCCAATACAGCGAATCGCGGTCGAATGCCTCCGGAACATAGGTTTGAACTTCGTCGGTATAAGCGGCTTTCTGTTCTGGTTTGTTTACGCTAAAGTTATAATGCTCCACTTGCGTAGAACCCGTGAAGGTAGTTTTATCCTCGGCGTATGTATAGTTAAACGCCCTTAAATGGGGCAAATAAATGCCTGGAACGGCCTCGTGGTAGTTTTGAATAATTCTGAAACTTTTGTGAAAGAATAGCGCTTCGGGATTAATTTCCAAATCAACTGCTTTAAGAGCGAACGTGCTGTCTTCAATAAATACAGAACCTTTAAATAGCGCTTCGGTTCTAAATAAAGGAATTACCTCGATGTGATAAATTTTTCGGCCTGCTTCATAATAGGTTGAAATTAAATTATAGCGGTAATTTAATTTGGAGCCTACACCCATAGGCGACATTAACTTATTTTCGGTGAGCTGGGGCAGATCAATCCAGGTGGAGTAAAAATCAAACTCGGTAAATCCACTGCGACTGTCGAGTAAAATGGGATTAACATCGGGTGTTTGGGTTTGCGCAATATCTTTTTCGCCGTAGGGCGATGTTTGAGTGAAGGATGCCTCTTCATTGGTCTTTACCTCTGCGGCATCCTGAAAGGCATGCACCGTTTCGCGAAATTTGCCAGGTTCGTATTCAACGGTAGAGATGGATTCGATAAGATGCACATGCTCTTTTTTAAAAATGCTTTTTAGGGCTTGTTCTTTGTTTTGTGGCAGTGAGTCTTTGTATTCTCTTTTAATTTGTTTTAGAAGGCTATCAATGGGGAATTCTTTTTCGAGTGCGATTTTAACGTAGGTGTCGAACGATACATTTTTTATGCGTTCATTGTAAATGTTTCGTGCCTCACGGGCTTGATCCATTACCTCATTTGCAATATCGCGTGGATTGGCGTAAACCTCGAGGGTTTGCAATGAGTTTTTTTCGGTTAATATCACATTGAGTACACGGTTTTCGCCTGTTTGAAGCTTTATGCTTTGCTCCAATTTTTCAAAACCGATTGCACTAAATACAAGGGTGTTGTTGCCCGCTTTGAGCTTAACACGGTATTCGCCCTTTTGATTCGCTGAAACTCCCGAATTGCTATTTTTTACATATACCGAAACAAAAGGCAGTGCATTGCCCGAACTATCGGCGATTATGCCTGATATGGTTTGAGCCTTTAATCCTATTACAGAACAAAAAGCTAAAAAGGTGATCAATAAAAGGCGCATACCATTGGGTGAAACAAAGATAGGCCGTAAAAGTTACACTCGGTATACTAAATAAAGGATACGAATTACGAATTACGAATTACGAATTACGAATTACGAATTACGAATTACGAATTACGAATTACGAATTACGAATTACGAATTACGAATTACGAATTACGAATTACGATACCTCCTAGACCACTTTTTCCATGGCACGCTCGTATGCACCTGCTTTAAGCTTGCCCGAAATGCTTTTGAAGGCATCAATCGTGTAAGCCACATCATCGAGCGTATGCACTGATGTCGGAATTAAGCGTAACATGATTACGCCTTTCGGAACAACAGGGTAAACCACCATGGAGCAGAATACATTGTAGTTTTCGCGCAGATCGTAAATTAAATTAGCTGCTTCGGGGATAGATCCGTTTAAGAATACGGGAGTTACCGGCGATTGCGTTTTACCCAATTCGAAACCAGCTTCGCGTAATTGCGATTGAAGCGCATTAACAATTTTCCATAGCTCTTCGCGCAATTCGGGTTGGTTACGCAATAATTCGAGACGTTTCAACGCTCCAATAACCAAGGGCATGGGTAAAGCCTTGGCAAAAATTTGAGAGCGACTATTATATCTTAGATATTCGATAACCTGGGCATCGCCTGCGATGAAGGCTCCAATGCTGGCCATAGACTTAGCAAACGTTCCAAAATAAAGGTCAACCCCGTCCATACAATCCTGTTCCTCAGAAGTCCCTGCTCCGGTTTTACCCATGGTGCCAAACCCGTGAGCATCATCCACCATCAACCTAAATTGAAATTTCTTCTTCAGTTCTACAATTTCCTTGAGCTTACCTTGGTCGCCACTCATACCGAAGACGCCTTCAGTAATCACTAAAATAGCACCGTTAGTTCCCGACACCAGTTTTGAGGCACGCTGCAGCTGTATTTCAAGATTAGCAATATCGTTATGCGGAAACACAAAGCGTTTACCCATATGCAGACGTACTCCGTCAATAATGCAGGCATGCGACTCCGAATCGTAAACAATCACATCATGGCGATCAACCAACGCATCTATGGCCGACATAATGCCTTGATAACCATAATTAAGAAGGATAGAATCTTCTTTCTTTTCAAATTCGGCCAGTTCGCGCTCGAGCTGTTCATGGTAATTTGAATTGCCCGACATCATGCGAGCCCCCATCGGATAGGCCATACCAAAATCTGCAGCAGCATCGGCATCGGCCTTGCGTACCTCTGGGTGATTGGCTAAGCCAATATAATTGTTCAAACTCCAGTTGAGGCGCTCTTTTCCTTGAAATATCATTCGTGGACCAATTTCACCCTCCAGTTTTGGGAAGGTAAAGTAACCGTGTACGTCTTTAGCGTAAGAGCCTAAAGGACCTCTGTTGTTCTGTAGTTTTTCAAATAAATCCATGGAAACACGTTCTAATTTGGCGCAAATTTAAGAATTTACAATGTTTTTAAAGGAATGCAATTAAATTATTCCAACAAAAATATTCACCCTCAATTGTTGATTCCCTAATAAGTAATTCCTGCATCATTTTTTCTATTTTTGCAGCATGCATAAAGCAAAAGCCCTGGTGTATGCACTGTTCTTGGTTACGGTGATGTTTTCTGCCTGCAGCGATTATCAAAAAATCCTCAAAGGCACCGATTACACCTTAAAGCGCAAAACGGCCATTGAACTGTACCAGAAAAAAGATTACCAGCGTGCCTATCCCTTGCTCGAAGAGTTGGTGGCATTTACACGCGGAACAGCTTCTGCAGAAGACATTTACTTTTATTATTGTTATTGCAACTATTATTTGGATGATTTGGTTACTGCAGGGTATCATTTTGAGCAGTTTGCCAAAACATACCCGGCTAGCGAGCGGGCCGAAGAGGCTGCTTACATGCATGCATACTGCTACTACTTAGGTTCGCCACACTTTTCGCTCGATCAAACCAACAGCCAAAGAGCCATCGAAGAAATGCAGCTGTTTATCAATAACTATCCAAACAGTAGTCGCATAACTACCTGTAATGACCTTATCGACAAGTTGCGTGTGAAGCTCGAAAAGAAAGATTTTGAGCATGCCTCATTGTATTATCGAATGATGGATTACAAAGCGGCAACCTTGGCGATGAAGAATTTTTTGGAGCAATATCCTGCCTCGCAATACAAAGAAGAAGCCATGTTTACGATTATAAAAGCCAGTTACTTATTGGCCGAAAATAGCGTGGAAACAAAAAAAATGGAGCGTTACAAAGCAGTGA
>JBKCHQ010000127.1:0-18058 GCA_046302715.1 Bacteroidia bacterium | reverse complement strand
GGCAAAGGTACAATTCAACCCTTTATTATACAATACCATGTGCACTGCCTTACTACTAAAGTAAGATTGGCCACTTCTGCAAAAGTCAATTCTGTATTTGATTGTGTATGTTTGCAGCATTATCAAAATTAAACACATGTTTATCAGTACCATTCAAAGCGTTTTGTCAAATATTGGAAATGAACATCGTGTTTGGGTGTATCAAAGTAATCGCAAGCTGAATGCTGAAGAACAGGATGCCATTCGCACATTGGGTCATACATTTTGCAACGAATGGTCTTCTCACGGTAACCGGCTCGATGCACAATGCACGGTAATGGAGGGCCTCTTTATAATTATTAGCGTTGACGCTCAGAAAGCCGCTGCTTCGGGCTGTTCTATCGACAAATCAGTGCATTGGATTGGGAACCTCGAAAAAACCTTCAATATAACCCTGATGGATCGCATGCAAATAGCTTGGTTTGCTAAGGATGGAACACTTCAAAACGGTAATTTGGCAGCCTTCAAGCAAGAAATTGCAAACGGCAGCATAACCCCAAAAACGCACGTAATGGATAATACCGTTACCCTCGGTGCAGCACTAAAAACACAATGGGTTCGGCCGGCAGAAAACACTTGGCTGTTTCGCTATTTTAATTAATGATCATTTTTTTGCATTTCGTTTTGGATAGTTAGATACAAAATACTACTTTTGCCATCCTTTTTATTAACACGCGTGCCATGAAACAAGATATTCATCCAAGCAACTACCGTTTCGTAGTGTTTAAAGACATGTCAGACGAAACTACATTTTTAACTCGTTCTTGCATCGATACCAAAGAAACTATTGTTTGGGAAGACGGTAACGAATATCCGCTTGCTAAGCTTGAAATTTCTGCATCTTCGCATCCCTTCTACACAGGCAAAATTAAGCTGGTAGATACCGCCGGTCGTGTGGATAAATTCCGCAACCGTTACAAAAACCATCAAAGCAAGGTTCAGTAATAACCTTTTACAATACATCAGAAAAGCCTTCCCATTACGGAAGGCTTTTTTATTTTTGGCCTATGAACTACGTCGTATTCGATAACGAAAGACAACCGCATCTACTCCCCTTTACCTACACGCGGCCACAAGCGGCAATTCGCATTGGTATTTTAACAGTGGCCGAAAAATGGAACCTCGATCTTAACACCCAGGTTTCATTCCTCACCCAGGATTATTTGCAGCATAAATTCAAATGCGTAAAAAGCGAAAGAACGATGTTAATCTCGGGAAGCGTGTTGCCCGATAAAAATATAGTTAATGCCATCAAAACTTTAAAACCAGGTGATGCGCTTGTGGCTCAAGGCCAGATAATAGCGGCATTTACACGCGACGAGCAGCTTTCGGTTGATGTGAATGCCTATACTAACATTGAATACAGAGCCTCATTCTCCGAGATCAGAAACACCTGGGACATCTTTATGCGTAATGGCCACGAACTGGAGCGTGATTTTGAGCGAATTACCACCGGCCGAAAAAGCGCTGAACTCCCCCAAGGAAATACCTTAATGGGATCGCGAATTTTTATTGAAGAAGGCGCTCAAATTTTTGCATCGGTGATAAATACCCATGCCGGCCCGGTTTATATTGGCAAACAAGCCGAAATCTGGGAAGGCTCGCTCATACGTGGCGGCTTTGCATTGCTGGAAGGAGCCTCGATAAAGATGGGCGCTAAAATTTATGGCCCTACAACCATTGGGCCGCACTCGCGGGTGGGGGGCGAAATCAGCAATTGTGTTATCCAAGGGTACTCCAATAAGGGCCATGATGGCTTTTTGGGAAATTCGGTTATTGGCGAGTGGTGTAATTTGGGCGCCGACACCAACAATTCGAATTTAAAAAACAATTATGCATCGGTTAAACTTTGGGATTATGCCGAGCAAAAGATGACCGACACCGGCCTCCAATTTTGCGGTTTAATGATGGGCGACCACAGTAAATGCGGCATTAATACGATGTTTAATACAGGAACGGTGGTAGGCGTTTCGGCCAATATTTTTGGAGCTGGTTTTCCGCCCAATGTAATTCCATCCTTTGCCTGGGGCGGCGCACAAGGTTTTGAAGAATACCGACTTATGCAAGCCGCAGTAGCCGCAGAGCGGATGATGGCGCGGCGCAACGTGCCGTTGGATACTGCCGAACGAGATATTTTAACCCGGGTTTTTGAGAATACCGCATCCGAACGGGCCGTTTTGAGCCAAAGCGAAGGGTAAGCGTTTAGATTTTTTGACTTCTTTAGGGCATGGAAGCATATCCATGAAAAATTCTAATTCTACTCACTTCTACCTTTAACTGAAATACACCAGGAACCCATAAATCTTGGATATAATTAGTATCTGTAAGTAATATTATTTGAAAGTAAACCTATACATTGATAGTACAATATGGTTAGAATATCTAAAAGTTTGAAATAATGAAATCATTTGCGTTATTTGACGTGTATTAAAATTCCATTTATGACACAACGCCCTATAAATCAATTCCTAACCCCATTAATGATGCTTTTTCTATTGATACTTTCTTCGTGTGGGGGAGAAAATACTTCCATTCCCAATTCAGGTGTTGACAATTTGGAGACCCCCGAATCAGATTTAACTCAGATCGATACCATTAAAAATGAAGCGGAATCTATTCCGGAAACCCCTCAGATAAAGCCGATAACACCAGCAAAAGAATTGTATAAGAAAATAAAAAACCAGAGCGTTTCGGTTACGTTTCATGGTTTTGGAACCGAACCGTTTTGGGATTTATACCTTACAGATGACGAGGTGTTGTATACTGTAAATGAGGAAGAGTTTAAATCGTATCGTTTACTCACTCCATTTGATCGTGGAGCAAAAAAGCAGCGCATACGTTATGAGAACGAGAAAGGTAAAGTAACAGAAGTTCTAATAAAAAAGGAACCCACGAGCGATGGTATGTCAGACAATACGTATCCCTACGCAGTAATTTTTTCGGAAGATGAACCGTTTCGTAACGGCGCTGGTACATTAAAATAAATCATAAAAGGTTATGCGTTACTTAATTGTACTTTTAATTTGTTTTTATTCAGGCACTTCGATTCAAGCGCAAGCCCCCGATTCTGAAGGGCAGATTTTTGTTATTGTGGAGAAAATGCCTGAATTTAAAGGAGGAGAAGAAAATTTGATTGCGTTTTTGAAGGCTAATACTACATATCCTAAGAGCGCTCGTGAAAATGGAATTTCAGGTACTGTTTATATTACTTTTGTTGTGGAAGGAGATGGAGAAATAAGCAATATTAAAGTTCTGAAAACAAATTTTAATACAGTCTTCGCAGAACCATTTGACGAACACGCTTTGCAAATATTAGGTTTTGGTTTAACCGAGGAGGCTTTACGTGTCGTATCTCTAATGCCTAAATGGGAGCCCGGGCGACAAGACGGCAAACCGATTCGAGTACAATATACACTGCCTATAAAATTTACGCTGCGAGACACTGTGCCTCTCGATACAATTCCTGAGCGCTAACTTTTTTGAGCTTGCAGGGAACTTAGCCCACTAACGATTTAAATCAGGCATTTAGAAGAAATTCTTCAAAAAAGATAGTGTAAATAATTTTATCGTTTGATTATTTTTTGATTCCAATCGGGCCGTTCATCGAATTGCAGGAGATATATTCCAGGCGGTAATGCTTCCAAAGAAACTGGTGTTGAACTTCCATTAAGACTCCCTGTTAAACATGTTCTGCCGCTAAGATCACTTAGGATAAATGAAGTACTTTCGGAATATGGTCCTTTAATAGAAATATACGCCTCAGTTGGATTTGGATATAGGCTCACAGAAGTTTCAGCTTCATGTATCCCGGTTATGTTCGGCTCTACGGTTAATACATAGCCCGTAATGGTTTGTGCCCCAGTTCCGGGTACCGTTGCCGCTAAATCGCTAAGCCATGTGTTGGATAGTGCACTATTAAGTAAAGCGTTGCTTGTTGAGTGAATGCGGGCATCAAGTATCAGTTCGAGCGGAAAGCTTGCACCTGAAGGATTGTTTTGCAAAAGCGTTTGCACTGCAGACGCATCGCCAGTTATTGAAATACAGCCTTGTACAGGCATAAACGAGGGCGCCGCACCTCCATTATTCCATTCGACTTGGTTGGGCGCCCAGCTAAATCCTGCAGGCAAACCATTTACAGCATTGATACGCATGGCACTGATGTACGCCACGGCATTTATCGGAAAGCCTATATTTACCGAAATGGCTGTATCGGTCTCGGTATTTACGGTTAAAGAGGCTGAATATGCCTCAGGAACGGATACCGCTGGTAAATTTATAGTAATGCCGGGGTAAATTCCGGCTGATGCTCCTGAATAAGCTGCATCGGGCACGCATTGTGCCTTTAAAATTTGCGTCGCAAATAGCGCTGAAATGATTAGAAATGAGAAATTGTGTTTCATGTATATATTGGTCGGTTTAATCAATCATTTCAAACCCGCAGTATGGCACCAGTACTTTAGGTATGCGAATACCTTCAGGCGTTTGGTGGTTCTCAAGAAGGGATGCCACAATACGTGGCAATGCCAATGCTGAGCCGTTTAATGTATGCGCCAAACGTGGCTTTTGATCGCCCTCACGGAACCGCAGCTTGAGGCGGTTGCTTTGGAACGATTCAAAGTTTGAGGTGGAACTCACTTCAAGCCATTTCTCCTGCGCTGCCGAAAACACTTCCATATCGTAGGTGTAGGCCGATGCAAATCCCATATCGCCGCCGCACAATTGCAAAACACGGTAAGGAAGTTCGAGTTCCTTAAGCAAGCCCGTGACATGATTGCGCATCTGCTCCAGAATTTCGTACGATGCTTCGGGATGCGCAATCTGTACAATTTCTACTTTATCGAATTGATGCAGACGGTTCAAGCCACGCACATCTTTGCCATAAGAACCGGCCTCGCGTCTGAAACAAGGCGTATAGCCGCAGGCTTTAATTGGCAATTCCTCTGCACGAAGAATTACATCACGGAAAATATTAGTAATGGGCACCTCTGCCGTAGGAATCATATAATACTCATCGGCAGGCATGTAGTACATCTGCCCTTCCTTATCGGGCAATTGCCCAGTGCCGAAGCCCGAATCGGCATTCACCATCAGTGGCGCCTGATATTCGGTATAGCCAGCTTGTGTGGCGCGCTCCAGAAAGAAATTAATAAGCGCACGTTGCAGCTTGGCACCTTTCCCTTTGTAGAAAGGAAACCCGGCGCCCGTTACCTTTACACCAAGTTCGAAATCGATGATGTCGTATTTCTTAGCTAAATCCCAGTGCGGCATCGCGCCTTCATGCAGTTTGGGGATTTCGCCGTGTTGCTCGGCCACTACATTATCCTGCGGTCCGGTTCCAAATGGAATGCGCTCGTTAGGGACGTTGGGTAGTGTGTAAAGAATTTGGCGAATCGCTTCTTCCTTTTCATCGAGCTGCTGCTCCAGACCTTTTGAACGCTCTTTTATTTCGGCGGTTTCAGCCTTTAAATCGTTGGCCTCAGCGGCACGTCCGCTCTTGAACAAATCGCCAATCTCACGGGCAATCTGATTAGCACGAGCCAGCATCGCATCAAGTTCGGCCTGTATTTTCTTACGTTCTTCGTCAAGCAACAATATAGACGAAATTCGTTCACGTGCATCGAGTTTATTGCGTTTGGCGAGACCTTCGATTACTTTTTCGGTGTTTTCTTTAATGAGTGGAACTTGCAGCATACCGTAACGGAATTATTGTGGCAAAAGTACACGATTTTCTGTTTTGCCTGTGCTGCGAAAGGATGGGCCCATCAATAAAATTAGGCTACATTTGTTCACTCTTAAATTTTGCGTGTTATGAACTCGATATTGGTTCCGTTTGACTTTACGCCCGCCACCGAAAAGGCTTTGCAACAGGCGTTGGAAATTGCCCAAACACATGAGTCAAGATTAACGCTCTTGCATATTTGCAGCGAAAAGGATATGCTTCAAAAACAGGAACAATTAAATGAGGTTATTGAAAAGCATGGAAAGGGAACTGGAATTTCTTTTAAGGTATGGGTTAAAGGGGGCGATATACTTGAAATTTTAGAACAGGAGCTTTCCAATAGGGAATTTACATTAGCGGTGCTTGGAACGCATGGCCCTAAAGGATTGCGCCAGTTTTTTTTCGGCTCTGATATACTCGATTTGGTGCGTAACAGTAATATTCCAACACTGGTGGTTCAAGAGCAAACGCAGCCTAAGGCAGCATTCAGAAAAATTTTGATGCCTGCAGGTGCGCATCAATCATATTTGCACTTAGCGGAGTCGTTGCTCCAGCTTGCTCAAAAATCGCTGGCAGAGGTGGTGCTTTACGATATTCGTAGGCCAAAGGAAGATTTGTCTGATGAATTATTATCAAATCGTAAAAAAGCGCTTGATTTTTTTGATCATCACGAAATACATTGTCGAATTGTTGAAGAACCCAGCACAGCGGTTTCGTTCGGGTTTGCCAAACAAACTTTACTTTTTGCGGAACAAAATGAATTCGACCTTATTGCCATAGTTCCTGCCGCATCAGGCGAATACACCTCCATTGCTGCAGCCGAAAAAGAACGCTTCCTCAGTAACGAAAACGGCATTGCCATTTGGTGCGCCTGATTGGGTTTAATGGCTAGAGATTCAAGGTAGCTTCGTAGTTAATTTCTGACAGCTTTATTATCTAAAAAAACTAGTAATTTAGAGCAACAGTAAAAAATGAAGTCGCCCAAAATAAAGTGCGATTCATGCGTCTAAGTGTTTTTTTAGCATTTCCGCCACCACTCGGTCTATAGGCCAGGTAAGGTGATGTGTCTCCAATTCTTTAATTGAAACCCACCTAAATGCCAGCGTATCGTTAATTTCGGGCAATCCTTCGAATGCTTTCTCGATAATGGTAAATTTTGGTTCTTCAATAAAGCGGCATAAATAATACACGCTAATTAACTGCCCCCCTCCTCTAAACATTGATTGCACAAAAAAATCTGTCGTGTAAAAGTGACTGAGCACCTCTATTTCGGTGTTACATTCTTCAAGAAATTCACGTTTTAAACCGTCTATAAGTCCTTCGCCCGGTTCGAGTCCACCGCCCGGAAATTTAGTCATGTAGCGGTTTTGGCAGTATTCATCGCTCAGCAATAATTGCCCGGTAGCGCTCAGCACCAAGCCATAAACGCGAACATTAAAGTGAGTAACAGGCGGTTTCATTTATTAATAATATCAAGCAATTGAACAGACAAAAGGTTTTGTTGTTTCGAATATCAGATTTATCTTTCTCTCGTGCGTATTTTTCCCGATGATACATTGCAGCGGTTTGAGTTCGACCGTATTCGGCGCCTGCTCGAAGCGCATTGCCGCAGCCCACGTTCGAAAGAACAAGCATTGCAGCTGGTACCGCTTTCATCGGCAGATGAGGTGCATTTACTTCTTTTGAAAACGCATGAGTTGTTAGGCATTCTGCGCATAGGTTCATTTTTCCCACAATCTGAGTTTCCGGACATTACCAAAGAAATAGGGCTATTAAAAGTGGCAGGTTCTACTTTATTGGAGAAACAAGTGCTGTCGCTGCGCGATTTGCTCGAAGTATGTTTTACAGTGTTGCGCTATCTAGCCGATAAAAAAGCAGTATTCCCGCAATTACATTCGGTGTTTGCATCCGTTACGCTCAATAGTTTACCTATTACGCATATCGACACGGTACTTGATGCACAAGG
Source organism: Bacteroidia bacterium (assembly GCA_046302715.1). Classification (GTDB taxonomy): domain Bacteria; phylum Bacteroidota; class Bacteroidia; order M30B66; family M30B66; genus CAMCXT01. The sequence goes on along the minus strand of JBKCHQ010000127.1, from coordinate 10,334 downwards.
CGAGGTGAAAACATCGGCATCGAAAGAGCTGGGGCAAATCCGTAAAAATATTATCGAAGCTCGACGGGAGTTGGAACGGGTGTTTAGGCAACACTTACAAAAGTACAAGAAGCTGGGCTGGCTTGCCGACACCGAAGAAACGGTGGCAAACGGACGAAGGGTGCTGAGTGTAGCTGCCGAGCATAAACGCAATGTTAAAGGGCTCATTCAGGGCAATTCCGAAACGGGGAAAACCGCCTTTATAGAACCTCTTGAGACGGTAGGACTTAATAATGAGGTTTTTGATTTGTTGCAGCAAGAACGTAGAGAGGTATTGCGGATTTTAAAAGACCTCACTGCCCGTTTACGGCCTTTTACCGAATTGTTTTCGCAAGCGCTGGAATCCATGGTGGAGCTCGATTTTATTCGTGCGAAAGCGCTGTTGGCTTTAGAAATGGATGCCGTGATGCCAACATTCACCGGAAAATCGTCCTTACATTTGGTAGATGCGCGTCATCCCATTTTATGGATGCAGAATAAAGCACAGGCTAAATCGGTGGTGCCATTAACCTGCAGGCTTGATGGCCAGAATAGGCTGGTAGTAATTTCGGGGCCCAATGCAGGCGGAAAATCCATTGCTTTGAAAACCATTGGGTTGTTGCAACTCATGTGGCAAAGTGGATTGATGGTTCCGGCAGCAGTACAATCAGAATTGGGTATTTTTCACCGTTTTTTCACCGACATTGGCGACAGTCAATCCATCGAATACGAATTAAGCACCTATAGTTCGCGGTTGCTAAAAATGAAATATTTTTTAAGTTATGCCGACCGACGCACCTTGGTGTTGATTGATGAATTTGGCACTGGTACCGACCCCGAATTGGGAGGCGCAGTGGCCGAGGCCATACTTGAGGAGTTGTCTAACGCTAAAGCGCTGGGCGTTATTACTACGCATTACATGAATATTAAATTGGCTGCTGAACGACTCAACGGAGTGCAGAATGCCTGTATGTTGTTTGATGATGTTACGTTAAGTCCGCAATTTAAGCTGCTTATTGGAAGACCGGGGAGTTCGTACACGTATGTAATAGCTGAAAAATCGGGCTTGCCTAAGCATGTTATTGAGCAGGCACGAGAGAAAACGAGCAGTGATAAGCTCACGTTAGATAAGCTTTTACAAGAATTGCAACAGCGTGAAGAGGCGGTTAAGAAACGTGAAGGTGAACTCGAAGAAATAAAGCGTAAAGCTGAAGAAAGCCGTAATAAGTACGAAGAACTTTTTGCCCGTTGGAAGGCGAAACTGGAGAAGAAAAATGCGGGAGCCGAGCAGGAGCAGAAGTTAGTGGAGCTAGGCCGGAAGTTTGAGGATTGGATGAAGGAATGGGAACGAAGCAAGGATAAGAAAGCAATTATTGAAAAGGTAACCCGAAAGTTTAACGCCGAAAAAATTAAAAAACTCAGTAAGGCACAAGAGGCCAAAAAGGAGAAAAAGCGCCTTCAGGAATTGGAGCGAAAAAAGCTGGTTCTTAAAGTTGGCGCCCGCGTAAGGCTTTTAAAAAGTCGAAATATTGGCGTAGTGGAGGAAATTTCGGGGAATAAAGCCAAAGTCCTTTTTGGCAGTTTACGCACCATTGCAGCCATCGAAACCTTAGAGGTTGTCGATTAGTTAGAAAAATTCCAATTGGAGTTCTAATCCCCCGCCTGCGGCGCAAGTATGTAAAACACCTCTTCGGAATAAGGTTCGTAAAGTTCGAAAAAACCTATACCGCTGTACCGAATGGCCCATGAAATAGCAGCATCTTGTGGTTGCGGAAATATGGAGAGCCCTACATTTGTTAATTCTAAAGTGGGAAAAATGGGATCTTCTTCTGGCCCCCATGAAGTCATTTTTACGGTAAAAGCAAGAGCTTCAGATGGCGTAAACCCATTAGCCTCACCAGTGGCTGCATCATATTTAATTTGAAATTCGGGTCCGCTTACCTGAATTTGACCGCTCATAAAATCGTTTTCAAATTGCGATTTGGTGACCATCGCAACATACAAGTCGCCTAATGTAGAAATGTTAAATTCTGTCGTCATTTCATCCGCGGTTTCATCTACAGATTCGCCGTCTATAATTACAAAATCGGTGTCGGGCGCAATTATAACTTCAGAATTCTTCTCGAGCGTTAAAATGCTTTCAACAGGTACTTGACCATTAGAACATTCATTGGTTAAGAAGAGCGAATCTTCATTATTACTAAACTTAAAGGTGTAAGAGCAATTCTCTGTCGAAAACTCATACCAGCCTTCGGGGCCACTGTAGTCTGGGTCTACGGCGTTCATATTTACTCTAAACCAAGAACCCGAACCCGATTCAATATCTCCGGTAACTTTATTTATGAGAAAAGCATTATTGATTAATGAACCGTTTTCGGCAAGGTCAAATTCCAAAAAATGAGTTTCATTAGAAAAGGCATAATGGGCTTCATCTGATTGCGAAAATGCGGGAGCGCCTATTAAAGTTAATAAGGCCAGCACCAAATAATTTTTAGTGGATTTACAAAAGAAAAATTCTGGTGAAATTGTAGAACGAAACATCGTACAGTTTAATTTAATCAAAGGTATATTTTTTATGACTCTGCTATCCTTTAAAATTTTGTTTAGGCTGAGGATAACCATGAATACAATGGCGCTATTTGTTTTCCACGCCTATAAAATCTTCTAGTTGATAGACGCTGTCAGATGATGCGAATAACGCAGTTCGGTAGTTAACCATGGGGCTATTTTCGCACGGTAAAATTTAAACTAACTTCTCATTCAGCGCATCTCCATCTAAAAACTTACTTTTTCCCCTCCTGTAAACCCGATATTCATAAATAGCTACATTCATGAGCAGCATCAATAAATTGTAGGCTAAATCCTCTATCGGAATATTGCAGATGCCCTCAATGAAAATTCTGATTCCAGTGTTTTCGGCATCATTGTACATTACTACCGGAATATACGTGAGCTGCCCGTTTACCAATATAAACGGTATTAGGCAAAATAAATATCCCAGAAAAAAACGACCTAGAAAATTGAGTTCCTTCCTGTAACTCAGAAAAACAAGCAGTGAACCCGATCCCAAACAAGCCACTGAGGTGTAAACACGTGTAAAATACGCCAAACCAAAAGCTATAAGAAATATTCCCAGTGCACGAGCAATGTGGAACTGGTGGAGCTCTAAAATTCCGGCTTTCAAATAATAATTCACTACAAAATATACAAAGAAGCAACAGTAAGGAATAACCAGAAAAAAGGACCATTCTTCGAGCGGCATGCCGGCCAAGCGCGGCGATAAGGTATGCGTGGCGCTAAACGACCACACCCCTTCGAGGGTAAAATACACATCCCAAACGGTAAATACTGCAGCGGTAATAAGTATGGCCGGAAGCATATCGCGCCAGCGGGTGTACATTTTTACCCGATGTTCAAAGCTTTGAAACAACGGATACGCCAGACTGCCCAGCATAAGCAGCAAATACGTGTACTTAGCCGGAAACACGCAGCTGCTCTTTAAAATACCTCAACGAAACCACCAACATTCCAAACGACTCGCACTCAAACTTACCCTGATTTTTATGGTGTACTTTGTGCGCCTTTCGTATGGCACGCAAATACCAGTTGTCGCTCCGCTTAAAAAAAGGCAAACGCTGATGGATAAACACTTCATGAACCATAAAATAGGCCAGGCCATAAACGGCAATGCCCATACCGATATACAAGCGAAAATCGTTACCCGCCATCATACCAAACATTATGCACAACCAGCTGGGAACGGCGAAAATCAGGAAAAAAGCATCATTTTTCTCGAATGTATGCTCATGAGGCACGTGATGATCTTTATGCAGCATCCATAAAAAACCATGCATAACGTATTTGTGCGTTGCCCATGCAACGGCCTCCATAATGCAAAAGGTGGCAATAACGATAACTATCCCGAGCGTTATATTCATAACTTAAAATAATTCAAAATTCCGAAATAGAGCAATTGATACACAAATAACCATACTGCTAAGGGATTGTTTGATTTGTTCCAATTAAAATTGGCCCATTGCAACAGCAATGACACCAAAAACCAACCTAAATAATTGGTCCAGGGGATAGCCCCGCCCGTCCAGATCCAGAAGCCGAGCCGTATGGCCACTGGTTCCATGAGATAATCGAATCCAGTAAGCACCAACGCTCCTAAAATAATTGTAAGCCATACGTTCTGCTTGAGACGCATGAGCAAATTCCCTACGCAATAACTTAAAATAAACCAGTTAACGCCTATCATCAACGGAATGTGATCAAGCTTAAAACCCAAAACCGAACCATAGCTGTAGGAACCGAAGAGATATCCGGTATGAACTCCAACCCATTCGGCCGAAAAGCCCACTAAGAAGCTAAAAAACAGAAAGGCAAAAAAACCGGCATCGTATTTTTTTAAGGCCAGCACCAGCAGCAAGAAACACAGCAAAAGGTGAAAAGGAGTTAATGCAAGGAGTGTGTTACGGTAGGGTGTTAATAATCCAAGTATTCCAATGGCATGAAAAACCCCCAATACCAGCGGCGAAAAATATCCTTGTTTTAAACTAATTTTTGCCATGTTTTTACCGAATCATTTGCGCTGCAATTTTAGCAGATTTAAGGCAAAGTGGTATGCCCCCGCCCGGATGCACACTTCCACCACAAAACCAGAGGTTTTTAATGGGTCCGCTAAAATTGGGATGCCTTAAAAAAGCAGAAAACATCGAATTTGAAGCAGCGCCATACAGCGAACCCTGATGCGAACCGGTGCGCTTCTCAATGCGAGGCGGATCGAGATAATCTTCCTCTTCAATAAGTTCGGTTAGATTTGCTCCCAAACACCGACCAAGCTTTCGAATAATAGCAGCCCGAGCCTTGCTGCGCAATTCGGCCCAATTTTGACCGGTATTGCCCGGCACGTTTATCATCACAAACCAGTTTGAACATCCTTCGGGTGCATCGTCCTTTTCTACCGAAGAAGTAATGTGCACATACACGGTAGGGTCGTCGGAAATATCCTTCCCTTCGAAAATTTGGGCAAATTCTTTTTTATAATCCTTACTAAAAAATATGTTGTGTACATCAAGTGCCTCAAATCGCTTTTTAATGCCCCAGTAAAAAATGAGTGCCGAGCTGGAGCGTTCCTGACCGAGAATGCGTTCGGGGGCTTTTTGCTCAGGCAGCAGCATGCGATAGGCCGAAAAAACATCCGAATTGCATACAATAATCTGAGCATTATAGGATTTACCCCCCGCTATAATTCCGGTTGCCCGTCCATTTTCGGTAATAATTCGCTCCACCGATGTTGAAAGCATAAACTCAACTCCATGGCGCTGTGCCAATTTCGTTAATGAATTAATAATAGCGCGCATTCCTCCACTGGGCATAAAGGCGCCGGTATGATATTCGAGGTGCGGTATGCTTTGCAGCACTGCAGGCGCTCTGTAAGGATCGGAGCCGTTGTATGTGGCATAACGGTCAAATAGTTGGGTGAGCCGCTCATTTCCTAATCGAATTTTATTGTTTTGATGCAGGACACCAAAAATTCCCAGTTTAGGCATGCGCCAAATACCACGAAGTGTTTCGTAATTGAGAAAGTTCCGCAGTTGGTGCAGTGAACGTTCTAGGAATACAGGCGCTGTAGTTTCATAAACAAAACGGCTGTGATTCAGATACTTTTTAATGATTTCGGGCTTTACACCAAAAACATGCGCGGCTTCATTAACAAAGGTTTCGGGTTGGGCCGATGCAGAAAAAGCCTGCCCATCGTCCCAAAAATAATTACAAACGCAAGGCAATTGCATGTAGTTAAAATGTTCACGTGGATTTTCGCCAAAAAGACTAAATAGCTCGTCAACCTGCTCGGGAAGCGTAAAGAGTGAAGGCCCCGCATCGAAGCGGTATGAGCCCAATCGCAATTCGGCTAGCTTACCTCCAGTGTAGGGATTGCGGTCAAACACCTTAACATCATAGCCCTTAGCCCTAAGCCGCAATGCTATAGCAAGGCCGGCTATACCCGAACCAACAACAAGTGCTATTTTCATATCGTATGAGAACCTGATTATTTAACCTTTGTTCGCAATCGGGCATAAAAGTATAATCTGTGGCGCCGAAAACGGTGATTTTGTTGAATAAAAAATTGAAAATAGATTTTGATTACCGCTAAATGGTCTTAACTTCGAACATTTACCGCTACACCTATGCAAACCCTACATTCAAGTAAAACCTTGTGGAAAAAAGCGTCCCCACCGGAACGTGAAAAGGTTTCGACCTTGGCGGATGCATTAGGGATTGATACTAAGTTGGCTTCCATTTTGATTCAGCGGGGCATCGAAAATTTTGAGGAAGCGCGAAGCTTCTTCAGGCCCGATATAATGGCCTTGCACGATCCGTTTCTTATGAAAGATATGGACAAGGCCGTAAACAGAATTCAGCATGCCCTCGACAAAAACGAGCGCATTATGGTGTATGGCGATTATGATGTTGATGGTACTACCGCCGTTGCACTGGTGTATGCTTACCTAAAGCCATTTTTTGGCGAAGCACGCATCATGCATTATGTACCCGATCGTTACAGCGAAGGGTATGGCATTTCGTTTAAAGGTATTGATATCGCGAAGGAATTTTCTTGTTCGCTGATAATTGCTTTGGATTGCGGCATACGATCGCTCGACAAGGTAGATTATGCTCGAACCTTAGGCATTGATTTTATTATTTGCGACCATCACTTACCGGGCGCACTGTTGCCCGAAGCGGTTGCAGTGCTCGACCCTAAACGCGTGGATTGCGAATATCCCTACAAGGAGCTTTCGGGCTGTGGCATAGGATTTAAGTTAGTTCAGGCATTGAACGAACGTTGGCAGGCCGAAGTGTCGTGCCTGCATCTGCTCGACCTGGTGGCCACTTCCATTGCGGCCGATATTGTTCCCATTACGGGCGAAAACAGAATACTGGCCTATTACGGATTAAGTCAAATTAACAGCAACCCGAGGCCGGGACTTAAAGCGTTGCTTAAACCTTCAAAAGAACTGGATGCCTCGAATAATAGTGTAAGAAAACACGAAATAACCATTAGCGATCTGGTATTTACCGCTGCACCACGAATTAATGCTGCGGGCCGCATCGATCATGGAACAAAGGCTGTTGAACTCTTACTTACAGAAGATGAACACTCAGCCAATAATGCCGTTTTTGATATCCATCAGCACAACAGCACCCGCCGCTCACTCGACCAACAGATAACCGCCGAAGCATTACAAATACTCGAAAATGCAGGCGAAAGCCACAGCAATGTGTTGTATATGCCGCACTGGCATAAAGGCGTAGTAGGCATTGTAGCCTCGCGGGTTATAGAACGTTATTATAAACCCACCATTGTACTTACCGAGTCAAACGGGAGCATTACCGGCAGCGCGCGTTCGGTGCGTAATTTCGACGTACATGAGGCTATTGCCGCATGCGGCGACATACTGGTGCAATACGGTGGACATAAATATGCCGCAGGTTTAACCTTAAAACCCGAAAACCTTGATGCATTTCGCCAGCGCTTCGAAGAAGAAGTGGCCCGTCGTATTCTGCCTGAACACAAAGTGCCCGTAATTGAAATAGATGCCGAATTGGAGCCCGATGAAATAACGCCCAAATTCTACCGCATCCTTAAGCAATTGGCACCATTTGGCCCAGGAAACATGCTACCCGTATTCGCCTGTAAAGGCGTTAAAGATGATGGAAGTGTTCGTATTGTGGGAACAAATCACTTGAAAATGAAATTAGGCAAAGAAACTGGGGCATCATTCGATGCTATTGGTTTTAACATGAGCCAGTATCATACGCATATTTCGCTGGGGTTGCCGTTCGATGTTTGTTACACGCTCGAGGAAAATCATTTTAACGGGCATACCACGTTGCAATGGGTGGTTAAGGATATTTGCGTTTAATATATAGGCAGGCCCAGTAAAATTTCATTACGTTATTTATCCGTGGAACGCTTGCGCGAATTGTGGAATTACCTAACAGGCAAAAAGCAACTGCCTTGTCATTTCCCAAGATATTCGGCGGTCCTCTTTATTTTGGCATTCGCTGCTATTGCGTTCACATACGATTACCATCATATTTTAGTAAAGCCCCCTCAAAGCCTGCATCATTGGCGGCAAGCCGATTGTCTTTCGCTAACGCAGCATTATTTTGAGGATGAAGTTCCTTTTTTAAGCCCCCAAATGCACAATTTGGGCACCACTGGAAATGGGAAAACCATGAGCGATTTTCCCCTTATTTATTACGGAATCGGTAAAATATGGCAACTTACCGGAAGGCACTATTTTATTTATCGCAGCCTGGTTTTACTGCTTTTTTTTACGTCGCTACTTTATTGGTTCAAATTTCTCGAAAAGGAGCTCAACGATACCCTTTTACCGCTATTTACCTCTTTATTGCTGTTTACCTCGCCAACCTTGGTGTATTATGCCGCCAACTTTTTAATGGATATACCGGCATTTTCGATGGCTTTGATGGGATTTGTTTTTTTTATGCGGTTTACAAGGCAAAATAACCCTGTATTTTTAGGAACTTCCTGCGTTTTGTATGCCTTGGGAGGCTTGCTTAAAGTATCGGCGCTGATAAGTTTTTTGGGGCTTTTGGCAAGTATTCCTATAGCAATGATATGGGAAAAACGGGCGGCGAATAATATCCGAAAAAACATAGGGGTATTTGCAGCAATGCTGTCGGTATTGATGGTTTGCGGTTTTTGGTTCCTCTATTCGGCGCATTACAATACCCAAAACAATTCGGGTATTTTTCTGGTGGGCATTCTTCCTATTTGGGAATTGAGTACCACCGAAATTGGGCAGGTATTGGACGCTGTGGGTCAGCATATTAAATGGGATTATTTTAGAATTGAAACTCAATGGGTTCTGGTATTGCTGTGGTTGGCAACACTTTTTAACTTAAAAAAAATTCCAATAAACCTTGCTGTGGCTAATTTGCTTATGCCTTTGGGAATGGCAGGCTTTTCGGCCTTGTTTTTCCAGGCGCTAAAAGACCATGATTACTACACGGTTAATCTGTTCATTGCAGTGCCTGTTCTTATTACGTCGTTGGTATTCTTGCTTAAGCATTTACAACCCCAATGGCGGTATTCTTGGGGAATTAAGCTCCTCTGTTTGGCCTTTCTAATCCATAATATAGATTTTAGCCGTCGCCGCATGGAGAGTCGGTATCATCCAGAAGGTTGGCAAAATAAACGATATGCCGAGGTTTTGGTTCATTATCCGGGCCTTGACGAGTACCTTTTAAAATTAGGCATTCAAAAAGACGAGCGAATAATAAGCATCTCCGATAAAAGCATAAACATTACCCTGCAGGCCATGAATCGCAAGGGATGGACGGCATACGAACCCTTAAAAACAGATACCGCACGTTTTTCGCAAAAAATAGCCCTGGGGGCCCGCTACGTGCTGGCTGAAAAGAATGACTATACCACCAATGCCCCGTGGATGAAATTTATTGAAAAGCAGGTGGGCATTTATAATGGTATTGCTGTTTTTAAAATAAAGAAAAGGCCCTAAATATAGGGTTGAAGTTATTTTTAAAAATCCAGGTTTTAAGAACAATTTAGTCGGCCATGCAAACGCATTCAAAATGCGGAAATTCAACAGAGCTGAAATGAGAATGCCCCATTTGCATGAAAATTTATTCCCCCTATCAAGGGATTAAGAAGGGCGTAATCTAGCAAAAAGAAAGAGCTGTATTTAAACGTGCTTTTGTTGTACTTATTAACGTATATAAATAAATACAGGTCTCAGTTCACGTATTGAGTAATTGCATAATTCTATTTACGCAGGTGTTGTGAGCTGCTCTAAAATAAGCTGTTCTATTTCGACAGAATCCCACTTTTGTTCAATATCGGTAAGGTTCATGATGCCTTTCATAATGGCCTCCTGTTTATCTCCCAATTGCAATGCATCGTGGTAGGGAATGTGCGAAAACGTTACCATCGAATACAATGGCATCCATTTATCGGGGTGTTTGTCGCTAAACCGCTGTTCGATTTTCTTTTGCAACAAAAACTGTGGGTCGCCCACCTTGTCGCGCATTTCAATAAAGTTTCGAAGCGCGAGTTCGGCAATAGCATCTCCGTTGGGTTTCCTGCTTTGTTCATACTTACGCAGCAAGGCATCCCAGCTGCCGGTGTGGTGGTCGAGCAAGTCAAAAAACACGGTACAATCTTCAAATCCGCAATTCATACCCTGTCCATAAAATGGTACTATAGCATGGGCTGCATCGCCAATTAGCATTACTTTTTCACCCCAAGTCCAGGGATAACA
>JBKCHQ010000126.1:0-6523 GCA_046302715.1 Bacteroidia bacterium | reverse complement strand
TTTTCAACGAAAGGGTACGTTCCATTATACCTTCCGACCAACTCAACGTTTTCTTCGAAGTGATGCGCAAAATAAACGCCATCACCGAAAGCGAAAAAATTATACAACCACAATGAACCGACCAATCCGTAAAGTGGCCGTTCTCGGCTCGGGCGTTATGGGCTCACGCATTGCCTGCCATTTCGCCAATATCGGCGTCGAAGTGCTGCTGCTCGATATCGTACCGAACGAACTTAATGCTCAGGAGCAAACTAAAAATCTCGATCTCAGCCATCCTCAGGTACGCAACCGCATTGTAAACGAAGCACTTGCTGCAGCGCTCAAATCGAATCCCAGTCCGGTGTATCATACCAGTGTGGCGCAGCGCGTTAAAACCGGCAATTTCGACGATAATCTCAAGGATATCTCCGGTGTGGATTGGATTCTTGAAGCGGTGGTGGAACGACTCGACATCAAACAAGCGTTGTTCGAACGCGTGGAGCAATTCCGCAAGCCCGGAACACTGGTTAGTACAAATACTTCGGGCATTCCAATTGCACAAATTAGCGCCGGCCGCTCCGACGATTTTCAACGTCATTTCTGCGGAACACATGTCTTTAATCCGCCGCGTTATCTCAAATTGCTCGAAATTATTCCCGGCCCCGAAACAAAGCCTGAAGTCATCGATTTTTTCATGCACTACGGCGAGCGTTTCCTCGGCAAAGCCACCGTGCTTTGCAAAGACACACCGGCCTTTATTGCCAACCGCATTGGGGTATTTGGCATTTTGCAATTGTTTCACACTATTCAAGACATGAGCCTTACGGTGGAAGAAGTGGACAAACTTACCGGTCCGGTACTGGGGCGCCCCAAGTCGGCTACCTTCCGCACCACCGATGTTGTGGGACTCGATACGCTGGTAAATGTGGCCAAGGGACTTCAAGTCAACTGCCTCAACGATGAAGCCCGAGCCAGCTTTGAACTGCCCGCATATGTGCTTAAAATGAACGAGAACCGCTGGTTGGGCGATAAAACCGGTCAGGGCTTCTATAAAAAAGTGAAGACGGCCGAGGGAAAATCCGAAATTCTTGCGCTCGACCTTAACACACTCGAATACCGCCCACAGCAAAAAGCGAAATTTGCTACACTCGAGCAAACAAAAACCATCGATAAGGTTAAAGACCGTTATAAAATCTTGGTGCAGGGCAGCGATAAAGCGGGCGAATTTTATCGGCGCAGCTTCGTAGGTATGTTTAGCTATGTGGCCAACCGCATCCCCGAAATTGCCGACGAAATTTACCGCATCGACGAGGCCATGAAAGCCGGGTTTGGCTGGGAGTTGGGCCCCTTCGAAAGCTGGGATGCCGTGGGTTTGACCGAAAGCATGGCGCTTTTTAGCCAACTCAAAATTGAACTGGCAGCCTGGATAAAACGCATGATTGAATTGGGGAAAACGCAGTTTTACGTAATCGAAAACGGACAACCCCACTATTACGACCCCGTCAGCGAATCCTACAAGCCTATTCCGGGCAGCGAAAAGCGTATTGTGCTCGATTACCTGCGTGGCTCAAAAACGGTATGGAAAAACAGCGGCACTACCCTACTCGATTTGGGCGACGGCATTCTGAATCTGGAATTCCACACCAAGATGAATTCCATCGGCACTGAAGTACTTCAGGGTGTGCAAAAGTCCATCGAGATTGCCGAGAAAGATTACCGCGGACTGGTAATTGCATCAGATGCGCCCAATTTTTCGGCCGGCGCCAATCTGGCCATGGTGTTTATGATGGCAGTGGAGCAGGAATGGGAAGAAATTGATTTCTCCATACGTGCCTTCCAAAATACGGTGATGCGGATTCGATATTCGTCCATTCCGGTGGTTACCGCTCCGCAAGGCCTCACGCTGGGGGGTGGGTGCGAGATGAACCTGCATGCTGATGCAGTAATGGCATCCGCAGAAACGTACATCGGTCTGGTAGAATTCGGCGTGGGCCTCATTCCGGCCGGAGGCGGTACTAAGGAATTTGCCCTGCGGGCTTCTGATTCATTCCGCGAGGGCGATTTGCAGCTCAACGTGCTGCGCGATCGGTTCCTCGCCATTGGTCAGGCTAAAGTGGCTACGTCGGCGCAAGAGGCATTTTCCTTAGGAATTTTGCGTGAGGGCACCGACCATGTTGTGGTAAATGCCGCTAATCGAATTACTGAAGCGAAGTATAAAGCCATTGCACTTGCAGAAGCGGGCTACACCAAACCGGTGCAACGTAAAAACATCAAGGTATTGGGTAAATCAGGACTGGGCATGGTGTATGCCGGCGCAAACAGTATGTACAGTGGAAAGTACATCTCTGAACACGATAAAAAAATATCCGAAAAACTGGGCTACGTGCTCTGCGGCGGCGATTTGAGTGCACCTACTGAAGTGTCGGAACAGTATCTGCTCGACCTCGAACGCGAAGCCTTCCTCAGCCTCTGTGGCGAAAAGAAAACCCTGGAACGAATACAAAGTATTTTAACGACGGGGAAGGTGTTGAGGAATTGATTTCACGTAAAACGTATTACGTATTTAGTATGGCGTAAAATACAGCGAATAATCGGTAGAATTTACGAAACAAGATGAATAGTTAATACGAATGGATAATTAAGATTTAATAAACATGAATGACGCAACGAAACTTAGAACATGGCAAAAAGCGCTAGAACTTGCTGATTTTATTTATGAGATTACGGATAAATTTCCGGCACAGGATAAATTCGGATTAATAGATCAAATGCGTCGATCTGCCGTTTCGGTTGGGTCAAATATTGCCGAGGGTGCAGGACGAAATTCACAGAAAGAATTTGTTCATTTCCTGGGTGTTTCAAACGGCTCAGCATCTGAATTGCACTTTCAGATTGAGCTTTCATTCAGAAGAAAATATATCACTGAAACAGATAAGCATCAGGTTCTTGAACATATCGATGCCATAACTCGAATGAATATAAACCTGCAACAATCCCTAATTTCAAAGCGCAATAAACCCGACTAATCATGACTCAACAATACGTTTTACGTTTTACGTAATACGTTTTACCAATTTACAAGCTATGCCCTCCCCCTACATCATCACCGGATTTCGTTCTGCCGTTGGAAAAGCACCCCGCGGCGTATTTCGTTTTATGCGCCCCGACGATTTGGCGGCACAGGTAATTCAGCATCTTATGAAAGCGGTACCTCAGCTCGATAAGAATCGCATCGACGACGTTATTGTTGGTAATGCCACACCCGAAGCTGAGCAAGGCTTAAACATTGGGCGCATGATTTCGCTCATCGGACTCGGAACCGACAAAGTGCCCGGTATGACGGTAAACCGTTATTGCGCATCTGGTCTCGAAACCATCGCCATCGCAGCTGCCAAGATTGAAGCAGGACAAGCCGATTGTATAATAGCAGGAGGAGTGGAAACCATGTCGCCGATTCCTTTTGGCGGCTGGAGGATTGTGCCGAATCTCGATATTGCAAAATCTCACGCCGACTATTACTGGGGCATGGGCCTCACTGCCGAAGCCGTAGCACGCGAGTTTGAAGTAAACCGTGAAGATCAGGATGTATTCGCATACCATTCACACAAAAAAGCCATTGCCGCAATACAGGAAGGCCGCTTCAAAGATGACATTGCTCCCATTGAAATTGAGGAAGTATTTCTTGATGAAAAAGAGAAACGCAAAGTGAAACGCTACACGGTTGATACCGATGAAGGTCCGCGTGCCGATACCGATGTAGAGAAACTCGCAAAACTCAAACCCGTTTTTGCCAGCGATGGCTCCATCACAGCGGGAAACTCTTCGCAAACCTCAGACGGGGCCGCCTTTGTGTTGGTGATGTCGGAACGCATGGTAAAGGAACTGAATCTTCAACCTTGGGGCCGATTGGTATCTTATGGTGTTGCAGCCTTGGAGCCGCGCATTATGGGTGTGGGGCCTGTGTACGCCATTCCCAAAGCGCTCGAAAAAGCGGGCATGAACCTCGACCAGATTGAATTGATTGAGCTTAACGAAGCTTTTGCCTCGCAATCGCTGGCGGTGATGCGCAAACTTGGGCTCGATTCCGAACGTGTAAACGTCAACGGTGGTGCCATTGCGCTTGGTCACCCGCTGGGCTGCTCGGGCGCGAAACTCACCGTTCAATTGTTTAACGAAATGAAACGCAGAAACCAAAAATACGGTATGGTAACCATGTGTGTGGGCACAGGGCAGGGAGCCGCCGGCATATTCGAACGATTTTAACAGCAATAATCATGGAAAATAAAGCAAAACATACCACCAAAGGCGGCGAATTCCTCATCAAAGAAACGGATGCAGAATCGGTATTTATTCCCGAGAACTGGAGCGAAGAGCAGCGCATGATTGCCGATACCACCTACGATTTTCTCGAAGCCGAAGTATATCCTAACCTCGATCGGATTGATAACCTCGAGCCGGGCCTCATGCCATCACTGCTCGATAAAGCGGGAGCACTTGGACTTATGGGCGTTTCGGTTCCTGAAGAATACGGAGGGTTTGGAAAGGATTTCAATACATCCATGTTGGTTTCTGAAGTGGCGGGAGCAGGCTTTTCCTTTGCCGTAGCCCTTTCGGCGCATACCGGAATTGGTACATTGCCCATTTTGTATTATGGGAATACCGAACAAAAGCAGAAGTACATCCCAAAATTGGCCAGCGGAGAATGGAAGGCGGCATATTGTCTTACCGAACCGGGTAGTGGCTCGGATGCGAATAGTGGAAAAACAAAAGCCACATTAACGGAGGACGGCAAACATTACCGCATAAATGGACAGAAAATGTGGATTACCAACGGTGGCTTTGCCGATGTATACACTGTATTTGCCAAAATTGACAACGACGAAAACCTGAGTGCATTTATTGTAGAACGCAACTTTGAAGGAATTAACCTTAATGAAGAGGAAAAAAAAATGGGAATTAAAGGCTCGTCAACGGTTCAAGTTTTCTTTAACGACTGCCTGGTTCCTGTGGAAAATTTATTATCGGAGCGGCAAAACGGATTTAAAATCGCCGTAAACATCCTCAATATTGGGCGAATTAAGCTGGCTGCAGCTGCTATTGGGGGGAGCAAGCAGTGTTTAACGCGGGCCGTTAAGTATGCCAACGAGCGCGAGCAATTTGGTCGTCCTATTTCGAAATACGGTGCCATACGTCACAAACTGGCCGAAATGGCTATTAAAATTTATGCCTGCGAAGCGGCAACCTATCGTATTGGGCAGAACATCGACGATGCCTACGCCGAATTAACTGCTGGCGGCATGGAGCCAGGAAAAGCCCGCTTGAAAAGCGTGGAGCAATTTGCTGTAGAATGCGCCATCATGAAGGTACATGGTTCGGAGAGTCTCGATTATGTGGTTGATGAAGGTGTGCAAATTTTCGGTGGAATGGGCTACTCGGCCGAAGCGCCCATGGACCGTGCCTACCGCGATGCACGCATTAACCGCATTTTTGAAGGCACCAATGAAATTAACCGCATGCTCACAGTGGACATGATGTTAAAACGCGCCATGAAGGGTGAGCTCGATTTGATGGGGCCGGCAATGGCTGTTGCTGAAGAACTTATGGGGATTCCTGACTTCGGGGAGTTGAGCGACGAATTATTTGATGCCGAAAAACGCTATCTGAAAGGGTTTAAAAAGGCAGTACTGATGGTGGCCGGTTCGGCTGTTCAGAAGCTTATGATGAGCCTTGCCAAAGAGCAGGAAATTCTCATGAATATTGCGGATATGCTTATTGAGGTATATGTGTCGGAAAGCATTTTGCTACGAACAGAAAAACTTCACAAACAAAGTGGAGAAGAAGCCAATCTGCAGATCGACATGATGCGCGTGTACATTAACGACGCCGCCGACCGCATACACATCGCTGGTAAAAATGCTATTAATTCCTTCACCGAAGGCGACGAACAGAAAATGATGTTAATGGGATTGAGACGTTTTACAAAGGTACAACCCATGAATACCAAAGCCGCAAGGCAAGCCATTGCCGTTAAGCTAATCAATGAAAACCGCTATTGTTTTGGATAAAAAAGATGCCTATAAGTTTCGGTTGACTAAACACCTACTATGAAATCCTCTTTTCGGTTATTCTGTTTCTCCAGTATGTTGCTAACTTTAGCATGGATGGCCAAACTCCAATTTATATTTGGAGGCGACTATCTCTTTAGGGCAGCCAGTTTAGGTATACTGATTTCAATTGCCATATCCATTTACGATACCCCTAAAAATGTACAAGCAAAACCAATGCGCCATATTTTTATGGTAAATCTTATCACGCTTCTGTTAGCTTACGGTGGCATGATGCTTAAAGTGTCGCATCTTATGCATACACAGTTAGAAAAAGATATTGTGCTCGACTTTATCGCCTACCCTGCCCTGAGCTTTGCCATGCTATACTCCTTTGCTCATTCTGATTATTTAATGCAACAAGATCGAAGCATTAAGATTCGATTGATGAAAACCGTACTGTTGCCCTGGTGTGTATTTGGTTTTTCACTTATCCTTTA
>JBKCHQ010000125.1:0-2180 GCA_046302715.1 Bacteroidia bacterium | reverse complement strand
GCATACCATTATGGAACCATCAACGGTTTACGGCTTTAGCAAGCTTGCCGGTGAACGCTGGTGCGAATACTACTTCAACAAGTATGGTGTAGATGTGCGCTCACTGCGTTATCCCGGCCTCATTGGCTGGAAATCGGCGCCTGGCGGCGGCACCACCGATTATGCCGTGCATATTTTCCACGAAGCGCTTGCCAAAGGTTCGTACACCAGCTTCCTCTCCGAAAATACCCGCCTGCCCATGATGTACATGCCCGATGCCATCGAGGCTACGGTAAAACTCATGCTGGCTCCGGCCGAGCAGATCAAGGTGCGCTCATCGTATAACCTGGCGGGATTTAGCTTCACACCCAAGGAGCTGGCCATTGAAATTCAACGGCACATGCCCGATTTCACTATCGATTATGCACCCGATTTCCGTCAGGCCATTGCCGATTCCTGGCCGGCATCCATCGACGACAGTGCTGCCCAAAACGATTGGGGCTGGAAACCTGCTTTCGACCTTGCTGCCATGACCAACGACATGTTGCAAAATCTCAGTATTCAAAAAAATATTACCGTTTAGAATCAACCGCTATTATGGATTCGTCCGCCCTATTTATCTACAACACCCTGAGTCGCGAAAAAGAAAAGTTCGAGGCCATTCGTCCACCGCATGTTGGGCTCTACGTTTGCGGGCCCACGGTTTATGGCGAGGCGCATCTGGGGCACGCACGTCCATACGTTACGTTCGACGTGTTGTACAGGTATTTGCAGCATCTGGGCTACAAAGTGCGCTACGTGCGCAACATTACCGATGTAGGGCATTTGGAAAATGATGCCGACGAGGGTGAAGATAAAATCGCCAAGAAAGCCCGCCTCGAGCAGCTCGAACCCATGGAAGTGGTTGAGTTGTACACAGGGAGTTTTCACGATTCGATGCGCATGCTCAATACGCTAAACCCGGGCATCGAACCGCGGGCATCGGGACATATTCCGGAGCAGATAGAAATGATACAGTCCATTATTGACAACGGATTTGCCTACGAAGCCAATGGATCGGTGTATTTCGACGTGATTAAGTACAGCAAAAGCAACGACTACGGCAAACTGAGCGGACGCGTGCTCGAAGATCTGATTGCCGGTGCGGGCAACGAACGCCGCACGCTCGAAGGCCAAGACGAAAAGCGCAATCCCGAAGATTTTGCCTTGTGGAAGAAGGCCGATGCCTACCATATCATGCGTTGGAATTCGCCTTGGGGCATAGGTTTTCCGGGCTGGCACATCGAATGTTCGGCCATGAGTAAAAAGTATTTGGGCGAAACCTTCGACATTCACGGCGGCGGAATGGATCTGGTATTTCCGCATCACGAAAGCGAGATTGCGCAATCGAAAGGCAGTTGCGGTAAGGCACCGGTGAAATACTGGATGCACAACAACATGATTACCATCAACGGGCGCAAGATGGGCAAGAGCCTGGGCAATTTCATCACGCTAAGGGAATTCTTTGCAGGTAGCAGTGCTTTACTTGAGCAAGCCTACAGCCCGATGACCATTCGATTCTTCATCCTACAGGCGCATTACCGCAGTACGCTCGATTTTTCGAACGAGGCGCTGAAAGCATCTGAAAAAGCGTTTAAGCGCATTATTAACGGATTGCGCAGTGTAAAGCCCATGCAGCATCCCGGTGCAACCGAAGCAATTGACGCAGCACTTACCGAACGTATCGAAGCGGCATGCAAACAAGCGTTCGAAGGCATGAATGATGACCTCAACACGGCCGTGGCTCTAGCAGGATTGTTCGAAATGCTCAAAGTGATTAATTCATTACGGGGCGGACAAATTGCCTGGGAAACGCTCGATGTTTCGGCATTTGAGCACATGAAATCGACCTACGTGTTATTAGTCGAAGATATTCTCGGTTTGCGTGAAGAGCCGGGCCGAAGCTCCGCGCCCTTGCATACCATGATGGATACCGTGCTCGAAGCCTATCGCAACGCAAAAGAGCGAAAAGATTACGCATTGGTGGATGCCATTCGCGCGAACGTTAAAAAAGAAGGCATTGTAATTCGAGATGCCAAAATCGGAATAAGCTGGGATTATGAAGAATAAACATCTTTTGCACATACTCATACCTGCGCTGCTATGGCTATTTACGGCTTGCGGAGGTACTACCGAGCCACCACAACCCGAAACCGCACCGG
>JBKCHQ010000124.1:0-9307 GCA_046302715.1 Bacteroidia bacterium | reverse complement strand
TATAACGCCACCCAATGCGGCCATCTGCAACAACGTGAGCGCCGTTCTTACCGCAGCTGCCGGGTTTCAGAATTATTCGTGGTCAAATGGGCAAACGGGGCCCGTTATTTCCATCAACTCTCCAGGTCTTTATTATGCTGTAGCGCTTGATGCCACAGGTTGTCTGGCCCTTTCTGATACCATTGAAGTAGTAGAAAGTCAATATCCAATTGCCAATTTCAATTACATTCAAAATTCAGGTTCGTACTCTATAAGCTTCGATAATCTTTCACAAAACGGAGTCGACTTTGAGTGGATTTTTGATACCCTCGGAACAGCCTCTTCCACCGATGCCAGCTTAACCTTTCCAACCAACGGTGCTTTCTATGTGTCGCTGGTGGCTACCAATGTTTGCGGGTCCGATACGGTAACCAAACTGGTATTTGTCAATTTTGTTGGTATTGAAGATGTGAACCTTGCTTCATCTATAAAATTAGGTCCGGTACCTGCGGCAAACGAACTAAATGTGTTTTTGGAGCAACCTGATCAACGCTTGGAATTTATTCGCATTTGGGATATGAGCGGGAGAAGCTGCGACATGCCAAACGAAATTTTGAATGCAGGGCGCGGCATAGTGTATTGCGGATCTTTGACGCCCGGCATATATTTATGCGAAATAGGTACTAGCACGGGTATTTATCGCCGAATATTTTCCAAAAAATAAATTTTAAAAATATTTTTAGTAAAATATTTGCACGGAATGATATTTTTATATCTTTGTCTTGTCCGAATCAAACGGACAATGCCGAGTGTTCTGCTTTTTGTGTAGATATGCATAATACGGTTGGTGGTTTGTGAATGAAGCGGGGCCTTACGGGTCCCGCTTCATTTTTATAGGTTTGAGTGTAACAAAACCAAACTAACTGCCGTATGCCTCAGTTGACAGGCATGATTTACAAATACCTATTAAAACTAATCAAAGGCAGCGCGCTAGTAACGTGTATGCTACCCGCTGCCGTTTCGGCCCAAATAGCCTGTGCCTATCGCTTCGAGCATTCGGTTCAAACACCTTATCAGGCGCTACCCGATGCTCCCAGCACGCAGGTGCTCGCCAGCGGTGCCTTCCATGCCGAATTTCCAGATATTCTTTCACCCACCGACGAGGCTTTTTTTGAAAATCAACCCTTGGGTTTTTCGTTTTCATATAATGGGCAATCCTATTCTTCAATAGGAATTTCGAGTAATGGGTGGATTTGGTTAGGCGGATTTAACCCCGTTCGGGTGGCAGGGGTTCAAATACCTTTTACCCAAGTTCTGCAAACAGAGATGCCTTTTGAAGGTATTATTTCAGCCCTAAATCAAGATCTGGAAGGCCGTTGGAGCGGTGAAGAGGCGAGTATTAAAACCGCTATGGCAGGAACTGCACCCAACCGCACATTTACCATTGAATGGCGCAATTTTAAAATTAATGCCGACCCCGAGGGCGTAGGCTATTGCGGCGAGTTGCGTAATCGCCTCGATTTTCAAATTATTCTGAAAGAACAAAACTCCAAAATTGAATTTGCCTATAACATGGCCGGATATTGCTTTCAGGGGTTTGAGGCCTATTTTCAGATTGGATTACGTGGAAGCGACCCCAAAGATGTACACACACGACAGATAAACGCCGGTGCACAAGCATGGATGCAGTCGCAATTGGGCCTGCCTCCTGCTCAAGCTGTAATGCGCTCATCGGCACCCGTAACGTTACCGCAAGCCAACCTACGCTTTATCTTTACCCCTGCAGCGCCCGAATCCCTTACATGGCAAGGCTTTAATTCTAACTGGTTCGACCCGCAAAACTGGTCGGGCGGAATCGTGCCTAACAGATGCAATACGGTTACTATTCCTTCGGGATTATCGCATTATCCGATTTTAAGTGGGGCGCAAGCCGCCTCTTGTGCAGCCCTCGAAATTGAATCGGGAGCTTCGGTATTATTAGAATCAAACTATGCCTCCTTTCTTTCGGTATTTGGCACACTTCGGGTAAACGGGCAATTAATTAACCGCTCAGCCGCATACATTACCTTAGCAGGAACACAAAATGCCAACCTCTCGGGAGAGGGCGCCTTTAATGAGGCCGACTTATTTATTACCGCAGGGGCAGAATACCATAGTATAGGCAACTTGGTAATCCGCAGTATTCACATACAAACCGGGGCCGCATTATACTTAGATAATGCCGCAATCGATGTGTTTGGAATTGCTCAATTCGGACATTTATATCAAGGGAATGGCCTGTTACTCATTGAAGGCGATGCCGCATCGGTACAACTTACCGACAGCACCTTTTTCGAAGAACAGGGAACCACCGTATTTGGTAACAGTACATTATGGAATCATCCGTCAAATCAGGTTGTTCCTTCTATTGCCTACAATAAACTGTGGATTATAACCCGTAACGGATATTCGGTTCAGTTAGGCACCAACCTACCATTTACCTGTCGCGATTTACTCTTCTGCAACTCAGGTGCGGCGGGCGGCGTGGCCGAAACAGCACAGGAGCTTACCGTTTCGGGCACCATAAAACTCGGTATCGACAGCTTGCCCGGAACCGTATTTGTGCTCAACCATCGGATTCATCAAACCAACGGACAAAGTCCGTTTGATATGCATGCCAACGATCGCCTGCTGGTACGCTATGCTGCGCCAGGGCAAAACGTACTTTCAGGCACCGAAAACCCTCAATTCAATGGCACGGTCGAATATCAAAGCAACCAAACCCAACAGGTTATGAAGGGCGATTACCGCAACTTAAACATTAGCGGCAGCGGGTTGCGGGTGGCCTCGGGTGCGGTAAACTTAAAAGGCATTTTAACATTAGAACAGGGCACCTTCAATACTTCCGACAGTTTGATTTTGCGCTCAGATGCACAAGGAACCGCCTTGGTTTCGGGTCAGGGCAATGGACAATTGAACGGATTGGCACGCCAGGAGCGCTATTTGGGTGAAAATGGAAACCCCCAGGTTTTCTTTTCGTCGCCCGTTGAACAATTACATTGGGACTCATTACGTGCGGGATGGAACATGGTGCCTGTTTACGAACATGGAGCAGCAGGCTGGCAATTATGGAATGGAAGTGACGCATTCGTAAATACCGATGAAGCTTACCGGGCCGAAATTGTCGGCACAAGCACCCTCAAAGCTCGAGGCACATTGCAGCTAAATAATAAGTACATCCCATTACTTAATCAGCATGAAAGCTGGAGCTTGGTGGGCAATCCCTACCCCGCCCCGCTCGACTGGGATAAAGTTGTGGCGGCTCAAAGCGCTACGTTTAACCCTGCTGTATATCGTGCCGCAGGAAGCGGACCTTTTAATGGACATTATTCTGCCTGGCTCAGTACAGGACCTAATGAAGGGTTGGGCGTTAATGGTGCAAGTCCGTATATAAGCGCAATGGAAGGCTTTATGGTAAGTGGAGCAACCAACGACACCCTTCGTTTATCGCATACATATTGCGCCGATGTCGTGAATCTCTCCGCCGAAAAAGGGCAATCATCCCTTCCTTATTTTAAGATTAATCTTCGCAAAGGCATACAGTCCGACGAAGTACTGGTTTATTTTTCAAATCAAGTTCAGACATCGGTAAAGAAACGCATTCCGATGGGCAGCCAAACCTATTGGTACACCCTTGACGACCTGCAACAAAACGCTATACAAGCGCGTACTGCGCCTCTTAATGCCGACACCATTCCATTAAACATACACGTGGCAGAGGCAGGTATGCATACCATAGCCATGAACGCAATTAAAAATTTGCCGCTTACCGCATTGGTATATCTCGAAGACCGACAAACGCAATCTAAATACAACCTAAACGCGAATCCTGAGTTAAGCTTTAGCTTGAATGCGGGTGAAATAGCAAACCGTTTTTATTTGAATTATTACCGCGGAGTAGATGTGTTACTTCATGATGCAGGTTGTAGCGGAAATGAAGGCAGCATCGAACTTCAATATCAAGGCTCTAAAAGCTGGAGCGCTGCAATATTTAACGAGACCAATGTTCACCTTGCCGAATATGAAAATCTAAACGGCAGTTACGTCATTGATGATTTGCCGGCAGGATTGTACCGCATGGTGTTTACCTTGGAAGCAGAAAACCTTCAGATGGAGGCATGGTATCGAATTGAAGCGGGCGATTACATTTCGGCCGACATGATGCTTTCGGGCCAGCAGGTGCTAACTGGTCAAGAGTTGTTATCGCTAATTTGCTTGAACAATGATGCTGAAAATATCAGTTGGAATTTAGGCGACGGCATGTTGGTACAGGGCGCCGACTCGCTGGTTCATTTGTATCAGGAACCGGGAAATTATGAAGTGGTATTAACCGTGGCCAAAGGCGCTTGCCTCGACACAGCACGTGCAACCGTAACCGCAGTTCCCACAACGGGAATTACAGAAAATGAAAAATCTTCTTTAGCGGCTGCATTTTATCCAAATCCGGCTTCGGAATCCACACGTTTAAATTTGAACGATGCCACATTAAATGGAAAATGTACGGTATCGTTGATTGATATGCGCGGAAAGGTAGTACGGCAAAACGAGTTGATGCTTCAAAATGGCAGCCTGGTGTATTCGCTATCCGGAATTTCGGATGGGCGGTATGAGGTTTTGATTACCAGCGGCAACTTACGCAAAACTGCGAGTCTGCAAGTGGTCAATCCATAAGGTATGCATCATTTAATTGACGAAAATCGTTGTTTAATGTTGTAAAATCACCCTTTTAGCGTTGTTAAACTGTGTTTAAACTTGTAGGTTTGCACTCATAGTAAATTATACATGCCCTTTTATCACACCCTCGGCTCTATCCCCCCGAAACGCCATACGGTATTTGCCAAGCCCAACGGCGGCATTTATTATGAACAACTCTTTGGAACGGTAGGGTTTGAAGGTATGTCGTCGCTGCTGTATCATGTGCATCGGCCAACCATGGTTAAGGAGGTGCTTGATTCGATGGATATACGACCCAAAATTGCGGTCGAAAAAAACATACTGTCGCGTCGATTGAAAGGGTTTACGGTTGCTCCGCAGGATGATTTTCTGGAGAGTCGCAAGGCACTCATGCTGAATACCGATGTTTGTATATCTGTGGCGGCTCCTCGACAATCGATGCGTGATTATTTTTACAAGAATGCTGATGCCGACGAGGTCTTGTTTATCCATAAAGGATCGGGCACGCTGAAAACCTTTTTAGGGAATATTGATTTTTCGTACGGCGATTATCTGGTTATTCCACGCGGTATGATTTACTGCATCGAATTTAAGGATACCGATAATCGTTTGCTGGTCATTGAGTCGTATAGTCCCGTTTACACCCCAAAGCGTTACCGCAACTGGTTTGGCCAACTGCTCGAACATTCGCCCTATTGCGAGCGTGATATCCGCAAGCCCGCAAACCTCGAAACCCACGATGCTGTCGGCGATTTTCTTATAAAAGTTAAAAAGCAGCACATGTTACACCAGTATGTGTATGCCTCGCATCCTTTTGATGTTGTGGGATGGGACGGGTATAATTATCCCTATGCCTTCTCTATCCATAACTTTGAGCCAATTACCGGAAGAGTGCATCAACCCCCACCGGTGCATCAAACCTTTGAAGCAGGCGGCTTTGTTATTTGCTCGTTTTGTCCCCGACTATACGATTATCATCCACAGGCCATTCCGGCGCCCTACAATCATAGCAATATCGATTCCGACGAAGTGCTGTATTATGTAGACGGCGATTTTATGAGCCGCAACGATATTGGCCCCGGACACTTTACCTTACATCCTTCGGGCATACCTCATGGCCCGCATCCGGGAGCATACGAACGTTCGATTGGTAAAAAAGACACCCTCGAGCTCGCCGTAATGATTGATACCTTTAAGCCCTTACAAATTACCGAAGAGGCTTTGGCCATTGATGACGGCACCTATTGGAACTCTTGGCTTGATGACCAACATTAAATAAATTTTTAAAATGGAAACGCTCCAGCATACCCACCATCAAACACAGTCAACAGAAGATTTTTTACCCCTCCTGGGTACCGATTATGTAGAGTTTTATGTAGGCAATGCCAAACAAGCAGCCTACTATTATCAAAGTGCCTGGGGTTATGAGCTCATCGCCTACGCGGGACCCGAAACCGGGGTTAAAGACAAAGTATCGTATGTATTGCAGCAAGGTAAAATTAGGTTGGTGCTCACTGCCTCATTATTGCCCGACAGTGCTATATCAGAACATGTTAAAAAACATGGCGATGGTGTGCGTGTACTTGCGCTTTGGGTTGACGATGCGGGCAAGGCTCTTGAAGAAACCCGAAAACGGGGCGCAAAAGTATTTGAAGAACTAAATGTTAGCAGCGACAGTTTTGGCGAGGTGCGTACCGCATCTATCCATACCTACGGCGATACCCTGCATACCTTTGTTGAACGCAAAAATTATACAGGTTGCTTTTTACCCGGCTATGAAGCCACCAGCTCAAAAGTGCCGGTTAAAAGTGTAGGCTTGAAATATGTTGATCATTGTGTGGGTAATGTAGGATGGGGCGAAATGAATACCTGGGTTAAATTTTACGAGGATGTTTTAGGCTTTAGGGTGATTATTTCTTTCGATGATCAGGATATTTCTACGGAATATTCAGCATTGATGTCGAAGGTTGTGGCCAACGGTAATGAGTTTGTAAAATTCCCAATAAACGAACCTGCGGAGGGAAAGAAAAAGTCGCAAATTGAAGAATACCTCGATTTTTATCACGGCCCGGGCGTGCAACATTTGGCTGTAGCCACCGATAATATTCTGGAAACCGTGGCCGAATTGCGTCGGCGTGGTGTTGATTTCTTGGAGGTGCCACAAACCTATTACGACGATTTAATTGCAAGGGTAGGCCATATTGATGAAGATATGGAAGACTTGAAACGATTGAACATTCTCGTTGACCGCGACGATCAGGGGTATTTGCTGCAACTGTTCACCAAGCCGGTCGAAGATCGTCCGACGCTTTTTTATGAAATTATTCAACGCAAAGGGGCAAGAGCCTTTGGCAAAGGAAATTTTAAAGCATTGTTTGAAGCCATTGAACGCGAACAGGCCCGCAGAGGAACCCTATAATTAGCATGAAACACCTGTTATATATACTTTTAACTTGCATTACGCTGAGTGCTTGCCAATCTAACGACAAGAAAAAGGCCATTGCCTATAACGACAGTTTGGTAACCCAGCAAATTGCTGTGGTGGATGCTGCAATTCGTTTGCAGGAAGCGCTCGACACCTACCATCGCAAAGACATGCAAACGTTGCATAAGGAATTTCAAGGACAGATAAATGCCTCTTTGGCAAAAATACAGGCACAGAGTGACTTTAGCGGCGATAAGAAATTTAAGGACGCCACAGAACAGTTTGTAAAAACGTATAAACAGCTGGCTCAAAATCAATATCGCGAAGCGGTGACCTTGCTTTCAAAAGATGATAGTGTTTACAGTAAAGCAGATGAAGCACGGGTAAAACAATTGTTCGACGCCATCGATAAAACTTCAGGCCAGGCTAGGCAGGAATATGAGCGCGAACAGGCTGCCTTTGCCACTCGTAATAATGTGGAGTTGAAAAACCCAAGTACGGGAAAGAAATAGCTTTCATAACGGGCTATTGATCCCAACCCGCTTTGATAAATTTGGTAACAAAGGGGAACTGTCTACTTTCATATTCCGTATTAAATGTTTTGTATTGCATTTCTACAATAACTTGGTGCCACTTGCCATCCTCAAGGAGTTTCTTTAGTTCAGTGGCTTGTGGGTTACTTAAGCTCATAAAAGCTTCACCAGTAAAATCTCCAATAAAACATATGTGGGAGCCTTTGTTAAATCCATAATATTCATAACTACAGCTCCTCCCAAGTCCAATCCTTGTTCTAAGTATGTGCACATTTCCAGATTTTTCTGAATCAAATGCCGCGATGGTTTTTTCGTTATAACCATGGGTTGCCTCCCAATCCAGCTTAAACCCATTTTCGGTTTTTATGAGATATATTGGTTCAGAATTGATAAAAACTTTAAAGGTTTTGCCTTTTTGATATCCAGATCCCGGCACGTTAATATTAGCTTTTTCGTAGGCACGCGACTTAAATTCATCTTTGTAGGCATCGGCCATTAGGGGTTTTACCTTATCGGCGTTTATAACGTATTGCAAACGGTCCTCCCACTTTTTGGCTTTATAGTAGTTTTGAATTACGTAAATTATAGAATCGGTTTCGTTTTTGGGATTCGTAACAAATTTCTCTTCTGCTCCGTTTGCGGTAAACGCACGCAATAAACTGTCGTTTTGCGCCATCAGTTTTTGAACCAGAAGCGCTTGGCTTTTAACCTGAGCCTCCAAATCAAGATTGGTTTTTGTAACCAAACTCATGGTAGTGGTGGTATTGGTAAGGGTTATTTGAATATTTTTTAATTCATTCTCGAGCGATTTTTGCCTTTCTTCAGACGTATTGAGTCTTAACAGAATTTGCTTGTTTTTGGCTTCAAGCGAATCAATATCGCTTTGCAAATCTTTTTTGCTTTGGGCTAATGACACGCAGGGCAGTAAAAATAAAACGAGGAAAGGTATTTTATTCATGTTCGTGGTTTGGAGACTACTTAGTAGGTTTTGAATCGCCAAAATTAGATAAATAGGGATTCCGTTGTTACAATTCTTAATGAAGCTTAAAAGATGAATTATCAAACATGTGAATATTATAGTTTATAGCCGCTCAAATTCCTATTAATTGTAGCGCCTCAACCATTGGAAGTGTTATTTTTGTGGGTTCGATACAACGTATAGCATGTCAGCATTAAACAGAAAACGTATTGCCGATTGGTTGGCAGAAGCACCTGGGGCCAGCATTGATAACCTAAGCGGTTGGGTGCGCACCAAACGTGGAAATAAAGAAATTGCATTTATCGCCCTCAGCGATGGTTCTACCATCAACACCATACAAGTAGTAGCCGAATTGCAACATTTTGATGAGGAACTTATTCGTAAAATTCAAACAGGAGCATCGATAAAAGTAGGCGGTAAACTAGTAGCCTCGCAGGGTTCGGGGCAAGCGGTAGAGGTTTTGGCAGAAAACATCGAGTTGCTTGGAGAAGCCGATGCCGAAAAATTTCCCTTACAAAAGAAAAAACATACGCTCGAGTTTTTACGCGAAATTGCCCATTTGAGGCCTCGCACCAATACTTTTGGAGCCATTTTACGCATCAGACACTCATTGGCATTTGCCATCCACAAATATTTTAACGACCGCCATTTTTATTACATCCATGCACCTATCATTAC
>JBKCHQ010000123.1:0-7070 GCA_046302715.1 Bacteroidia bacterium | reverse complement strand
GATTTTAGCAAGCCATCGGTGAACTGCGCCTGAGTTTCGGGGTCGGGGTTATCGGCCAAAATTTGAGCTATGCCAGTAATATTGCTCGAATGCGAGCGAATGTTGTGCGAAACGATATAAGAAAAATTAAGCAGCCGCTTGTTTTGTTCACTCACAATTTCGAGGGCTCTTTTGGTGGCCATCTCTTGTTCTTTGCGGGCTGTAATTTCACGAACCAATGCTAATATCCGATTTTTAGCCAAAAGGGTAAACCTAAGTTCTAAATCGCGTGGTTTATCGCTTCGTGCGCTTTTAATTTCGATGGTTTCTATGTGCTCTCCCGTTAAGACTTTTTCAACTGCTTGCAAAATAGGCTCTGCTTGACTTGATCCTACCAAATCCTGAAGTTTTACTCCGATAATTTTCTCTTTTTCGGCTTCGCTTAAAAATGAATCATTGGAATAAAACTCTTCAATAACCCCATTTTCATTAAAAACAACTAATTGATCGGGAATGGTACTTATAATCGCACTTAAGCGGGATCGTTGCTCCTCAATTTTACGTCGGTTTTGCTCTAAAACAGTAACATCACGTTGGATCGAAATAAAATGGGTGTGCTGCCTCTGCTCGTTAAATACTGGAAAAATCTGAAGATTAACCGTGTAAGGCTGTCCTGATTTGCTATAGTTTATTAGTGTTGATTCAACTTTTTCTTTTTTCTTTAGTTGGGCGCCTATTTTACTAACCTCTTCTAAATCTGTTTGAGATCCCTGCAAAAATTTACCGGGAATCTTGCCCTCAATTTCGTGAAGTTCATAACCTGCCATTTGGGTAAAGGCATCATTCACCCATTCAATTTTACCGGCCGCATCGGTAATAATTACGGCATTATCGGTATGGGTGGCAATAACCGACAATTTACGCTGTATTTCCTGCGCCTCCTTTTCGGCACTTTCAACTACAAGTCGGGTGTAAACCTGTCCGGCTAAATCGCATATAAACTTGAAAAGTTCTTTATCGTCTGAGCTGAATGCATCAGGTCTGGAACTAACAATTCCAAACACACCAATAATTTTATTTTTCGAAACAATGGGCTGATATAGTCTGCATCGCACTTTGAACGAACGCTTACTGTCAATACTTATGGGCTGGCTTTTATCTTCAGTGTCTGAAATATAAAGGGTTTCACCGCTGCGATAAACCATGCCGGGATGGCGCTCCATAGCAGTAACTTCCGCTTCAAGGCGCTCCTCCTCAGTAAACCCATGCGCAATAACTAATTCGAGCTTTTCAGTTTTTTCGTTAAACAGATAAATGCCCGAATACTCATGAGGCACGAGCTCTTCGAAAGCCAGCTCTACTTCACGAGATAATGCATTAGTACTCTCGACATTACTGAAACGGCCCAGATAGCGCACACATATACCTACCCTGCTTTCGGCACTTTTGGGCAATTCCATTTTTACACTATGATTCTTAAAATTTTACGCTTCGAGCAATTTAAGCGCGGCCTGCACACAAACCTCATCCTGGCTGTAGTGCCCACCACTTACGCCTATAGCTCCGCATAATGCTCCATCTATCTGAACCGGCGAACCACCACCGAGCAATATAAACCCTGGCAACTGCGCAGCACCATTCATCAAAATGGCATCATCCTTAATAAAATTATACCATGCCGAACCAGTTGGAATGCCAAAACCTGCCGCTAATACGGCCTTCTTTTTTGAAGTCTCCACTGCAATTAATGGAGCGCCATCCATGCGCAAAAACGCCTTTTCAATACCACTTTCATCAACTACGGTAACGGCAATCTTTAGCCCGATGCCCTCTGCTGCTTTAACCGCCTCAAGTGCCATTTGATTGGCCAATTGCATTGATATAGATTGTTTTTCAAATTTCTTCATACTCATTGCTCTTTGATGTTGTGAGCCATAAAAGTAAACACAAATCGTTAATAATTAAAACGATTTATATACTTATCTCATTTTGAGGGATTTTTATTCTTTATTTTTGGTAAAGGTTGCTCAATCTGTAGGGTTGAACTGTATTGCTCTAAAAATCGGGTAATGGCACGTGGCAAAGCTACGGTAGTCCAATCTGAAAAAGCAATTCGATGGTAAGCCATTGTGCTATCGGGAAACGCTCCGTTGAAATGGATGTGCCAGAATTTGATTTTTAGTAGCCTATGGCTTAGTTGGTGGTTAATGCCGTTGTACACCCTAATAAGTTGGCCACCCTGTGGAATGTCAATGGCTTGCCGCTCGGCATCACTTTCAATTAAGGGAAACTGATATAGTCCTTTCCAAATATCACGGTTGTTGCGTTTTTCCAATAAAGTAAATCCACTGTTGTCTGTAAAAATCAGAAAGTTAAAGTGTCGCACCTGCGTTTCTTTTGCCTTCTTTTTAATGGGGAATTCGGTTTGACGTTTGTGCTTTAATGCAAAACACCAATTTGACACCGGACAGCAGGCACAATTTGGGTTTCGTGGTTTACAACATAATGCCCCCAACTCCATCATGGCCTGATTGTATGCACCTGGCTGGGTTTCATCCAAGAGTTCATTGCTCAATTGAGCGATAATTTTTTTGCCCTCAGTACCATCAACGGCATGACTCACACCCCAAATACGTGAAAGCACCCTGTTTACATTTCCGTCAACCGCTGCATGAGGCAAGTTAAAAGCAATAGAAGCCACGGCCGCGGCGGTATAATCGCCCACACCAGGTAAGGCACGAATTGCAGCATAATCGGCGGGGAATGTTTTCCACTCTTTAGATAGTATCTGTGCCGCCCGATGCATATTTCGGGCCCTGGCATAGTATCCCAGACCTTGCCAGAGATGTAAAATTTCGTCTTCGCTGGCTTCTGCCATAGCGTGCACCGTAGGAAACTTTTCGATGAATCTGTAATAATACGGCATGCCCTGATCAACCCGCGTTTGCTGCAAGATTATTTCAGACAACCATATTTTGTAAGGATCGTTCGCATCACGCCAGGGCAAATCCCTCTTTGATTGCTGGTACCAATGCATCAGCGCCCCAGTTACGGGGTGTTTCTTTTTTTCGTTCTCCACATCTGACATGACGCGCAAAAGTAAAATAAACAACGTTTCATTAGAGGAAAAGACCAGTGGTAGAATTGGAAATTGAGGTTTGATGGGGAGAATTCGTCGGACGATGTAAACCCACCAATTCCATTTCGGTAATTCGATACCGAATGCCTAATTTTGCAGCCCAATTCGCAAGCCATGATTACTGTCGACAACCTCACCGTTGAATACACCGGAAAAACGCTCTTCAGCGGAATTTCCTTCGCCATCAATCCTACCGACAAAATTGCTTTGATGGGAAAAAACGGGGCGGGCAAATCAACCATCATGAAAATCATTGCCGGCGAAATGAAGCCCACTCGTGGGGGCGTTCGAGCACCTAAAGAAGCCGTAATTGCCTATTTGCCACAGCATTTGTTAACCGAAGACACCTCAACCGTTTTCGACGAAGCCGCTAAAGCCTTTAAGCAGGTATTCGAAATGCGCGACGAAATGGAGCGCCTTAACAAGGAACTCGAAACACGCACCGACTACGAAAGCAAAGAGTACATGGGCATAATTGAGCGTGTGTCGGACCTATCGGAGAAATTCTACGCCCTCGAAGAAGTAAATTACGATGCCGAGGTGGAAAAAGCGCTTAAAGGATTGGGATTTAAGCAGGAAGACTTATACCGCCCTACCAGCGAATTCAGCGGGGGCTGGCGTATGCGCATTGAGTTGGCAAAAATCCTGTTGCAGAAACCCGATCTCATTCTGCTCGACGAGCCCACCAATCACATTGATATTGAATCGGTGATGTGGCTCGAAGATTTTTTGGTGAATAAGGCCAATGCCGTTTTGGTAATTTCGCACGATAAGGCCTTTATTGATAACATTACCAACCGCACCATCGAAATTACCATGGGGCGCATGTACGACTACAAGGCAAACTACTCGCATTATCTGCAATTGCGCGAGGAACGGAGGGCGCATCAAATAAAAGCCTGGCAAGAGCAACAACGAGAAATTGCCGACCACATGGCCTTTATCGAGCGCTTTCGGGGCACGTATTCCAAAACCAATCAGGTAAACTCACGCGAGCGCATGCTGGAGAAAATCGTTCCTATCGAAATAGATGAAGTAGATACCTCAGCCTTGCGACTGCGCTTTCCGCCGGCCCCACGGTCGGGCGAACACCCGGTTACCGTGCGTGATGTTTCGAAAAAATATGGAGAGCATGTGGTGTTCAACAATGCGAATATGTCTATTATTAGAGGCGAAAAAATTGCCTTTGTAGGACGAAACGGCGAAGGTAAATCAACGATGATTAAAGCCTTGTTGGGCGAAATTGTCGTGGACGAAGGCAGTGTGCAACTTGGTCACAACGTAAAGGTGGGCTATTTTGCCCAGAACCAGGCGGCACTACTTGACTCGGAACTCACTGTTTTCGAAACGGTAGATCAGGTGGCCGTAGGCGATATTCGAACACAGATTAAGAATATGCTGGGCCGATTTATGTTCAGTGGCGACGACATTAACAAGAAAGTGAGCGTATTATCGGGCGGAGAACGCACGCGGCTGGCCATGGTGAAGCTACTGCTTGAACCTGTAAATCTGTTGATTCTTGATGAGCCTACCAATCATCTCGATTTGAAGTCGAAAGATGTGTTGAAAGAGGCACTACTCGATTTCGACGGCACTTTGATTCTGGTATCGCACGACCGTGCTTTTCTCATGGGCCTCGCCCAGAAAGTGTTCGAGTTTAAAGACAAGCGCGTCATCGAGCACCTCGAAACCATAGATGAATTTTTGGAGAAAAATAGAATCAAGAATATTGCTGAGTTGAATTTGAGTAGATGATTCAATTGCCTTTCTCTCAGGTTGAATTACATTCAATTGTGCAAAAGGCATCTTAGGTATAGACAAATTATTTTGTGGACATTATGTCGCTAATAAATTCATGCCCATAATATCTTGTTTAGAAAATTCCATTTCGTACATTGCCGATTAAATTTACCAAAACACAAACTACAATGACCACTACAGCACCATCACAAGGGCATCCGAAAGGACTTTACTGGCTATTTTTCGCAGAAATGTGGGAGCGCTTTTGCTACTACGGCATGCGGGGTTTATTGATTTTATACCTCACTAAAACCCTCATGAAAAGTGACGATGAATCATATGCTACCTATGGCGCCTATACTGCATTGGTTTATGCTGTTACCGTTTTAGGCGGAAAAATTGCCGACCAGATTTTAGGCTATCGCATCGCCATCATTTTGGGCGGAATTCTGATGGCCATTGGCGAATTTCTCATTCTGGGCGGAAATGAATTCTGGCTTATTCTTGGAATGGCCTTCATCATTAGTGGAAATGGTTATTTCAAAGCGAATATCTCCTCGATAGTAGGTAAACTTTATAGTGAAGGTGATCCGCGCCGCGATTCGGGCTTCACCATTTTCTACATCGGTGTAAACCTCGGCGCTTTCCTCGCTACCACTGTTGTTGCCGAAGTGGGTAGCCGATACGGCTACGATAAAGGCTTCTTGCTCGCCGGAATTGGGATGGTACTTGGCTCCATCATCTTCGTCTTTGGTCAAAAGCACTACGAAGGTCAAGGTCTCCCGCCAAATCCAGACACCTTACACAAACCGCTCGTGGGTCCTTTAAGCCGACTTCATCTTACGATTTTGGGAACATTAGCCGCAGTACCGGTTTTTTATCTCCTGCTCACCAACTCACAAATTGTGGGTTATCTTTTAGCGGCTACTGCAATTTTTGTAATCTATACCCTGCTTAGTGCCGGTTTTAGTGGTGGCAACGTGCTGCGTGATCGCATGATTGTGCTCATCCTACTCATGTTCTTCAACATCGTGTTCTGGGCTTGCTTCGAACAGGCAGGGTCATCACTCACGCTTTTTGCCGACCGCAACATCGATCGCAATGTGATGGGAACCGAGATTGGTGCCGCCACCACGCAATTCTTCAATCCTTTTTTCATTCTTATTTTCGGAACCATCTTCTCGGTGATGTGGGTGTGGCTTTCGCGCATCGGTAAGAATCCAAACATCCCCATGAAATTTGGGTTAGGTATCGTACAGCTTGGTTTGGGATATCTCGTTATTTATGTTGGTTTGCCTTTCGTGAGCCCCGATTTTAAAATGCCGCTCATGACCTTGGCCTTGCTTTACATGCTGCATACCACAGGCGAATTATTTATCTCGCCGATTGGCCTTTCGATGGTTACCAAACTTGCACCGGCAAACATGACCGGAACGGTAATGGGTGCATGGTTTCTCTCCATAGCGGGAGCCAATTATGTTGCGGCCTTAATCGCCAAATTAACCGGTGGCGAGCATGGTGGCAGCGAACCGGCAACAGCAGCCGAAAGCTTCAATACCTATGTGGATATTTATACCCAAATGGGCTTAATTACCGTAGGAATAGGACTCGTTCTTGTGCTACTTTCAAAACCGCTTAACAAACTCATGCACGGGGTAAAATAATCATGGCTCAGGAAATCGAACTTCAGCAAATACGAGACTTTAAAGGACAATACCCCAAGCAGCTCTGGGCCTTGTTTTTCTCCGAAATGTGGGAGCGCTTCTGCTTTTACGGCATGCGGGGGATGCTTTCTTTCTTCATGGTGTATCAACTCCTTATGGATAAAGAAGCGGCCAATCTTCAGTATGGCGCCACACAAGCCTGGGTATATGCTTTTACCTTTATCGGAGGCTTGTTTGCCGATAAAATTCTGGGTTTTCGTAAGTCGCTGTTCTGGGGTGGCTTGCTCATGATTGCCGGTTCGGTCATTCTCGCCATTGATCCGCATGCATTTTTCTTTGAAGGAATTGCATTTTTAATTATTGGAACAGGTTTTTTCAAGCCAAACATTTCCTCCATGGTGGGGCAATTGTATAACCAGGGCGATCCACGCCGCGATGCCGGATTCTCGCTGTTTTATTCGGGCATCAACATCGGAGCCTTCCTTGGTGGTATTTTAATGATCGGCGTTGGGAAAGGCGAAATCGGTTCGGGCCTTATTCCCGAAGCT
>JBKCHQ010000122.1:0-3760 GCA_046302715.1 Bacteroidia bacterium | reverse complement strand
GCCCCATTGCAAAGCGCCCGAACTTTTTGAATATTTAATAAGATATGCGTCTGTGGCACATGTTAAATTGGTTACGCCGAGGCCGCCATCAATATCGGCGGTACCGCCTATCAACCCGGTGCAATAAACACTGCCCTGACTATCAAAGCCAACCGATGAAACAAAGTCAATTACCGGCGTAGCCGAACCAAACGTATTAATCCAGCCAAAATCTAACGAAGAAGAATATTTACCAATAAACGCATCGCCAGAATTTACCGTAGAAGTGCGCTGTTGTACAGCTGCGCTAAAATCAAAATCGACCGTACCTGAATACTGACCGCCAATAAAAACGCTTTGGGTAAGTAAATCGGACTTAATAGATCGAATATCCATAACGCCGCCTGCACTGATATCCTTATAATCGAGTAAACTGCCATCAGCAGCATTGAGTTTTACCAAAAATCCATCGAGCCCGTTTGCAGGCTGTGAAAGCACAAACGTGGAATCGGTACCCGGATTTACATCCATCTTACCCGTAAAACGCCCGGCAACCCAAACATTACCTTCATAATCGAGGCAAATGGCAGAAACTAAATCAGTTCCGGCACCGCCTAGTACACTTACCCATACCAGCTGTGAGGCATCGTTGAAGTAGGCCACGTATGCATCCTGAAAACCGCGAGCCAATACATTTTGACCTCCAATTTCCATTGATACATTAAAATTACCGGCCACTATAACGCCACCTGATTCGGGGGCTGCCAAACGCAAGGCGGCATCACTTTGAACGCCTCCGAAAACCCTGCCCCACTCAAAAGGTTGTGCATGCAGCACCGCAGCTGAACAGAGTAAGAAGAGAAATAAAATACGGCTCACCGATTACAAATTTAAACAGGTGTAAAGTTAAGAGGTTTGAACCATTATTCTTCACTGTTTTAATAGCCTATAACTTGTTGCTCCACATCGACAGAAAGCGTTCGGTATTCGTAAGTTTGAGTGCGCAGTCGGGGCTCGAACCCAGCGGCTTTAATGGCCTCTTGAATTCCCTGCGAGGTGTAACGATGAGGCGCTCCGGCGGCCGAAACGACATTTTCTTCAATCATAATGGATCCCATATCGTTGGCTCCGCCATGCAAACAAAGTTGCGCCGTTTTTTCGCCCACCGTAAGCCACGATGCCTGAATATTGGCAATATTAGGGAGCATAACACGGCTTAACGCTATCATACGAATGTACTCTTCGGCCTGCACCGAGTTACGAATGCCCTTTACGCGGCGCAACAAAGTACCATCGTCTTGAAAAGGCCAGGGAATAAATGCGGTAAAACCTGGCGAACTTTCAGGTTTCTCGCTTTGAACCTGACGTATCCACGCCAGATGCTCAAAACGTTCGTAAAGTGTTTCGACATGGCCAAACATCATGGTGGCCGAGGTAGCAATGTGCAGCTGATGTGCAGCGCGCATCACATCAAGCCATTCGGCACCGCCGCATTTGCCTTTTGAAATGAGCCTGCGAACACGGTCGTTTAATATTTCGGCCCCTGCACCGGGCATCGAATCCATCCCGGCAGCGCGTAAACGCTGTAAGACTTCGGTATGCGATAAATTACTTAATCTGGAAATATGCGCAATTTCGGGCGGACCGAGAGCATGCAGCTTAATGTCGGGAAAACGAAGCTTTAAATCACGAAATAACGTTTCATAAAATTCGATGCCCAAATCGGGATGGTGGCCGCCCTGTAGCAGCAATTGGTCGCCACCGTAACGACGCATCTCCTCTATTTTTGAGGCATATTGCTCCATGGTGGTGATGTAGGCATCGGCATGACCGGGTATGCGGTAAAAGTTGCAAAATTTACAATTTGCCACACAAACGTTGGTAGTGTTAACGTTTCGATCAATCATCCAGGTAACAATACCGGCTTCAGGCTTATGCTTTAATCGGAGGGAATGCCCTACAAAAGTTAATTCGTTAAGCGAGGCATGCTCAAACAGGTACATCCCCTCTTCAATGCTCAACCATTCGAGATTAAGCGCACGATTCAGCAGCAGTTTTACATCCATAACATTTTAAAACGTTGCGCAAGGTAGGAAAGTTCACTGTTTAAGGTAATTTAAAAGAATAAACAAAATTACCGCAGGGTAACGGTTTAAACCGCTTACATTTGCACAGTTACAATCCACATTTATATGGCCATTCAATTCAAAAAAATTACTACGTCCGATAAAGGAAGTCGCATCATTTTATTCCGTAAGGAGGAAGACCTTAAAGGTTGGAAATTCAGCAGCGACGAAAGTAAATTCATCAAAAGTCAAATAGCTGCAGGCAAGAAATCAATCACCCTAAATCATTTGCACAGTTTCAGCTATCTGATTATGGTGGAAGATAAAAAAACACAGGAATTAACCCTGGAGGCCTGCCGAATTTCGGGGCATTCATTAGCATCTGCCATTAACGGTCAAAAAATGACTCAGATCGATGTAGTTGATTCGGGAAAACTTGGACGTGAATGTTTGGCCTTAGCTGAAGGTTTGGCACTCTCATGCTATCAGTTTTTAAAATATAAAACCGCTAAAGACAAAGCCGTTAATACGCTTTCAAAAATTCAGCTAGCCAGCGAAACGGTGAGCAAACGCGATTTAGAATTGCTCGAAATTTCGGTTTCCTCGGTATATAAAACGCGTGATCTGGTAAATGAACCTATCTCCTTTTTAAATGCGCAGCAATTTGCCAAAGAAGCCGAACGCATTGCCAAAGAGGCAGGTTTTAAAATTGAAGTCTTTAACAAGACAAAAATTGAAAGCCTAAAAATGGGTGGATTATTAGGCGTTAACAAAGGTTCGGTAGATCCGCCAGTTTTTATGATTATGGAACACAAGCCTAAAAAGGCCTTAAATAAGCAACCTTATATATTTGTGGGTAAAGGTGTTGTATATGATACGGGGGGTATTAGCTTAAAACCTAACGACGGAATGATGACCATGAAATGCGACATGGCCGGAGCTGCGGCCGTGGTGGGTGCGATGAACGCCATTTCGTTGGCCGATTTGCCCATCTGGGTTATTGGAATTACACCAGTTACCGACAATCGTCCGCATGGTAACTCAATGGTGCCGGGTGATGTTATTACCATTTCTGATGGCACTACCGTTGAAGTCTTAAATACTGATGCAGAAGGGCGCCTGATTCTTAGCGATGCCTTGGTGTATGCTAAGAAATTTAAACCCAAGTACGTTATTGATTTGGCTACGCTTACCGGCGCTGCCGTACGTGCCATTGGCAACTGCGGTATTGTTTCCATGAGCAACACCATTGAAGAATATGAAGTTTTAAAACAATGCGGTGCAGCGGTGCATGAGCGTATGGTTGATTTTCCGCTTTGGGACGACTATGCCGATATGTTGAAAAGCGATCTTGCCGATCTTAAAAATATTGGTGGTGTTTTGGCGGGTGCCAGCACGGCAGGCAAGTTCCTCGAACATTTTACCGACTATCCCTGGACCCATTTAGACATTGCCGGACCAGCATTTAACGATGGTTCTGATGCCTACCGTGGAAAAGGAGGTACGGGATACGGCGTACGGTTGTTATTTGAATTTATAAAAACAAAAGCCGAAATATGAGCGAAACGGTGCTGCCCGTTAAAGTGGGTATTACTCATGGCGATTTTAATGGAATTGGATATGAGGTAATTATGAAGGCATTTGCCGATGCTGCCATGCTGGAGCTTTGCACACCTGTAATTTATGGTATTCATAAGGCCGCCTCGCATTATCGA
>JBKCHQ010000121.1:0-2417 GCA_046302715.1 Bacteroidia bacterium | reverse complement strand
CCTGGTAATATCCTTCGAGCGATTTGGGCATTTCATGATGAATTACAAAACGCACATCGGGCTTATCAATGCCCATTCCAAAGGCAATGGTGGCTACAATAACATCGGCCTCTTCCATCAAGAATTTGTCTTGATGGGATGCCCGAGTAGATGCATCTAAACCGGCATGGTAGGGTAGGGCTTTGATGCCATTTACCACCAGCGTTTCGGCGAGCTCTTCCACCTTTTTTCTGGAAAGGCAATAAATAATTCCCGATTTACCCTGATGCTGTCGAATAAAACGGATAATTTCTTTAACTACGTTTTTCTTGGGGCGAACTTCGTAATACAGATTGGAGCGGTTAAACGACGATTTAAATAAAGTAGCCTCATTCATATTGAGGTTCTTCATTATATCGGTTTGCACCTTAGGTGTGGCCGTAGCCGTAAGCGCCATAATAGGCACCGTTCCAATAGCCTCAATGATAGGACGGAGTCGGCGATACTCGGGGCGGAAATCGTGGCCCCACTCCGAAATACAATGCGCCTCATCAATGGCGAAGAATGAAATGGGAATCTCTCGAAAAAACTGAACGTTTTCATCTTTTGTGAGCGATTCGGGAGCCACGTAAAGGAGTTTGGTAACGCCTCTGGTAATGTCGGCCTTTACCTGCGCAATTTCTGATTTGTTTAACGATGAATTCAGAAAATGAGCAATGCCAGTTTCGCCTCCAAAGTTACGGATCGAGTCCACCTGGTTCTTCATGAGGGCAATAAGTGGCGACACAATAATGGCCGTACCTTCAGATATGAGTGCAGGAAGTTGATAACATAAAGATTTGCCGCCTCCTGTAGGCATAATTACAAAGGTGTCGTTGCCTTCTAAAATGTTTCTAATGATGGATTCCTGTTCTCCTTTAAAAGAGCTAAATCCAAAAAAATGCTGCAGACGTTCTGAAAGTTCAACCGGACTTTCGGCTAATTCAATCATGTATGGGTAATCGAAGATTAATGGTGGTTTGATTTGAATTTAAAACAACGTAAAGATTAAAAGGTTATTATCTGCCTTCAAAAAATTATCTATCCGCTATCATTTTCAAATCGGACTATAAAGATACACCTAAATGTGGACGCAGCAAGCAAAAAAGACGGGATGCAATTATTTTTCATACCCTAAAAATCAGTGATTTGTAAATTTTATTGTGTTGTTTTTTTCTTAGACTTACAAATTACGGCGGCTTCTTTGATTTTGTTTCAACAAAATGCAGCAGTTTAACGAATATTTAAGTCGCATGGATCTTATACAATTCGGTTTGAACGCTATCAATAGTTTTGCCATCTTCGCCTCGTTAATTTTGAATTTTTAAACATGATTTCAGAGCCATTGTTTTCTGAAGCGTATGCCCGCCAATGCGACCGCGAAGATGTCCTGGCAGGTTTCAGAAACGAGTTTTTGTTTCCGCAGATTAACGGAAAAGATGCAGTTTATCTTTGTGGAAATTCGTTAGGACTGCAACCCAAATCTACACGATCTGAAATTATTCAGGAGCTCGACGATTGGCATAAATTGGGTGTAGAAGGTCATGTGCATGCTCAGCGGCCTTGGGTGAGTTATCACGAGCAGTTTGCGCCCTTGCTGGCTCCACTTTTAGGTGCGCTTGAAACCGAAGTGGTAGCCATGAATGCACTTACTGTTAATATTCATTTGTTAATGGTGTCGTTTTACAAGCCCACCGCAAAGCGGTTTCGTATAATATGCGAAGCAAAGGCCTTTCCTTCTGATCAGTATGCCCTCGAAAGCCAGGTTAGAATGCATGGCCTGGAGCCCTCCGAAGTAATTCGCGAAATTGCGCCAAGGGATGGAATGGAGACAATTGATGTCGATGATGTTCTTCGTGCCATTGCCGAGGAGGGCGATCAACTGTCCTTGGTGTTTATTGGTGGGGTAAATTACTATACGGGTCAGGTATTTGATATGGAGCGCCTTACAAAGGCTGCGCATGCCGTGGGTGCCTTGGCCGGCTTTGATCTGGCTCATGCCATAGGTAATGTTGAATTACAATTGCATAGCTGGGATGTAGATTTTGCCGCCTGGTGTTCCTATAAGTATTTGAATTCGGGACCGGGTTCTGTGGCCGGTATTTTTGTGCATCAAAAGCATTGTACTCGCAAGGATGTATTCAAACTTACCGGTTGGTGGGGCCACAATAAACAACGCAGATTTTTGATGGAGCCCGAATTTGAGCCCATTCCAACTGCCGAAAGCTGGCAGATGAGCAACGCTCCGGTTTTAAGTATGGCGGCACATTTGGCATCGCTTAAGCTTTTTGAGCGTGCAGGCATGCAGCATCTTATAAACAAGAGTAAAGCGTTAACCGACTATACCCATCAACTTTTAATGCAGGTATTGCAGAACCAAAGTTCTAGTCCTATGTTTA
>JBKCHQ010000120.1:0-21464 GCA_046302715.1 Bacteroidia bacterium | reverse complement strand
GGCCGAAGCAATGTCGTCGGTTATTGGCGGTACCGATTCGTTCTATGTGCACCCCTTCGACTATTTTAACGAAAAGCCCGACGGCGATTCATGGCGCTTATCGTTAAACATCCAGCATTTGCTCAAACATGAAGCGCACTTAGATAGAGTTGTTGACCCTGCGTCGGGTTCTTGGTTTTTCGATAGTTTAACGCATCAGCTTACCGAAAAAAGTTGGGAACGCTTTCAGGAACTTTCTACAAAAGGCAGCTTTAGCGAATTGATAGCTAAAGGTACTATCCAAGAGGAAATTAAGCGCTCGGCTGAAGACCTTATGGTCTTGTCAAAAAAACGAAAACGAGTAGCTGTGGGGGCCAATAAATATGGAACCTCCGAATCTCGAGTTTCGCCTTGGAATGCAGAAATAGACCCTCTACTCAACGAATCGCAAATAGAAACACTTAAGCCCATTCGTGAAACAGAGTGGATTGAACAACTGCGCACGCAGTTAAGCAATAAAAATATTGTACAAGCAATCATTGTAACCTCAGGAAGTTCAGCTTTGGTGGCCGCTCGTGAGAAATTTGCCCTAGAAATTATTCATACGCTTGGTCTTGAACATCAATCCATTTCGGTATCGGATGAATCTGAAATTTCATCAGTTAACCTAGATACAGTTACTAATGCGATCTTGATATTTTGTGCCGAAGACGTTACATATTCTGATGAAAATTTGAGAGCGCTATTAAAACACTCTTCATTAAACCACATTCATTTGGTAGCACGTCCCGATAAGTTGTCCATCAGTAATGATGCCCATACATTTTCGCTCCTTTATTTAGGCTGCAACCTGGAAAACGCCTTTAGTGCCGTGTTAAATACTTAGCCTTGATTTTGCATTATGCAGATAAAAAAAACGTTCAGCACCATAAAACCCCCTCATGCCAATCGGTACGACTCCAAAAATGTCCAATCAAAAATATGGACATCACCCGAGGGCATTGAAATACCTGAAAATTTTAACAGTACAGATCGCAAACCGCCGTATCATTTGAGGTTTCATTCAGGAATTGCGCCATTTTTACGGGGACCTTATGCCTCCATGTATCTTACAAAACCATGGACCATTCGACAGTATGCCGGATTTAGCACGGCCGAAGAAAGCAATGCATTTTACAGGCGCAATCTGGCTGCCGGCCAAATGGGTTTATCTGTGGCATTCGATCTTGCTACCCATCGTGGTTACGATTCAGATCATGAGCGGGTAACAGGCGATGTTGGAAAAGCAGGTGTGGCTATAGATACTGTCGAAGACATGAAAATTCTTTTCGATAGTATTCCGCTCGATCGCATGAGTGTATCTATGACTATGAATGGTGCGGTGCTTCCCATTATGGCTTTTTACATTGTAGCTGCCGAGGAGCAAGGTGTTTCGGTGCAACAATTAACCGGTACAATACAAAACGATATTTTGAAAGAGTTCATGGTGCGCAACACCTACATCTATCCGCCCGAACCTAGCATGCGTATCATTGCAGATATATTCTCCTTTGCATCACGTAACATGCCTAAATTCAATAGCATTAGCATTTCTGGTTATCACATGCACGAGGCCGGAGCTACGGCATCCATTGAATTGGCATACACTCTTTGCGACGGTTTGGAATATGTACGTACCGGCTTGCGTTCTGGACTTAGTATTGATGCCTTTGCGCCCCGACTATCTTTTTTCTGGGGCATTGGCATGAATCACTTTATGGAAATTTCTAAAATGCGTGCCGGACGAATGCTTTGGGCTAAACTTATCAAACAATTCGATCCTGATAATGAAAAGTCGCTTGCTTTACGTACACATTGTCAAACCAGTGGATGGAGTTTAACCGAACAGGATCCCTACAATAATGTGGCTCGTACTACCATCGAAGCACTGGCTGCGGCATTTGGGGGCACGCAAAGTTTGCATACCAACGCACTCGACGAGGCCATTGCATTACCCACCGACGGTTCAGCCCGAATTGCACGCAACACTCAACTCTATCTTCAAGAAGAAGCTGGTATCACTGATGCCATCGATCCCTGGGGCGGATCAACTTATGTAGAAACATTAACTCAGGAGCTTTGCAGCAAAGCCTGGGAATTGATTCAGGAGATTGAAGCCTTAGGCGGTATGGCTAAAGCTATTGAAACGGGTATTCCCAAAATGCGCATAGAGGAGGCCGCAGCCCGTAAACAGGCTAGAATTGATGGTGGCACTGAGGTTATTGTAGGTGTTAACGCCTACCAAACCGATGCTCAGGCTTCAGAAATGGAAATTTTAGAAGTGGATAATGTAAAGGTTCGTAACAGTCAGATTGAGCGCTTGAAGACAGTAAAAGCACAACGTAATCATGCTGAAGTGCTTGAGAGCCTAAAAAATCTTGCCGATGCTGCTAAATCAGGCAGTGGTAATCTACTTGAATGTTCAATTGATGCCGCAAGAAAGCGTGCTACCTTGGGCGAAATATCGTATGCGCTTGAAACGGTTTTTGGAAGGTACAAGGCCAACATTCGAAGCATTTCTGGTGTATATTCGTCGGAGATGAAAGCCGATGAAGCCTTTACACAGGCGCGCGATGCCGCCAACGAATTTGCCTCTTTGGCCGGCCGACGCCCCCGAATTTTAGTGGCAAAAATGGGTCAGGATGGCCACGACCGCGGTGCTAAAGTAATTGCCACAGGATTTGCCGATTTAGGTTTTGATGTAGATGTCGGACCTTTATTTCAAACGCCTGCGGAAGTTGCCAAACAAGCCATTGAAAATGATGTGCATATTCTTGGAATTTCTTCGCTCGCTGGTGGACATAAAACCCTAATTCCGGAAGTAATTGAAGAATTAAGTAAGCAGGGTAGGGAGGATGTTGTGGTTGTAGCTGGTGGAGTTATTCCACAAAAGGACTATAATTTTCTATATGATTCTGGTGTTTCCTGTGTTTTTGGGCCAGGTACGCGTATTCCGCTGGCGGCAAAGGAAATTTTGGATTTATTAATTGAGGGATATAGATAAGGTATGGTTAATCTCTAAGATTGAATTTATTGAGCCTAAACGCTATACTGTTTGCCAATCGTTTATTTAATTTAAATATCAAGAAGTACATAGAGAGCGTAAATGGCATAGATAGCCCATTTAGAAATC
The DNA here is from genome assembly GCA_046302715.1 of Bacteroidia bacterium. Classification (GTDB taxonomy): domain Bacteria; phylum Bacteroidota; class Bacteroidia; order M30B66; family M30B66; genus CAMCXT01. The sequence continues at coordinate 18,313 of JBKCHQ010000120.1, read as the reverse complement.
TTGTAATTTGCTTGGAATCGCTAATGGAATAGGTGCGCATGAGGTCGAACATGCGCATGTTCCATATTTTTTTATTTAAACGGTTCGATTCTCCGTAAAATTTATGGTAGCAGTAGAAAAATTCGGTCAGCTCAAATTCAGGATTTCCCTGCATATATTGAGTAAGTTGCGTGTCTGATGCTATGGTTTCCACCAACATTTTATCTATTCGCCCTATAGATTTTTTATCGGCAATTCTATGATAGTACTCAATATCTACGAGCCATTTAAGATTGGTGTCAAAACGAATAAAATCTGATTTTCGAAAAAATGTAACACTCGGTGATCCAATGATATTTTGATGAAATAGATAAGCCGGATTTTGGTCGATAGCGTCTAGAAGCTTCTGATCAACCTTATAAGGTGTGCGATGATTTGAGGGATAATATAAAATGGATGTGAGGCAAAAAATAAATTCTGCTTTTGGATTTTTCTCAGCAAATGCTACAAAATTCCCTAAGGCTTCTGTATCATAGAAATAATCATCGTGATGCATGATTTTGATCCAAGATCCACATGCAGCATCAATGGCATGATTCCAGTTTTCAGGCGTTCCTTTGGCAATGGTGTTTCTTAAATACTTAATATTTAAGTCTTTAAATTCCTTACACAGTACTTCTACAGAATCGTTATTACTATCATCAGAAACAATCACCTCGTAGGAAGTAAAGCTTTGATTTCGGATGGAATTAAGTAAAAAAACTAGTTTTTCTGGCTGGTTATAAGCGGGAATACAAATGGATACCAGCGGTAACATGGAGAATTAGACGTTTTGAAGCATGGAAATTTCGATACGGTCGATGCCCTCATAAACGTTCGATTTTGCGACAATTAATCCATCTTCTGAGAATGAATTATCTAAATCGGCATGGCAGATAATAGAAAAACCGCTCTGCTCCAAAAATTTGATACAATCATAATGCAATTCGTTGGAGTGGGTTGAAATAAAAATATATCCAATGCCATTTTTCATTAATTGGTTCGGCATGGTTTGCAGCATTTCTAGCTCATATCCCTGAATATCACAGTGAAGAATGTGAATAAAATCGATATTAAAAATTCCTACAATCTCATCAACATTAGTTACTCGAACGGGAGATTCAGGATTAGCCTTTCCAATATATGCCTCCATAAATTCAGCAGTTAGCTTATTCATGGCGAAATTAGCCTTGGCACGTTGTATTCCATCGTGATTATCAATCAAAACATTTTTTGCACCCTTTACCTTGCTATTAAACCACATCGAATAAAAGCCCCAGTAACAGCCCAATTCAACCATACAAGCATTTTCGGGCATTTGTTTTAATATTTCTTGAAACACAAACTCTTCCTGAGGCTCGTGCACAGCCTTATTTTCCATGAGCATGCGCATTACCGGAGCGCCGTAATAGCTCAGTGGATCAATGACTAGTCCATTATGCATGACCAATTTGCCGCCTCTTATTGTTCCGGAAGCGGCATTCTTAGTAATTTTAACATTATCAGAGGAGAGCTTAACCTTTCGAATTCGCTCCAACCACATTTGCCTTTCTACCTCGCTCAAATGATTCAGCGGTAGTAAACTCTGATAATAGTTTTGTAGCCGAAAATTACGATAGGGCTGAAGTAAAAACTTATTTAAAGTTTTGTTTTTTTCAAGTAATTGCTTCAGTTGAGAAACCATATCCCGTATTATTAACAGTTAATGCGGCAATTTATGGATAAACCGACAAAAATTTGCTGGTGTTGCAGATGCTCTTAGTTTTCCTGTTTTTCAGGTTTCGGTATCAATGCTTTACGACTCAGTTTAAACTTACCAGTTTTTTTATCTACATCAATTAGCTTCACATCAATCATATCGCCTTCCTTCAACACACCTTCCATGGTTTCGATGCGACGGTGATCGATTTCTGAAATATGAAGCAATCCGTCTTTCCCTGGTAAAATCTCTACAAATGCTCCAAATGCTACAATAGACTTTACTTTTCCGTGGTAAACTTCTCCTACTTCTGGAGTAGCTGTTATGGCACGAATGCGTGCTACGGCTTTATCAATGCTGTCTTTGTCAGAAGAAGAAATCTGCACCACACCCTGATCGCCAACTTCCTCAATCACAATAACTGTATTGGTTTCCTTTTGCATCTCCTGTATGATTTTTCCACCTGGACCGATTACCGCACCGATAAACTCTTTTGGTATACGAAGTTCAATAATACGCGGCGCAAAAGGTTTATAATCTTCACGTGGGGCTGAAATGGTTTTTTCCATCTCGCCCAAAATATGTAAACGACCTTCTTTAGCTTGATCTAAGGCATTTAGCATGATTTCGTAGCTTAAGCCCATAACTTTAATATCCATCTGACACGCTGTAATTCCATCACGGGTCCCGGTAACCTTAAAGTCCATATCGCCTAAGTGATCTTCATCACCCAAGATGTCTGACAATACTGCATATTTACTTCCGTCATCGGTAATCAATCCCATGGCAATTCCCGATACCGGTTTTGCAATTTTAACTCCGGCGTCCATTAAGGCAAGCGTTCCTGCACAAACTGTTGCCATTGAAGATGACCCATTTGACTCCAAAATATCGGATACAATACGAATAGTGTATGGATTTTCGGGGGCAGTAGGAATCATAGGTTTAAGTGCTCGTAAAGCCAGATTTCCGTGGCCTATTTCGCGGCGACTTGTTCCCCGGTTAGGACGCGCCTCTCCGGTTGAAAATGAAGGGAAATTATAATGAAGTAACAAGTTGTTTGTGCCTTCAATAACAGCCCCATCAATCATTTGCTCATCCATTTTGGTTCCAAGGGTAACCGTCGTTAACGACTGTGTTTCTCCTCTTGTGAATACCGCCGAACCGTGTGCAAAAGGCAAATAATTTACCTCGCTCCAAATAGTCCTGATTTCTCGCATACCACGACCATCCAAACGTTTTCCTTCGTTAAGGATAACCTGTCGCATGGCTTTTTTCTCTACATCGTGGAAGTAAGTTGAGATGAGTGCTCCTTTGGTATCGAGTTCTTCCTCTGATCTCGTTGCTTTAAACTCTTCTTTAACTGCTTTAAATGCTTCGCTGCGTGCTTTTTTATTAGCATTTCCTGAACGTGCAATTTCGGCGCATTTATCGTAACAAAAAGCAAAAACAGCTTCTTTCAGTTCCAAATCGTGTGTTTCGTGCGAATACACTCGCTTGGGCGAAGATGTGGATACCATGGCTGCCAATTCATTGATTGCTGCAATTTGCACTCGGATGGCGGCATGGGCATGTTTGATGGCTTCGAGCATATCCTGCTCCGAAACTTCCTTCATTTCACCCTCCACCATTACGATACTGTCTTGCGAAGCAGCAACAATGATATCTAAATCGGCACGTTCTAGTTCAGATATGGTTGGATTAACACACAATTTTCCGTCGATGCGAGCAACCCGAGCCTCTGAAATCGGACCATTAAACGGGATATCTGATACGGCAACAGCAGTTGCCGCAGCAAGGCAAGCCAAAGAATCAGGCAGATGCTGGCGATCTGAAGAAATCAGCTGAATCATCACTTGGGTGTCCGAATGATAATCTTCAGGAAATAGTGGACGAAGTGCACGATCCACCAATCGTGCGATTAAAATTTCATATTCTGAAGGACGAGCCTCTCTTTTAAAAAATCCGCCGGGGAATCTCCCTGTTGAGGCATACTTCTCTTGATATTCAACGGTGAGCGGAAGAAAATCAACGCCTTCTTTGGCGTCTTCGTTGCTAACCACAGTGGCAAGTAGCATGGTGCCGCCCATTTTTATGACTGCCGAACCGTGAGCCTGTTTCGCCAGTTTGCCTGTTTCTAAAGTTATTTCCTGCCCATCGGGCATGGTAAATGTTTTGCTAACTCCAATATTCATTATAAGATGGGGTATTTGTGTTGAGAAAAAGAAAAAAGGCAATTAAATAATTGCCTTCTTCCTGAAAACCTTTCAGAATTATTTTCTGATGTTAAGTTCCTTAATGAGCGCCCGGTATTTCATAATATCCCGGTCTTTCAAATAATCGAGCAAACTTCTACGTTTTCCTACTAATTTAATTAGAGAACGCTGAGTTCCAAAATCTTTTTTGTTACTCTTAAGATGCTCAGTCATTAAATTAATGCGCTCGGTAAAGAGTGCAATTTGAGCTTCAGTTGATCCGGTGTTTGTTGCTGATCCACCGTGTTTTGCAAAAATTTCTTTTTTTGCTTCAGTTGTCAATGCCATATTGATTGATGTCTTCTTTTTACAGGACGGCAAAGTTAGTTAAAAAATCCAACTAAAAAAGTTTACTGATAAAAAATTAAGAATTTCGTGTCTTGAAGTTCAGTATTACTCTGTTTTCGAAGTGCAATCCTTTTTCATCAACATACGCATGAGTCGAGCACAGCGCAGCTTAAGTTCGCGACGTTCCACAATAAAATCGAGAAAGCCATGTTCCAAAACAAATTCAGCAGTCTGAAAGCCCTCGGGCAAATCTTTACCAATGGTCTCTTTCACCACTCTCGGACCAGCAAAGCCAATTAATGCGCCGGGTTCGGCAATGTTTACATCACCGAGCATGGCATAAGACGCAGTAACTCCGCCGGTTGTAGGATCGGTAAGCAAAGAAATATATGGCAGTTGAGCATCTGCAAGTTGTGTGAGTTTTGCCGATGTCTTGGCCATTTGCATCAATGAAAATGCAGCCTCCATCATTCGAGCACCTCCCGATTTACTGATTAGCATAAACGGCAGCTTATTTTTAATGCAGTAATCTATTGAACGTGAAATTTTTTCGCCTACCACTGAACCCATTGAACCTCCAATAAAATCGAAGTTCATACAAGCAATCACGGTTTTTAGTCCATCTACCGATCCAACTGCACATGATATGGCATCGTTATACCCCGTATTCTTCTGACTCGTAACTATGCGGTCACTGTATTTTTTGGTATCGGTAAACGATAGGGGATCGGTGGGTTTAATTTTTGTAAACAGTTCTTGATATTCTTGATCGTCAAATAATATTGCGAAGTATTCCGTTGAATTTATCCTTTCGTGGTGCCCACAGTTTCCACATACCCAAAGAGTTTCTTCATGATCTGTTGATGAATAAATTTTCTTACACGATGGACATTTATACCACAATCCTTCAGGCGTTTCCTTCTTCTCAGTGGTACTGGTGGTAATGTTCTTATCTTTTCTATTGAACCAACTCATTTACAGTATTTTATCGGATTCTTGGATGCTTTTATTTTACAAACAAAGGGCAAACCTAAAGCATTTCATTCAGAACTCAAAACATACGGGTATGTACAACATGACTACTTTTTCCATATTGGTAGGCGTCCTGGAGTAGCAGGAGCTCTAAGATCGTTTAATAATGCATCTAATTCTTTAATTTCTTTCTCAAGCTCAGTGCAGGCGGCGTAAATGGGTTCCAAATCATCTGTAACCAATTTAAGTTGTTCACGATACGTATTACTTGGAGCCTGTGTTGTGGACCATAAATTATAAACAATTCCATCGATTCGACTTGCGATTCCGGGTTTGGTTTCGAATTCAAATTGTGCCAATTGTGAATTACCATACATTTTAACTCTTAAGTTGGATATAGTATTTTCAAGCCGACCGCAACGATTAATAATATCAGAATAATCTACAGGTTTTCCAGCAATCGCCGCACGATAATACTGTAATTTCTCAGAGGCGTTGTTAATGTAGCTATCCATACCTGAAATTACCTTGCGTATTTCCGATACCTCGGCGTTAAATCGTTCATCAGCTAAGCCCGAGCCCAATAATTCAATCTCTTGTTTATCGGAAAGAGCGATCGTATTGGCTCCATCAAACAATACAATTTGAACGTAGTATTTTCCTGGCGCAGCAGGTGCAGCGGCATCCGGACCATCATAGGGATTTTCTGGATCTGGACTTCTGAAACTGACCGCTGCTGAGCTATTTAATTTGCCGTCCCAGCTAAACTGATGCAGTCCCTTTTTAGCAGGGAATTGCTGTATTCTAATCAAATTCCCGTTTTTATCGGTAATCTGCATTAATTGATAGGTCGCTTTTTGCTGTCCCTCTAAAATCAAGCTGTCGCGAGTAGGGTAGGGGGTATTCTTACCCTTATTAATGAGTTCCGATTCGCGCTCCTTCCGCAATTCACGAATGGTTTTATAGTCGCGGTGTAAATACCAATTAATATGAAGGCCCTCCAATGGATTTTCGGCGGTGTAAAATGCTGCGCCCTGAAACGATTTTCCTTTATGTCCCAATGGAGTGGCCAGTGTTCTAAGCTTGTAGGGGCGAATTTCGAGAAATGTTGCTTGTGCCGATTCAGGTGCATTTGTTTCGGAAAGTTTCGCCAGATCTCGCATCCATTGAAGATTGTCGAGGATGTAAATTCCACGTCCAAAACTCGCCAATATCAAATCATCGGCTGCATCCTGAATTTCGATATCTCGAATACAAATAACAGGCAAACCCGCTTTTAACGAATTCCAGTTTTGTCCCATATCAGTACTGAAAAATAATCCGAACTCGGTGCCTGCATAAATTAAACCGCTTTGTTTGGGGTCTTCTGCAAGGCAATACACAGAACCTCGTTCTGGTAAACCGTTAACAATAATTTTCCATGTTTTACCTTGATCTTCGGATATGCAGATGTATGGCTTAAAATCGCCATTGCGGTGATTGTTAAATACAGCGTACATGCGTTTTTCGTCGTGGCGCGAGGCACAAACGGCATGAACCAATACACGCTCCGGAATTCCCGAAATACGTTCTGTTTTTGTCCAGTCTGTTCCACCATTCATACTGATTTGAATTAAACCGTCATCGGTTCCTAGCATTAAAAGCCCCTCCTTGCGCGGCGATTCACTTATTGCAGTAAGATTACCATAGATAGAGGTACTCTGATTTTTTGCAACAGCATCAACCGACCAAATTCTATCCATTACAGGCAAGGCATTGCGATCGAGTTGGCGGCTTAAATCGGGCGATATGCGTTTCCAGGTATTGCCGCGGTCGTCGGAACGAAACAGTACATTTGCTCCAAAATAGAGACGTTTGGCATTGTGCGGCGAAATCAATAATGGCGCATCCCAATTCCAACGAAATGCAGAATCATTGAGTGTTTCAACAGGCTTTATGTCATACGATTCGCCTGTTTTTCGGTCGTGACGAACCAACCCGCCGTATTGCCATTGCGAATAAACGGTATTGGGATCTTCCGGATCAACCTGCGATTCAAATCCATCGCCTCCCACAGTTACAAACCAGTCGGAATTTAAAATCCCCGAGGCCGAAGTTGTGGCTGATGGTCCTCCCAAAGTATTGTTGTCCTGCGTTCCGGCATAAACCCAATATGGACTTTGCCGGTCGGCACAAACGCGATAAAACTGCGTGATGGGCAAATTGGCAAAATACTTCCAGTTTTGGCCGTGGTCATACGATTCGTAAAGACCGCCATCGCAGCCCATGAGTAAATACTGCGGATTTTTAGGGTCGATGTAAAGTGCATGATTGTCGACATGTTTATTTCGTTCGCCCAGTTTTGAAAACGATTTCCCCGCATCATCACTCACCATAGCCCAGGTATCGAGACTATATAGTATGTTGGGATTAACGGGATGCGCTTTAATTTCTTGATAATAATTACCGGCAGTAGCCCATGATGATTGTTTTTTCCAACTGGCACCGCGATTGGTACTCAGATATACGCCTTTATTTTCGCTATCGCTTTCAACAATGGCGTAAATGCGATCGGGATCAGCCACTGTTGTAGCCAGGCCGATACGTCCCATATGGGCCGATGGCAGTCCGTTGGTTAATTTCTCCCAGGTTTTACCGGCATCCACGCTTCGATAGAGTGCCGACTCCGGACCGCCTGAAATATAGGTCCATTCATGTCTGCGACGCTGATGCGCAGCTGCATAAAGAATATCGGGGTTTTTCGGATGAAAACAGACCTCGTTAAAACCTGTGTATTTCGAAACGGTTAACACTGAGTTCCAGGTTTTACCGCCATCCGTGGTTTTATAAATGCCGCGATCGCCGCCGTCTGACCATAAGGGACCGTAAGCAGCAACGAATATAACATCCGAATTTCGAGGATCAATGATGATTTGACCTATGTGTTCAGAATTTTTTAGACCCATATTTTTCCAAGATGCACCACCGTCATCTGAACGGTAGATACCGTCGCCGTAGCTTACAGAGCGCTGGTTGTTGTTTTCGCCGGTACCCGCCCAAATAACGTTATGATTATTGGGGTCTATGGCGATACATCCAATGGAATAAGAGCCGTATTGATCGAATATGGGCGAAAATGTGGTGCCTGAATTTGTAGTTTTCCAAATTCCACCGGAAGCTGCAGCAATGTACCAGGTTGATGCGTTTAGAGGATCAACAGCGATATCGGAGACACGACCGGAGGTAACCGCCGGGCCGATGGATCTGAAGGATAATTGGTTTACGGTACTGTAATCTATTTTTGAATCGGCTGCCGATTTATTTTTTTGTGCGTTTAGCGAAGCATTAATTATAAGGCAAGCCACTAAGGGAAAAAGAAAATTCTTCATGTTACAAAACAAAGTAATTCGGTGCACATAACCACAGTAGAATTCCTTAACAATACTAACAAAATGCTAATCCTAATTATCCTATAATTAATATTATGTTAAATATAGTTTTAACTAATGAAACATCATTACTAAATCATTAAAGAATGATTTGAGTCTAATTAAGTTAAGATAGTATTTATTTTTGCACCATGACACACGATAAACCATCGACCTATTGGGTATACATGCTGCGAACAACGCAACAGCACCATGTACAGTTAACATCGCTTATTGATCAAAAAGCAAATATCTTAATTGCCAGTAGTACAATTCTTATAACCTTTTCATTCCCACACATTCACACAGCTAAGTATTTTATGGGATTTTGGTTGCTAATGATTACAGCGTTGTTTACTCTGGTTACCTCCATTATTGTAATTGCTCCACTATCATGGAACAAGCGTAAGAATCGAGTAAATAATAATCAACCGAACAAACTCTTTTTTGGACACTTTACATCCTTATCTTATCAAGAATTTGAGACTGAGATGTTGGATACAATGAGTGATGCAGACAATGTTAAACGCGCAATGATTAAGGATATATACGATATCGGAAGAGTGCTTTCAGACAGGAAATATCCTTATTTGAAAGCGAGCTCTTTGATATTTATCCTTGGTCTTATTATCTCGTTATCTGTATTTTCAATGGAGTATTACTTTTCAAAATAAGCTGGGTATTAAGCTCAAGACATTTAAATTTCGGAAAAGTAATTTCTTGCTTTAAAATTCAGATTTCAACTCACTGCTTTCGAGTGATCTAAGATTCATTAAAAAAACAATACTCCCCTACTGTTCCATCTCTTTCTTGATGGCATCATATTTATCATTCAGGCTTAATCGCATGTACAATTGCTTCAACGCACGCATAATATCCATACGATCTGAAGAACCTACTGGAGTTAAATCCTTAGCTTGTTCTAAATAAGTTAATGCCAGTTTTAATTGTTCATCGGCAATTTTAATGGCAGCATCATATTTCTTCTGATCTTTTTCATTGTTGGCCTTATCTTGTAAGTCCTTACCAATATTATTATATATGGCTCCTAGATTGTAATATGCCTGCCATGCTTCTTTATTAATTTCAATGGCTTTTTTGTAGGCCTCCACTGCATCCTCTTTTCGGCCTAAATTCTCATACGTAGATCCTGCTGCTAACCAAAGTGTGTGGTTATTGGGATCATTGGCTATTGCCAAACGTAGAAGTTCTTCGGCCTCTGCATTTTTATTCTGCCTAAATAATATATTTAGATTTTCGGTTAAAAGTGGTTGATAATTAGGAAATAAACCTCTTCCCTTTTTTAGAACATCAATTCCACTTGCTGTGTCCCCTATCCCGCAATGTGCTTTGAATAGCTGCAAATGAAGTAATCCGGTAGTATCCGTATCAATAACTTCGTTATATAACTGTATTGATTTTGTGTAATTCGCACTATAATAATGCGCTGCCGCCGCATATTGCAAAGAGCTATTATCCTTTTTACCACGAAGTGCTGTCATAAGAACAGCTAACTTTTCAAAATAGATGGCAGCATCAGCATAATTTTTACTGTTGTATGATTCAATAGCCAACTGATTGTATCCTATCAATGATTTTTGACGACAATCTTCTCCATTTTCATATTTGGGATCAATTTCAATAGCCTTGGAGTAAGATTCAAGTGCAATCATGATTGGGTTACCGCCAGCCATTTCAATCAATGCGGCGTCTTTACTTTCATTAATAGCCCAATAAATATTCCCTCTTACCCACCAAGTTTTGGGTTTTCCTTGCGTGCTTTCGGCTTTAATAGCCTCTTCAATAAAGCCTCGCGCTTGTCTGATGCTTTGCGTGTCGCTTTTATCTTTTTGGTAATAGCCAAGCGTGTTAATGGCACTTACCACTTTCGCCTGTTGTGCGTGCAGCAGCGTCGAAATGAATAGCGCTGCGATTAAAACGGTATTTTTCATTGTGTGTATTTCTGTTTGGTATTGCGATTATTCAGTTTCAGGTGTTTCACTTGCAGATTCGCCTTCTCCTTCTGGATTCAACCCTGCTTCGGGCGTTGTGCCATCCAGCAATTCTTCGTCACTCTCCTCTTCTTTTTCAACTGTACAAACGGCAGCTATCTCTTGGTTTCCTTTTAGGTTAATCAATCGAACACCTTGTGTAGCGCGGCCCTGAACCCGAAGATCTTCAATTGGGGTTCGAATAGTAATACCTCCGCGGGTAATAATCATTAAATCTTCTTCATCCTTCACACCCAAGATAGCTATAAGATTACCGGTTTTCTCAGTGATATTAATGGTTTTAACACCTTTGCCACCACGATTCGTGATACGGTATTCCTCAATCTCTGATCGTTTACCATATCCCTTTTCCGAAACTACGAGAACTTGCATGTGCGTATTTTCTGCACAAACCATGCCCACTACTTCGTCTGTATCGCTAGCAAGTGTAACACCACGAACCCCTGCAGCATTACGCCCCATCGGACGTACCTTAATTTCAGGGAAACGAATGGCGCGTCCCGATTTAAGGGCCATCATTATTTCGCAGGTGCCATTGGTTAATCGCGCTTCAAGAAGGGTCTCGCCTTCACGCACGGTTATAGCATTAATACCATTAGCACGCGGACGACTGTAGGCTTCAAGGGAAGTCTTTTTAATTGTTCCCTTGTTGGTGCACATAATGATGTAATTGTTGTTGATGTATTCCTCATCGTTGAGATTCTTAATATTCACATACGCCATTACTTTATCGTCGGGCGGAATATTAATAAGATTTTGGATGGCCCTACCCTTGGATGTTTTTGAACCTTCGGGTACTTCGAAAGCCCGCATCCAGAAACATCTACCGTTTTTGGTAAAGAATAACAAGTAATTATGCGTAGTGGCCACAAACAAATGTTCGAGAAAATCTTCGTCGCGGGTATTGGTGCCAAGAGAGCCTTTACCTCCCCGCTTCTGCGTACGATACTCGTTAAGATTGGTACGCTTAATATACCCCATATGTGAAACCGTAATCACGCAAGGCTCGTCGGCTATTAAATCTTCGATACGCTGATCGTCGGCATCATATACAATATGTGTGCGTCGTTCGTCGGAGTACTTTTCGCGGATTACCTTGAGTTCATCTTTTATGATAGTCATACGCAGACCCTCGTCAGCCAAAATCGATTTTAAATATTCGATGGTCTTCATGAGTTCGGCATATTCCTCGCGAATCTTATCGCGCTCCAGTCCGGTAAGGCGCTGAAGGGTTAAATTAAGGATAGCGCGGGCCTGAATCTCACTTAAGCCAAAGGTTTCCATTAAACCTTCGCGTGCATCATCGGGGGTGCGTGATGCTCTAATCAAGCTAATTACTGCGTCTAAATTATCGAGTGCTATCAGGAAGCCTTCTAAAATGTGCGCCCGTTTCTCGGCTTGTTCTAAGTCAAACTTGGTACGACGCACCACAACATCATGACGGTGATCTACAAAACACGATACAAGCTTTTTTAAATTGAGCAGTTCGGGTCGCCCGTTAACAAGCGCGATATTATTTACTGAAAATGAAGATTGTAGTTGCGTGTATTTGAACAAATTATTTAGGACTACGGAGGTGATTGAGTCCTTCTTTAATTCATATACAATGCGCATACCGTCGCGGTCCGACTCATCACGCAAATCTGAAATGCCTTCCAGCTTCTTTTCGTTGATGAGCTCGGCCGTTTTACGAATCATTTCGGCCTTGTTCACCATGTAGGGAATTTCGGTAACAATGATGCGTTCTCTTCCATTATCTGCTTGCTCAATCTCGGTTTTGGCGCGCATTACAACCCTTCCCCTACCCGTTTCGAAGGCTTCTTTTACGCCTTGATATCCGTAAATAATACCACCGGTTGGAAAATCAGGAGCTTTTACAAACTGCATCATTTCCTGTACGGTTATCTCACGATTATCTATATAGGCCACAGTGGCATCAATAACCTCACCCAGATGATGCGGAGGCATGTTCGTAGCCATACCTACGGCAATACCCGAGGCTCCGTTAATGAGCAAATTGGGAATCGCTGCCGGTAAAACAGTTGGCTCCTCGAGCGAATCGTCGAAATTAAGTCTGAAATCAACCGTATTTTTTTCAATATCGGCAAGCATTTCCTCTGCAATACGCTTCAATCGTGCTTCAGTATAACGCATCGCCGCAGGCGAATCTCCATCTATAGAGCCAAAGTTACCCTGCCCATCAACAAGCGGATAGCGCAAGCTCCAGTCCTGAGCCATACGCACCATGGTGTCGTATACCGACGAATCGCCGTGTGGGTGATACTTTCCCAAAACCTCCCCAACAATACGGGCCGACTTCTTGTGCGCCCGATTCGACAATACCCCCAACTCCTGCATGCCAAACAACACCCTGCGGTGCACCGGCTTTAATCCGTCGCGCACATCGGGTAGAGCACGTGACACTATGACCGACATCGAATAATCGATGTAGGCCGTTTTCATTTCTTCTTCAATATTGATGGGGATAATTTTTTCTCCGTCTGCCATAAATTCAGTTAAATTTTATTGAGCACAATTATTGAAAACACATTTCGCAAATTGAGCTGCGAATATACTTAAAAGGATTTCGCAACGTTGAAAATCATAAAATGAGTATTAACAAAATTCTGTTACAAATTAACAATTTGAGATGGATCAAAAGCCAAAATGAGCGGTATTTTTGTAATCACACCGATGGCAAACTTTATATATATTTGTTTTTTCATCCTAACCCTAAACCCTTAACTTATGGAAGCGAGATTTTCTCCACGTGTTAAAGATGTAATATCCTTCAGTCGCGAAGAAGCGTTGCGATTGGGTCATGACTATATGGGTGTTGAACACCTGTTATTGGGAATAATCCGCGAAGGCGAAGGCATGGCCGTTAAAATTTTAAACAATCTTGGGGTAAATTTACCCAAGCTCAGGGCTGATATAGAAGGTGCTATAAAAGTAACCTCTGGCAAAACCCTAAATAACCTTAATCAGATTCCGTTAGTTAAGCAGGCCGAAAAAGCGCTTAAAGTGACGTATTTGGAAGCTCGAAATTTTAAAACAACCCTCATCGGTACCGAACATTTATTGTTGGCCATTTTAAAGGATGAAGACAATATTGTAACCCGTGCGCTCGAAGTATATCAGGTTGATTACACCACAGTGCGCGAAGAGCTTAAGAAATTATTAACTGAAGAACCCAAGGCACAGGCTCCCAACAATCCACTTGATGATGATAATGACGATGATGGAGGTTCATTTGGATCGTCCTCTGGAGGCGGTACGAAGAAAGCCAGTGATTCGAAATCCAAAACACCAGTACTTGACAATTTTGGGAGAGATCTCACTAAAGCCGCTGAGGAAGGCAAACTCGATCCAATAGTTGGACGCGAAAAAGAAATTGAACGTGTGTCGCAGATTTTATCGCGTCGTAAAAAGAACAATCCCATTCTTATTGGTGAGCCCGGCGTTGGTAAGTCAGCCATTGCTGAAGGTCTTGCTTTAAGAATTATTCAAAAGAAAGTTTCGCGTGTGCTGTTTGATAAGCGTGTTATAACGCTCGATTTGGCATCTTTGGTAGCGGGAACTAAATATCGTGGTCAGTTTGAGGAGCGCATGAAAGCGGTACTCAACGAACTGGAGAAATCACCCGATGTAATTTTATTTATCGATGAAATTCACACTATTGTTGGTGCTGGAGGTGCATCGGGTTCGCTCGATGCGTCTAACATGTTTAAACCAGCATTAGCACGTGGCGAAATTCAATGTATTGGTGCTACTACGCTCGACGAATACCGTCAATATATCGAGAAAGACGGTGCGCTCGAACGTCGTTTCCAAAAAGTTGTGGTAGATCCTACCTCTGAGGATGAAACCGTTCAGATTTTGAACAACATCAAAGCCAAATACGAAGATCATCACAACGTAACGTACACCCCTGAAGCAATTAAAGCCTGCGTTACCTTAACGCAGCGCTATGTTTCTGACAGACATTTGCCTGATAAGGCAATTGACGCGCTTGATGAAGCGGGTTCGCGTGTGCACATAACCAACATTAACGTTCCCCAAAATATTCTCGACATCGAATCGAAAATTGAAGAGATAAAGAACGAGAAGATTCAGGTAGTAAAAAGTCAGAAATACGAAGAGGCTGCCCGTTTGCGTGATAAGGAAAAACAATTGGAGAAAGAATTGGAAACGGCCAAAAAAGCCTGGGAAGAAGAAACACGCAACAATCGCCAAACCGTTACTGAAGATAATGTAGCTGAAGTGGTAGCCATGATGACTGGCGTACCAACACAACGCATCGCCCAAAACGAAGGCAGCCGCCTTGTTAAGATGAACGATGAGCTGAAAGGTCGTGTAATTGGTCAGGACGAAGCCATTAAAAAAGTGGTTAAGGCCATCCAACGTAACCGTGCCGGATTAAAAGATCCCAATCGTCCTATTGGATCGTTCATTTTCCTTGGACCTACCGGTGTAGGTAAAACGCAATTGGCCAAGATACTTTCTAAATATTTATTTGACTCCGAAGATGCACTCATTCGCATTGATATGAGCGAATACATGGAAAAATTTGCGGTATCACGTCTTATAGGAGCGCCTCCCGGATATGTAGGCTATGAGGAAGGCGGACAGCTCACCGAAAAAGTGCGTCGCAAACCTTACTCTGTAGTGTTGCTCGACGAGATTGAAAAAGCGCATCCGGATGTGTTTAATTTGTTGCTTCAAGTTTTAGATGATGGACAATTAACCGATTCATTGGGTCGAAAAATCGACTTCAAAAATGCCATTATCATTATGACGTCGAACATTGGATCGCGCCAGTTGAAAGAATTTGGCCAGGGTGTGGGATTCTCTACCACCGCGAAGGTAGCTTCAGCATCTGATCATGAAAAAGGCGTAATTGAAAGCGCACTTAAAAAGGCATTTGCTCCTGAGTTCTTAAATCGAATCGACGATGTAATCATGTTTAATTCGTTGAGCAAAGAAAACATCAACCAGATTATCGATATTGAATTGGCTCAACTTTACAAGCGCATCGAAGCCATGGGCTACAAAATAAAGCTTGAAGAGTCGGCAAGGGATTACATCGTAGAAAAAGGATTTGATGCCAATTTTGGTGCCCGTCCGTTGAAACGTGCCATACAAAAGTATGTTGAAGATCCGCTCGCCGAGCACATCATTAGTGCCAACCTGCAAGATGGCGACAGCATCAATTTAACGTATGATGCGGTTGAAGGCATTCAAGTAAAAATTACCAAAGGCAAAAAGAAGAAGAAAGCCGACGATTCGGCTGAAGCAGCGGAATAAGAATGGGGGGCTCCCCTACCCGATTTGATAGGATTGTTTTAAACAAAAAGGACCGAAAGGTCCTTTTTTATTTAGATCTTTAAAGGCTTACTCACTTATAGGATTTAATTCGGATAAACCAAAGCCTATTTTCCGATACAGAACTTACCAAATATTGTCCCAAGCACTTCTTCGTTATCTACTTCACCGGTAATCTCCGAAAGCGCATCCAGCGTATCACGCAAATCGCGGCTTAACAAATCGCCCGAAATGCGCAGCTCGAGTCCTTTTAAAACCGCTTGTAATCCCTCCGAGGCTTTGCTCAAGGCGGTGTAATGACGTGCATTACTTACTAAAAAGTCGCTTTCTCCCCTGCCCTTTTGAGCGAATGAAACTAGCGCAGCGTGCAAAGCCTCTATTCCATGGCCATCTTGAGCACTTATGCGCAGCGTATTTTCTGGTAAATTGGCCAAAAACTCTGTGCCTAATACATCGCATTTGTTGAGTACCTGTAAAATTTTAACATTTTCAGCTACATCATTTTCCACACGCTGCAGCTCAGATATCGCCGTGCCATTTCTCCATGTTTCAGGTTCAAACACATACAGTACGATTGCCGCTTCACGTATGCTTTTGCGGCTGCGTTCAATGCCAATACGCTCAATGGTATCGGTAGTTTCGCGCAGCCCGGCAGTATCTATAAACCGAAATCCAAATCCACCCAAAACTACTTCATCTTCAACCGTATCGCGTGTGGTGCCGGCAATATCGCTCACAATGGCACGCTCCTCATTCAGCAACGCATTGAGCAAGGTCGATTTTCCCGCATTGGGCATGCCTACAATGGCCACAGGAATCCCATTTTTTAAAACGTTGCCCATGGCATAACTCGTACGCAAACGCTCAATTACTCCCAAAATATGCTTTACCAATGTTTCGAGCGTATTTCGATCGGCAAACTCCACATCTTCGGTGCTAAAGTCCAACTCAAGCTCAATGAGCGCAAGGAAATTCAACAAATTTTCTCGCAATTTCTTGATTTGATTGCCAAAACCTCCTCGCAGTTGTTGCATGGCCATCGCATGCGAGGCCTGATTGCCCGATGCAATAAGATCGGGAACGGCTTCGGCCTGACTTAAGTCCATCTTTCCATTCAAAAAGGCGCGCAAGGTAAATGCTCCGGGCAAAGCCGGTTCTGCTCCACTGCGATAGAGCAATTGAAGTATTTCCTGTTGAATATAAACAGAGCCATGACACGAAATCTCAAGCGTATCGTCGCCAGTATATGAATGAGGGGCACGAAAAACACTGACCAATACTTCATCAATAATTTTTCCCTCTTCGTGAATTTTCCCAAACACAATTGTGTACCCTTGTATCTCACTCAACTTTTTACCGCCTACAGGACGGAATACTTTTTCTATTACTTCAAATGCCGTAGGTCCACAAATTCGAATAACAGCTATTGCGGCCATTCCGGGATGTGTTGCCAGTGCCGCTATAGTGTTTTGCGTTTGCATGCGAAGGGTGAGTATTTAGTATTAATCGTATTTCGCAAATTTAGTACAATGCAAAGCGGAAAGTTCTTTGAATGCCGCCTATGCTGTATATCCCAATATAGATTCCTTTAGGCAAATTAAACTGCGATACGTCAAAGAGACTTGATGATGTATGTAAATTCCCCACGTTGCGACCCTGAAGGTCATAAAGAAGACAGTTTTCAACTGCTGCGGGGAATGTGATGGTTTTATTGATTATGCGCACTTCTCCAGCTAAATTTGTGCATGCTTCAACGCTTGCCGTTCCGATTGCAGTTGCAGAGCACCCCGTGGCATTGTTTGTATTGGTATAACTAACTTGAAAAATTCCTGGCCCGGTAAGGTCTGGATGGAACGTATTTCCAATAACTCCATTTCCTTCGTAAATTCCTCCTTGAGGCTCCATAATTGGCAGTTCTACTTCAGTGGATTGTGCGCAGACAAGCAGGTTTAAATCGCCCTCAATAACGGGCAAGGCATTAATCGTGAAGGGGGATGATGCTGCACCTGTAAATTGAGGTTCAGAAGAGTTAATTCGAATTTTATAGTTACTACTTCCGATGGAAATTGACGGCAAGCTAAATGTTTGAACACTTGCACCTTCACTGGTAAATGAGCCAAGGATACTTGGCGGTGGAAACGAAAAGTCGCCATTGGCATTACTCAGAAATACAGTAAACACATTGTTCGCTCCAAAATTGTTAGATGTTAGGCTGTTAAAGCTCAATGCATCGCCTGCACAGTATTGCAATTCATCCACCACCGGAGCCGAAATACTTACGGCGGCCTGTGTGGTAAATGCACACGTACTGCTCCAGTCGCCTACGAGGCTTCCATC